>JAZQGX010000110.1:0-9011 GCA_045540275.1 Kiritimatiellia bacterium | reverse complement strand
CTTTCTCCTGACCACACTCCAAATATCAAAACATTATCAAAGCATCACCGAGTCGAACCAATTTTCGAAAGAAGACATAGTGTCATACTTTCCTCTTGGCCGCATTCTTGCAAGTCTCTGCCTATATCCTGAATCTGTTCTAATTTCTATGGAGTTATATAATTGAAGGTATTCCGCACCCCATTCCCTCCCCGACTCATCGCTAGTTTGCGCAATACTAATAGGAACATGGAAACCATCCGCACAACCTAGTTCCCATGGGCACCAACGAGACCCCGCAACAGAATTCTTTGTCGCCAAAAGAATGAAGTGTGCCGCTGTATGTATGCGATTCCGTAGTTTCATTGCTGTATCCGAACTTGGCGGCAATGTCAAAGTAGAGTCATACAAGTCAAAATATACATTAATTCCAAGTTCATGCGCCTGATTTACAAATCCTTTAGCCAAATCAGAATCCTGATTACTATGACTCAGAAATATATATTTTTCTTTTCGCGAATACAATCCTTCCAATGACTCATTTACCATTGAGAAAGTTCTTGTAACTGGCCTCAGCCCAAAAGACCGTAATCCTTGTTGTGAGAATATCATATGCCTCCTTTAGATTATTAATGTGTAATCCCGCAAACTTTGCACTTGGCATTATATTTCATCATGTCCTGTGAATTTACAATTAGATTCGCTCTCGAAGTCCGTGCCTGATAGGCATCTTCTATCCAGCCCCGCAACTGTTCTGCTGTAGAGGGGTAATAGCGATATCTTGCATAGCAATTTTGTTCTCCTGTCTGCCAATTATCTTGAAATCGTGGCGGCAGATGTGCTCTATCCCCTGCACTTGGCAGAAGTATTCCAAGCAATCCATTTGGAGTATAGGAACCTTGACGCAATGAACTTTTAATCTCCCAATCGACATAACGGCGACTATGTGTACATTTACCAACTAAAACTATTGTCACTGTGCTGTCCAGGAGATACCTTTCACGAATTTGGTTCATCACATAGTCGGTATTGGTGCTTTCAATAAAGTTATCATTGTCATTGGCACCCAAAACTTTTGGAATAAACACACTTTTAAAATCACTAATGAAGCGCTCTACCTCATCATGATCACCCTTGTAATGAGAAATAAATACGGTCCTACCCACGGGCTTAGTTTCTCCGAAACCATAATAATTACCATAGCCTGAATACATCAGCGTGTTCCTTTCTTTTTGCTTTTTTGTATATTCCGAATCCCTTTTATAATCAGAAAAAGACATTCATCCACAAACGGCGAATGCATAAGACGCGAATATTCTGCGGTCGAAAGACCTGCTAGTTTAGCCAGGTCACGAATCGCCGTCGCTTGCAAAAAACTTATAATCTTAGGATAGTTGACAATGACACCGCTCTTTGTGAGGCTGTGCAATACATCGTCATATCCGATTGTATGTGCAAGTTGCCACTCTTCTGTTAAAGACTCTGGGGATGAATCATGGCAGACAATAGCAACAATATCTTGGACAACACCACCAAAGCCGCCCAGCAAATACAGAGGTTTACTAGCTTTCAAAGCAAGAAGAACTTCTTCCAACACTCCAGGCATCGAACCCTTGTATCCGTTCCGCCTTCCTCCTGCACAAACCCTGACATCAGACTTTGAAATCAATTGTTTTCGCATAGATGTCAATGACATCGCCCATACACATTGATTTCGTGCTGTGTCAGGCTTTAGAAACACTTTCGCGTTGATACATTCCTCAAATGACTTAGGCAACGGATATGCTTTAACGGTCAAAACGGTATCGTTGTTCGCTTTAAACTGGCGAAGTTGGTCGCTATCAATGGATAATGGCCAAGCCAAATGATTTTCAATCTTAGGGAAGTGCTTGATTCCGCGTTCTCGCAACGCTTTTGCCTCATCTAGGATGAATCTCGTAAAGCCACTTTCGTCTTTTTCGCGCAAGTCACCACCATACAACAACTTAGCGCCGCGCCCCAACAAGTGCCGTGAGATATCTTGAATAAGTCGTTGAATGGAATCTGGTGTGTGTCCAACTTGTAACATCTCACCAAATTCTTCTTTATCTGGTTCTGAAACTGATATTCCACATTTCAGCCCCCTAAACTCATCTATGTTCTGATTACACCACAAAGGTGTACGAGCATCTATAATCCCCTTTGAATACCAATCAGACTCCTCCTGAAAGACTGGAGGCTCAGGATAATACACAATAACATTACGCTTCTTCGTGCTTGTTACCGTTCCTAAATCCGACAATTCAGGGGGACGCACCAATAGCACAGCGTCTGTAGGAATTCGACTTGTTGTTCTCAATGTCAATAAGCGCGAATAGTTGTAACGACACCTAAGTGTCTCCACGAATGCAACTTCTAATATTCGCAAGAATTCTATTTCAGCTTCATTTTGTTCTATATTCAATATGTCATGCCTGACATGAAGCGATGGTATATTTGCGCACCCCGGAAAGACTCGATCTTCAAAGTGATTACGAAAATCAATGCTAACTATTGGGCGCATAGTTTTCTTAGCACGAACAACCTCAATCTGACACCAATGACTGGCTGAATACAAATCTGTTTCAACCAATACTAACGTTGCGTTATCAATGGACCTTAAGATGCGGGACGAAAACGCCTCTCCCGACATTATTTCCGTCTTGTCAAAGAATGTTTTAACTGAAGTCTCCGAATCCATGTATGCCTTGATCCGTTGAGCTATTTGTTCGCCAACACCACCCTTCTTACAATGACTGAAAAACAACGTCAAAGGAGAAACGCCTCGCAAGCCGATTCCATTTGCATATGCAAATGAATATATGCTATGAGCCACCGTAACATCAAACAACAGTTCTCGACACTTGTCATCCTTCCCGTCCCACTCAAAAGCGCGTATTGCATTCATATCGCGCATAGAACCTTTTGAATGGAAAACGCCCTTTTCGATGGAAACAGGGATTAGTGAAAAACCGCGTTGCTTACATGGCAGTCCTTCATAAAAGGATTTCCAATCATCACAACCTTTCGTATTCGAACTGACAAATGGGAATACTATGGTTATATCGCCGCCATAAGGTGAACCTTCTGCAAAAATATCCTTGTTAATTTTGTCCCAAAAGAAAACAGGTATATTAAGTTCTCGCGAAAATGGGCGGTCAACATCCCTTGCAAGCATTTTCTTTATGCCGCGCACAAACAACATCACTTTATTGGCATCATCTGGATGCCAGATAAAATGCAAAACAAGCGGTTGTCGAAAAACCTTTCTCGCCATATTTCACCCCATCGGTTTAATCATGGATTCGATGAACTTCTACTCGGATTCGGCGATGCCGAGGATAGCGATCTGGCTGCTACCAATTTATTGCCAAACCAAGTCAGTTGAAATGGATCGCAAAATGTTTCATGTCCGTCTGGATCACGATGTGGGCCACGTATGGAAACATCAATATGGCGGTCTAAGTCTGTAGTGTTTACATATTTCATCTTTTGAGGATCAACGGCGTTATAGAACTTTCGACATTCTCTTTGTGCCCACAATCCTTCTTCGCCAGGCACTCTTGTGCCGCGCGCACTTTTCACATGTTGCATCAAGCACAGTCGATGTTCCGGCCTGTATTGGATATAATCTAGCAAGTAGTTCCACCAAAGTTGGTCAGTAGCTCCCAAAGACAAGCCAAACAGGACAACAGTGTCGCTCTCATCTATCATCTCTTTAGCCATCGGTTCTAAACCCCAACGCGCCATTCGGTCTATCTCTGGTTTAACAAGCAACAGTCGTGCATCGGGAATAAGTTTAGAATCATCTATTTGCGATGACATGTTTACTCCAAACGATCTTGATGTCTCAGTAGAGAGTGCGCCATGAACATGACACACCTCATTGATCTGAACATCTATCCTTCCCCACCCCGGCAAAGCCATTGTTCCGGATGGAGGCAGCATCTTGTCAATTGTTTCCGTGTAATTAAAGTTAATCACATTAATCTTCAGCCGATTGAACTGCTTCAACCGCTTTAACTCATTGCGTTTGGGATACTCCCCTAATCTTTGATAATACGAACACAATAAAGTAAAGAATACAACCTTTAGTTCTTCTTCTGGAATTTGAAAGCGCCGCTCCTCATTTTGGAGATATTCAGAAAGTGCGTCACTAAAATCCGTGAGACATTCTTTAACAACAGAATAAGAATCTTTACCGAAATCTGAAAACTTCAATTTGCCGAATGCCAATTCTGCATCTCCCCAAAAATCGATGTTCTGATTTATCGTCTTTTTCAACTCGGCAATAACATCTGTTTTCGAGGGTTGTCTTAAGTATGTGGCGATAAAATCAGCATATCGGGTTCTCAAACCAAGCCCAAGGTCGAAACCGTTGCCGATAAGAAATGTGACAACAGCGCTATCCTTCGTTTTCTTCTCTCGTGTTTCCTCAGTCATCATTGCATCCTTCCTTTTCACTCCATCGGCTTGATCATGGATTCGATGAACTTCTGCTCGGCTTCGGTGAGGCCGTATTTCGAGTAGCGCTGCGCATCGATTTACCGCGTGAAGCATCGGGATCGCAGATGGTTTTGATTATGTAAGCATATCCTGATTTGGCGAGTTTGGAGAGTGTACTAAGTTGGACATTGACATCGCTGTCAATGTCCAACGGAGCAATCTGTATATTATGTTGCATCATATACAATCTCCCTTTCTCACACCTTACTCCATTTCCGCAATTGAGACAAATCCAAACCCATTGGCAGAATCGGGCGAGCCGATGATAAGATGGTCGAGGAACTGGATGTTGCCAAGACGGTCGCACATCTTCTTCAGCGCTGCAGTGAACTTAAAGTCCGCCTTGCTGGGCTTAGGGTCGCCTGATGGATGGTTGTGCGCAACAATGATCGCCTTGGCATCCGCCTTGTATGCCTCGGAGAACACTTCGCCCAACTGTACCTCGGCGGTTCCCATCTGCATCCCTATGGACACCAGAACCGGCTTCTTCAGAACTTCGCCGTTTGCACCAAGAGGCAATACAAACACGCCCTCGCTCTCCCCCGCAATCCCAATCACCCTACGAAACAGCGCCGCAACATCAGCAGCGGTTTCAATATGATTTGCTATATTCATATCAATACAATCCCTTTATGCCGACACAGACGCAAGCAGCGATTGTATCTTCTTTAATTGCTGGTAAAACTCTAACTGCCTCAAGTGATATTGTAAATGTCCAAAAGGCAATTGGATTGTTGAGCCAGCGTTTTTAGGCCCACGCTCGACAACATTTTTATCGCCCTTTTCTATGAGTGCTGAAACTATGCGATTTATTGGAACAAGGAAATCAAGCCCTTGCCCATCTGCATCCACAAGATTCTTGTACCAAAGGACATTCGCCCATTTGTCCCTATCCTTCACCGCCCCAGCAGAAAAACACAATTCGCATACAGAGGCAATCTGCTTTTTGAGCCAATCCAGCAACATAGTCGCCATATTTGCGTCGTAGTTTCGTATGACCTCGAACACAAGTCTATGGTTCTGTTCGTATGCAATACTACGGACTTTCTCGCCATCAACAGAAAGGTCCGTCGCATCTAAAATGGCTTTTGAATCCTCTGCTTCGCCGATAAACAATGCCAATGCCCGTCGCACCTTATCCGGCACAGTGACATTATACTGCGCTTCATATACCGCGACAAAGTTCCGCGCCGTTACACGATAAACTTGTTCTGCGGCGTCCTTCTTTAACGAGATATTTGTAAGCGCATTGTTCATGGAGAGGAATAATTATCCACATAAGACCATACGCAATTTTTTGCCCACTCACAGACATCCATGTGCGTCCCAGTCTCATCGTCGACAACGCCAACGATTTTCAGATGACCATCCTCATCATTCCCCCAGCCGACGGCCTTGAAGCAATCGTCGCAATCATCTGGCATACATTGTTGTACATTACCCCAATCTTCTTCATAACCGACATCCATTCTCACATCTTCTCCATTTGCAAGCACCAACGTATAACTATGATAAGGTACGCCGAACTTGTTAATGGTTCTTCCCTCATTCGTAACGAGAAGTCTTACATTCATATCGTTTATATCTCTCATACCACAACCTCAGCTCTATGTTTTGCAAGCAATGCCTTGTCCGGGAGAAACCTAGATGGCAGAGCAAGTTGCTTACCTTCAAATGCCGCAAAATAATCTGAATGAACTTTATTGGTGCAATAATCGCGAATCGATTTTGACAACACCATTCTATAGTCGTCATCAAATGTAATCAGATGGTTGTCAAACGCAACATGATATGTCGCAGAAAGGCACAATCCGTTTGATGGGTTCATTCTGTTTACAGGGTCTGCGCTCCAATCTGAAATATGGCTCGCTTGCAATAGCTGTGGAACAGCAAGCCCTGTGACACAGCACTTTCCGCCGTATATCAACAACATCCATTTGCGGAAACGCGACTGCGTCACCCTGACCTTTGTCTGTACAACTCTCTCTCTGCCCGCCGACGATTCAGGGTTGATGTTTCCTGATATGAAATGTGTCGGATCGCTCACGCCCACCTTATCTGCCTTCTTTGCGACCTCTTCGCCTGTGGAAGAAGTATTAAGTGCGTCATCAAGAGCGCTGACAAACTTCTCCGTTCCCAGAAACTGCTCTTCGAGGAGCTCGGCCATAGTCTCCAAATCCATCGAGCCATATGCATCCAGCATGGCTCGGCGTGTTGGATGCATTTTTCTCATGTTGTAACCTGTGCGTCCGTTCGGAAACACGGGGTCAAACTCATCGCGATAGTTTCGCACTGAAAGCGGATTGCCGCCAACCAATTCGGCCAATCCTTTGTAGGCATCCTGAAAAGTGTCATACCCAAGCCGCTCCAGCCCGGCCTTGCTTTCTTTTGTGTTGAATTTAGACAGGAACAGCCCGGCAAGCATTTCCTTTTGATTCGCATCCGTCATTTTCCCTAATGCGGCCAACATGACAAACCTCCATTATATCCTCTCAAGAATCGACGGTATAAACATCGCATCCATATTCGACACTGCGCAGTATTGTCGTCCAAGATCTTTCAGCGATGCACCGAAGTGGTACAACTCCTTGTCGTCAAGAATCAGGAAACGGTCATGGAAAGCACCGACCGCCTTGACCTTCAGCGTCGGGTTCTGCTTGTTGAACTTTTCTACGGCGACGGACGTCAAATGTCTGTCAATCATCTTCTGCGTGGTTGCAACAAGAACTTCAACGCCGCCTTTCTTATGCGAAAGAATGTCCAGCGTAACCTCGTCGCTATAGCCATCGACAAGGACGATCTTCTTAGCCGCCTTGCGCACAAGTTTCTTCGCGAAGGAATATGCATCATAGTGCTTGCCCCCGAAAAACACTTTCTGCGGCGGGAAATCGCCTCCATCCATAGCTCTGAAAATTGTGTCGAACCGCTCCTCATTGCGTCGCTGGTTCTCTTCGTTGCAGGCTCGGTCGGCTATTTGTCGTTGCTCCACATTGTCTATCCGCATCAGTATGGGCGCAATTGACGCTAACGCCTTGCGCATGGAAACAAACACGCGCGTAATTCTCACGCTGATTTGAGCAGCAATATCACTCTTCAATACGCTTGCGACCATTATTACACCATGTTCACTAAACGCCCGCATAGGGACGGAGGAATGCTTCACGCTTGCGAACCGGTCACAATTTGTGACCAGTTCCTCCGTTTCGTCCTTGGCAAGGACAAACATGAATTCAGGCGGAAACCTATTTGCATTCCGCTTGACGGCTTGATTGAGAACCTTTGTCTGAACCCCGTAAAGTTCGGCAAGATCCCGATCAACCATAACCTGCAAGCCGCGAACAGTGAATATGCGCGACTTGATAAAGTCATCGGTTGCAGGCATTCGGGAGACTGCCAACTCCGTATTGTGAATCGCCGGGAAATTCGTCATATTCATGCCGCCTCCAAAGAACTATCCTCGTTGATTGCCTTGGCGTCAAGCCGGTTTGCAGCGAGGGTCGCGGCGAAATCTGGCATGATTTCATTTGCAATCACAACATGTATTCCTGCTCGTTCAAGTCCAATACTCAAACCGCCAGCACCAGCAAACAGTTCAACCGCCGTAAATTCGCCTTTCCTCGGCATATGCACAGGTTGCAAGGCTTCCCAAGGAAAGAGCGGCAATTGATACGCCGCCTCGCACACGCGCAATTGTTCTGGACGCAATCTTGTGATGATCGATGGCAGCATCTTCGCAAGATCGAGATCATTACGGTCTGGCGAATCGAGATATGCCTTGAGTTGCTTGCGCACCTTGGGTGATGTCGCAAAGTCCGCAGTGCGAACTATGACGCGATCCGCTTCTTCTGGCGGCATCGCTACAAACTGATACTTAAACTCGGTCTTGAATAGGAGATACTTGTCGCCATGCGCCTTGCCATTTGCTGGATAACCGTACTGCTCGACCAGTTCTTTCCTCGTTTTGATTCCTACAAATACAGCCTTGTAGTTCTTCTGCACCTTAGTACCGTTGAAGAGCCACAGTTCATTGACCTTTGCCGCGTCAACCGCCAAAATCTTATCCTCCGCGGATATGGGATAGTTGTACCATCCGCGCCACTTCGTCAGTTGGTCGCCCTTGTATGTGCCGACAAGAACAATTCTTCTGCCCACATCCACAGCAACCTTCTCTGGCATAGTTTTTTTCACGCTCTCGTTAACTTTCGTTTTCATGCTACCTCTCTAAATCCAATGTGTTTAGCCATAACTAGCTTCACGCCGCGTTCGCGCTTCGCAAGCACGAACCGGACGATTCCGTTCGGTTTGTACTCGACAATCTGATTCTCATTTGCGCTCATTCTATGCTTACTAGCCTTTCATGTATGTATTGTACCATTTCACTAATCACCTCGCAAGGTTTCGCCAATTTTAGCAAAAACTTCCGCAAAATCAACTTTGCGTTTCGCCTTGGAAGGATTGGCGAATGCGGCAAAAGCCTCACGCCGGTACTTGTTCATGCGCCGCACGAG
>JAZQGX010000109.1:0-2200 GCA_045540275.1 Kiritimatiellia bacterium | reverse complement strand
TGGGCTGGCCCAACTACTTTTTGCCTGCTCTGTCTCGCGCCGGAACCGTGTACAACTACTACTCGACAGGCGATCCGATATTCTTTGAGTCCGGCACCGTTCCAGGTGTCACCACTGGGCTCTTCCATTGGCCCACGCTCTCCTGGTCGTGGCCGTTCATAGATTTCAACATCACCGCCGAAGAGGGAAGCTGGCAGAAGCAGGAAACCCACAAGGGCGTAGAGCCTATCGCTGGGACGCTGCGGGGCGGATGGGGATTCGACTGCTGGTATGAGAATGTTGGCGGTGAACCCGTACAGATGTATTATACCGCCGCTCAAGCAAACGCGATGGCGGCGAACGGCTCCATCACGAACAGCCCTGTGTTCAGCTATGGCGGAACGCCGCTCAACAACCGCAACGCATCTCAAGACGATATCTGGCTATCCCTTGCAAAATATGTTCCGGCCATATCTTCTCCAATTGGAGGGACTGCCCCTCTCGATGCAAACAACATCAACCTGAATGATGCGACGGTAGTTGCCCGTCCTAACGGCTGGGGACGGGATCATAATGTATATGAAGAATCGTGGTTGCATTCGGATATGAAGGACATGGCGTATTTCTACGTACACAAACTTTACGAACAACTCATAACGAGAGGAGACATGCAATGAAAACAGCGTTTTGTACCTTTGCCGTCATTCCGTTGATGGCGATTTCGGCACAACCAGACTTGACACTTTACAACGCGACGCGCAAAGGTGCTATGGCAAATGTTTGTCTGCATATTGTAGACCATGCTGGGCTTCCAGTCCCGGATGCAGAGTTGTGGGGAGGAATGCAGACAGGCGGCGGCTTTAACGATTTTTCGCCAATAGAAGGATTGTCCGATACGAATGGAGACTTCGTGGTGAATGGTATATGTACGCATAGACTTAGATGCCGAATAAGAAAGAATAGATATTATCAATCCGACTTCTCGATTTCTTTCCCTGAAAGTGGTGTTAATCCACCAGTAATTGACGGGAAATGGCAACCGTTTGGATGTACAAACACCGTCGTGCTAAAAGCAATAAGGAATCCCAATCAATGTCGTGTATTCACTGACACTCTTCGCAATTGCCAAATTCCTGAATTGGACAGATGGATTGGACTCGATTTTGAAAGAAGCGAGTGGATGCCTCCTTTCGGAAATGGAAAACATGCTGATGTCTTGTTAAAGTTCTCATCTACGAGAAAGGGACTTCATGATTATAGGTACGTTATGGACATATCCTTTACGAACAACCTTTATGCTGGCGCGTATTTGCTGAAAGCGGATAAATCATCAAAATTGACAACAGTACATTTTGCTGATTCAAATGCAACTTATCGCGCTACATTCTCTTATGTAAAGGAACAAACCTCTGGTCAGCCGAGGCATTGGAGTTTTCTTGATAGCGACTCGTATCTGGTATTCCGTACACGTACACGTGTTGACGATCACGGTAATTTGATTGGCGCTCATTATGGCAAGATTCTTGGTCAGTGGCTTTCAGAAAAAGAGTTCATGATTTTGAGTGACGGATGCTTCAATCCTGTCGAAAACGACATTAACATTGAAGATGGCAACTGCTTGCGAGACGTTCTTCGCAATCTAAACAAGAGGCAATAATAAAGAGAGGAAATGTGTGATGACGAGAAAAACAAAGATTGCCATTGGACTCATTGGAGGTAGTTTCATACTTGGAATGCTGGGATGCCGCATCGACCACTACGCATGGGTACGCGTTTCCGTTAAAGACATAGACACGGGCGAGCCGATTACGAATGGCACTTGCGAAGTCTCCTGCAATTTCCAGTGCTTCGACATCGGCAGAATACTTTCATGGGATGGACAGCGCTCATTCGGCACTTCAAAAAGAATGACGCCCGAAGATGGCGGTGCCGTCTGGCTTTTTGGGCACGGCAATACGGCGGAGGCCTTCGCATATCTCTACTCCCCGCCGGATGGGTACTTCCGCTCCAACGAAAAGAGGAATGACGGGAAAGTGCATTTCTCGACGTTGATGAGCTTCGTCCCCATACCGCTGCATTTCCCGCCAATCCAGTTCGCCACCGTCTATGCAAAGCGGCAGGGCAATGCAATCGACGCCGCCGTCCATCACATGGTCGAAGAGTGCGGGCCAAAGACGAACGGCGTGTTTCTTAAGTCGGATCGTAGCCATGTCGTTCTGTG
>JAZQGX010000108.1:0-2549 GCA_045540275.1 Kiritimatiellia bacterium | reverse complement strand
GTTGCAATCTCTTAGTCGATGAACTACAGGCAGATTATCGGTTTGTTTATTATACGTTGCGGCTTCGTTATGAGGAATTAGAGGGGCTTGCAAAAGGTTCTGCCCAGACAAATCTTAGTGCTGGGATAATTAAGGAGTTTGAAATTCCTCTGCCCCCTCTCCCCGTCCAACGGCGGATTGCCGACATTCTTTCCGCGTATGACGATTTGATCGAGAACAACCGCCGCCGGATCGCCATCCTCGAAGAGACCGCGCGCCTCGCCTACCGCAAGTGGTTCGGCGGGGTGGAAGAAGGCAGAACAGCAACGCTGGGGGAGATAGCTGATGTCGTTATGGGGCAAAGCCCCGAGTCGAAGACTTACAATGACAATGGCGAGGGATTGCCGTTCCATCAAGGTGTTACAGGTTTTGGTTTTAGATACCCGCGAAACGAAATGTGGTGTACGGCGGGAACTCGCTTTGCAGAAGAAGGTGATATCCTCTTTAGCGTTCGAGCGCCCGTTGGTCGGATAAATGTTGCGGGAGAGCGTATAGTCATAGGACGTGGCCTTTCTGCGATGAGGGCAAGGAACGGATTCCAAAGTTGGCTTCTTTATGCGTTGAAGCATCACTTCAGCAAGGAAGATATGATTGGTGTGGGCTGCATCTTTGCTTCGACAACGAAAAAGGAGTTACTATCGGTGGCATTGCCGTTTCCACCAGATGAAGCGATTGCCGCGTTTGAGCAAATTGCAGGGCCAACTGACGCACAGATAAAAGCGCTGTCCAGGCAGAACGCCTTCCTTGCCACCGCCAGCGACATGCTTTTGCCGAGACTGATGAAAGGAGATTTAATGCGTTTGGATATGTCTGATACGGACACTACAAGGTGCGAATCGCGTGTACAGATCCCTCCATTCCCAAATAGAGGGTGCGTATCTGACTTTGGAGGTGCTTTATGATAGCATTGGGAAAAGAGTGTTACCATGAGATCAATGGTGTCATCCATGGTTACGGTCGTAAATGGTCAGAGAAAGACTTGTCTTCCGCATTGGGGAACGAGGTTGCTGACTTGGTATATGATGAGTCTGGGAATGAACAAATACGATCGATACTTGCAGGAGTTGTGGCAACGGAGTTTGAAAAGGCGGAGCTGGAAAAGGTTCTTGCAAGTACCGATACTATCAAAGACTGGCAAGTTGGAGAAGCAATTGCCGAATGTTATTTGAGCAAACACAGGAATTGCCTTTTCCCATGGCCGGATGGACGCGACGTTCGACGTCCAAAATCCAGTTTGCCGGGTGCCGATTTGGTTGGATTGATTGGTGAAGATGGCGAAACGCGATTTTTCTTTGGTGAAGTGAAGACTTCGACGGAAAAGAAATGGCCACCGCAAGTCTGTGGTGGCAGATCGAAGGGCAAGGGCCTCGGCAAGCAAGTAAGAGAACTTTGCTGCGATGAAAACATTAAGAACAGGATATTCTTGTATCTTGGACATCGGGCTGGTGCGTTTGCTGAGCAATACAAAGTTGCCGCTCGAAATTTTTTGTTAGACCGCAATGATGTTCATGTTGTCGGATTTCTTGTCCGTGATGTAGAGCCAAAACCTGAAGACCTAAAATCTCTAATGAAATCAATTTCTTCTGTGCGCTCGGAGAAAACCTCGGTGGAGTTCTGGGCTTTGTATCTTCCTAATGGTAAAATCAACACTCTTGCTGAAAGTGTTAGCATGGCAAGAAAAGGAGGTGCGGCATGATCGTTACGAAAGACATGCTAGCTGAACTTTCAAATCATTGGGCTATTGCGGCAATACCCAAGAAGGACGTTGTTCGCGCAAAGCGTATTGTCGAGGAACGCCTTGTTTCGCAGGCTGTTGGAGAACAAATCCACTTTGATTTCGCAGTCAAGCAGCCAACAAAGAAAGATGACGATCTCATTGAAAAAGTTTCTCTTGCTTACGAAATGGCTGCGGTTGAAGGTCTGGCCGCTTTGGGCGGCTCGCAACAAGACAATGAGGATAAGGCCAAGATTTGCGCTGCTGCCGCATTTGAATTGTTTGACTTCGCTCGTCTGGCGACTATTCCTGAACAAACAGAATCTCGGATTTATTTTGTTCTAAAATTCTTTGCGATAGCATACTGTGGCGATAGATGGTCAGATCTTCGCAGGATCATTAACGAAAAAGAGGGCATGTGCGCATGTCCGTCCGTAGCAGATGTGCCGTGGGACAAGCGGATTCTCTATCGCCTTTTTGACTGCTGGACAAAACTAATCAGGAAGCGTGGTTGGAACGACTTACACGCGACGCACGAAATCATTGCAGGGCTCCGTGAAGACCAAAAGAAATTTGAGAAGCCTGCGTTGGATGCAAATAGTAACGCTGAAGGAAAGTTTGCGGCCTTGCGCCTTATCGCACTTTATCATTGGGCTAAAGCAACCGAAGTTCTTGCGTCTTATTTGTCGGATGGTCAGAATGCAGATGTTTTGACAGAGTTGGAGAAACACTTTGAGGCAGCAATACAAGCTGCGGATGCATCGGCTGATGCAAGTTATGAGGTGTTGTTGCGATG
>JAZQGX010000107.1:0-7469 GCA_045540275.1 Kiritimatiellia bacterium | reverse complement strand
CGGCGCGGCATCTGCCACGGGCGACAACGGCGCGGCATCTGCCACGGGCGACAAAGGCGCGGCATCTGCCACGGGCTACAACGGCGCGGCATCTGCCACGGGCTACAAAGGCGCGGCATCTGGCACGGGCTACAACGGCGCGGCATCTGCCACGGGCGACAACGGCGCGGCATCTGCCACGGGCGACAAAGGCGCGGCATCTGCCACGGGCGACAACGGCGCGGCATCTGCCACGGGCAACAGAGGCGCGGCATCTGCAGGACATGAGACGGCAATTGCTGTGGCTTGGGGTATTGAAGGTTGTGCTAAAGGCGTTAAAGGATCTCATATTGTGCTTGCGGATTGGAGATTTCTTTCTGATGGATGGAAATTTCATGGTGCAAAAATGCTTCGAATTGACGATGAAGCGTTCAAGGCCGACACCTGGTATTCATTCCGTAATGGTGAGATTGTCGAAGTGTAAAAGAATCGAAGACCTCCCCGTGGTGGGGACACTGCCACGGAGAATACAACCCTAAGAAAGGAACACAACATGAAACCCGAAATCATCGAGAAAATCCGCGAACACTACGAACACGCGAAGGAGAAGCACCCGTACTTTTGCGATATTATTACTTGCCTATCAGAATCTGGAGCGGATACGCATCTGGATATTTACAGGTCTACTCTTGAGGCACAAATAAATGCTAATAGTGTTGAAGCAAGTACAGTATTGTTGTGTGAGTATCAAGAGGCAATCCAAGCATATACTCACGGTAATACCGCCGCCGCCGTCGAAGAATGCTATGACACTATAGCAGTCCTCTTGCGCATCATAGATATGCTTGAAGGGCGGCAGGCGTTGGGCGATCCGGCAAAGAAAGAAGGTGCGAAATGAGCGCGAAGATTGTCATTCAGAATGGCAGACGTGTTCTCTCGTTGTGTTGCGCACACCCATACATGGGGAGAGCCGGATGCCGCACATTATGCGATTGCACTGGGCGAGCGCGTCGAGTTGGTAGATTGAAAGGAACTTAAAAAATGAAAACGTTGATGTTTATTGTTGTTGCTGCGCTTCTATTTGTGTCGGGATGTGGCAATATGGATATGTTCGACACAAACTTTACATTCGATACGGCCATTGTCAAATGGCCGGATGGCAGCGTGAAAACCATTAAAATCAAGCAATGGGCGGACTATCCAGGCGAACAGATACAGATTATCGGCAAAGACGGAACCGTTTATCTGATAAACAGCATGAATGCGGTTCTCATTAGAAAGGACTAATGGAATGAAAATCAAAAATGCAGTACGAGGTAGCATCTCTTTCATTGCGGGCTGTTCAAAATGCGACGGCGACGTTTCGCCAAACGACAAATTCTGCCGCCATTGCGGAGCAGAACTGACGCCGTTTGGTTTTGGCACACTCCAAAATCAAGAGCTGACAGTTTATCCTTGTGATATTTCTTATCTTTTAGGTATGGTGAAAGCAACATCGGTCCGTCCCTTGGGCTCAGATCCAACCGTGCACGAAAGGCAATCGTAAAGGCGATATTCACAAAATGAAAGACTACATATTTTTAGACACTTGGTTTTGCCAAATTCTCATTCCAAAAGAATCCGGCATCGCCGCCGCGAAACGCCGCCATGACGCCCTCGCCCGTAAAAGGTACCACAAACCGTTCAAGTGGTTCAAGTTCAACCGCGCAAGAAAGGCAACAGCAAAATGACTGACATTATTATTCGATGTCCGGCGAAATTTCTCATCGACACCGAACTGGAGCCGGGACTATACATGAATCTCGACCCGCTGGAGTATTTCATGGAGGGGCTACGGCTCGATCCTGCAATACACAATCTCGGACTTGAAATCGCACAATACGAAACGCCGACAGAAACGGCGACACGACTTCTTTGCCTTCCCCGCGCCCTGCCCATCGAACTGAAAGGGATCGCTGTATGAGCCTTTTTGTGGATATGGAAAGGTTGCGCCCCGACATATACTTGACCGACGAGCAAAAAAACGCAATGCGAGCAGCATTGCGTCCACCGAGCTTCGCAGACCAACTTAAGATGCTTAGCGTCGATGAGCTGATTGTATTCCTACGAAATCAAGCAATTCAAATGAGGTCAGAATCATCTCTATATTGCGAGAATATTCAACCGGTAGACATGGATAGGCTTGCAGAAGTGTTTGATGTGATTGCATATAGACTTGAAACCATCGCCAAGAGAGAAAAAATCCCGCTATGAAAACAACCCTAAAAGACTACTTCTCGCTTTCCACTGATTGCATTCCACTGGAAAAGCATATTGCGCCAATTCGCCGCAAACCAATGAAAGACATCCTTCTCGGTGGGCCGCAATCCGTGACGCTTCTGACTGGACCACGCGCCTCCGGGCGCTCGACCGTCGCTGCTGTGTCCTCTATCCTCCATGCGCTGCACGGCGATGGAAACGTACTCTGTGTTGCGAATAGTTTTGGGTCGATAAATTGTTGTGTCCGATCTACGATGCACTCTTGGATAGGTACCATCACGCCAAACCCCGACACATGGGAAATCAGGTTCGGCAACCTCCCGGAATTTCGCTTCAAACGGAATGGCAATAGCGTGTACATGGTTTCATGGGAGAACATCCGCCACATGCATTATGACTTCCTTACGTACTTCATCCGCTACAAGGGTGTGAATCTCGTTTGGATTGAGGACTTAGAGAGGTTCGACGATGTAATTGATTTTGCGCGCTACGTCCGCGCACACCCGCAAATAACGCACAGCAAGTTCGTGATAAACTACTACCTTAAATCATTGTACAATGAAACGCACCAAGCCGTATCTTTGCTACGTCCAATTGTCACGGCCAAACACAGGCTTCCGATGGCGAAGAGCTTCATACATCGGCATTGCTACAGAGAACTTGTGGCAGCAGAACAAAGACGGCAAGAACGTTTTGAAGCAAGAGGAGTCACAGTATGAAAAAATCACTATTACCGTATGAAAAAAACTACCACCTTCATTGGTGCAAAGCTGATCCGTTTGGTCGCTTTGTCATTCTCGTAGTTGGAGATTATAGAGAGGCGATCAAGGAATGCAAACGCAAATTTAAGAGCTATGATTCTTCCTTTAAGAACTCCTTCTTTGAAGAAGTTGTGGAAATAATCGATGAGAATCCAACATGGGGCGATCCGTCTTCATGTGGTCGCACTATACAAAAAGGTGGTGATGTGTTTGTTTACTTCCCGACATTCCCTACACCGGGTACACTTGCACATGAACTGCTTCACGCTGTTGATGATATCCTGAAGTCAGCCGGAGTGAAAGATACCCACGGAGAGACGGACGCCTATTTATTAGGCTATATTTTTGAGCACTTCTTTTCCGTACTGGAGAAAGACAAGAAAACCAAATGCAAGAGGGAGTGAAAATAGATGGACTAAAATTCGCCTTTACACGGAGAATTAGCCCACCTGTACCGTGCCACGCCATTATTGGCGTGGTTTCTTACTGCCCTTCATTCGACATGAAGCATGCCGGCCAAATCTTGAAATAAGCTTCGCCGTCCGCTTTGCTCGCCAATCCGCAGTAGTTCTCGGCGCGATACTTCGCACTTGTACCTACAATGGCCTGCGTCTTGGCTGGATCTCCGTAAGCGGAAACGTGATAAGTGATGAATGTATGCCTTCCGCAGTTCTGAAAAACGGGGATATCGTTCTTTCTGGCAATCTTGTAGATATCTTCGATGGTTCTTTTCTTGATTTTCTTTAAAGCGCCAAGGAAGTCAAACGATTTAATCCATGCCATAGCCGTCGGCTCGATGTGGAATGCCCTTGGGCGCCGTCCACGCTGAAATCCTTTGCCTTTGGCGATTCTTATTGTCTCATCATCAAGATGTATCTTGGCGGCATCCTCAACAAAAGCCATACGGCGAATCTCTACAGCTCGGGTTCCGCAGAAGAAACTGATTACCGCCTGGGCCAACATTTCAGGATTGCGCTCTTTTTCGTTCTCGAGAACTCGAAAAAGCCGTTCAACATCGGATGGTTTCATGTATTCGGGTTCTTCCCATGGCTCATCCTTGTATTTGACGGTCTTTATTGGACTTGCCGCCAGATACTTCCGTTCATCTTTTGTACACCAGTTGAAGAAGGTCTTTAGACTCAAAAGATGTGAATTGTACGTTTTAGGCTTGTGGTTCCCGTAGTTCGTGTCAAGATATGCGGCAACCTCTTTTGCCGTGACAAGAGAAAGCCGTTTGTCAGCTCCGTATATCTGTACAAACTTGCCGGTTGAATAGCGATGCTTGGTCTTGTCGTCACCTTCCGGCTTGCTGTCGTAGTATTCTTGCCATGCGGCGCCCAAGGTCATATTGCTATCATCTGCGGAAACACGCGCAGCACCGCCCAGGAACGCTCGGACGGCTTCGGCAAGGGAAATGTTCATTCCGGCCGCCGCAAGCTCGTCTAAGGCGTTTTTTGCGTCCAATGCTTGAATGGCAGTAAGCCTTACGGCTGCATCTCCACCCGCCTGATGCCGCAGATAGAAGTCTTTAATGGCTTTTTTAAGCTCATCTTCCGTATCACGCATCATGCGGATAGGCTTTTTGGTAAACGGATCTGTGCCGAAATAAGCCTCATATCCGACATACACCTTACCTTTGACGGTATGCTCACGCCGTTTGATCGACGATTCAACCGCTTTCTTCTGTCGATAACTCATCACTTCTCCTATAACATAGTGTTATGTGAAAACCTTGCTACAACTAAAAAATGTCATAACGCCTAAACCTATTCAGAATAAGCGCAGACCATTGTATCATAAGGCTTTCTTCACTTCAATAGGAAAAGTGTTGTTGCATGGTATTATACCAAATATCAATTTTTGATGCAATTTGTGTTATATATGCTTTTATACCATTGATTTCTTTGTTGTTTTGTAATTATATATGCGTTATAACAATAATATTTCCAATAACAGAATGTCATAAAAGGGGAGTATTGTGTCAGAAACAGACCGCTTTTATTGCGGCAATCATGCGACAAACTCCCCAATTTATCAACCGTTATCAACAGTTTTCCGTGCTTCTCTAATGGTTTCAAGCGTTTCTTTTTTAGCCCTTTCAAGACCATCCGTAAGTGACTTAGGAACAGCACCACCTGACTTCACAGGCTTCAGCGACGAATGGAGTTCCACAATACCTTTATGTTCTCACTATTTACATTAACCGCCGAACGAAGCTTGTCCATCTGCGCATTCAGGCCAGTCCACCAGTTATTGACCTGACTGTCCAACTTTTGCAATTTCGCCCCTATCGCCGTTTGCGATAGCGAATACTCGTTGTACAAATCGTCATCCGCCTTGTTCATCCACTTGAAGACCTTATCAAGATCGCCATCAAAGACTTTTACTCGGGCTTCAAGATCCTCGATGCGCTTCTCATTTTCGGAAATGCGCCTCTCGCTTTTGTCAAGTCTTGCTTTGAGCAGGATGTTTTCCGCCTCAAGCGCAGCTGTTCGCGCCGAAAGCCGCTCTATCATATCGGACGCACGGTCGAACATCCCGGCAAACTTGACCGCTACGGCTTCAAGGGCTTCTGTCTGAGAAAGACTCTCTTTATCAAGTTCAAGAGACTTTTTCAGTATTCGATACCGCTCCGCATACGGCGATTCCACAACCTTGCGCTTCTGCGATGGACTGGCTGCACTTACGGAGGGAAATGCCACGATCAACGCGGCAACAATGAACATAAGGTTTTTCATGATGCGGAATTATACCAAATCTCCGTCAAAAACTGCGTGGTGAAATTTTCTTGCCGCGCCTCTTGACAGAAGAGCGGAGTTATGAGACAATATGCGCCGTTTTCGGACAATAGGAAGTCGAACCCCTACCGAAGATTGCAAATCGTGGAATCCCAAAACCGATTTAGCCGCCCTTATGGGTCTATGCGTCCACGCATAGGTTCGACCCCGTAAGAGCGGCTTTTATCATGCAAATGGAAGTCGAACCCCATGAGCAAGAAGAACGAGACGGCGGGAGAGACCGCAAATGTCGCGCTGTGCGCGAAGAACAACAAACAGTTCACCGATGACGGTGATCTCATTTACAGACCTGCTCACTATCCCTTTGAGGTAATGACTGGATTCGGCTATGTCGTACAGACACGGCTATTCACGGAATACAATGGGGACATCGAAACTTTGTTCCTTGCACAAGACGGCAGAGAAACAATAATCCCACAACATGTAAGGATTTTTGATGATGCCAGAAGCGCGGCCAAGGCCGCCGCCACATTTGCAGACTACCCGGAAGAACAAGAGGATGGAAACTGCTATCCCCGTGTCTTGAAGGTACGCTTGTCATGGATCGTCGAAGGTGTTGCGTTCGAGAGTGTCGTGCGCGACATCAAGGGTGGTGAAAAACCGGAAGGAGTGGCATGATGGACAACCATACCAAGCATAGCGACCAAAAGAAGCAGGCACTTATTCTTGCAAGCAAACACTCCTTCGGTAAGAGGTGTGACTATACCCATACATTCCAGTTTATTAGTCCCCTAGGGCAATCCATCTTCAAGGACGGATTTCCGCGCGTGATGTTCGCCGAGCAGTTCGACAAGATCAGGAAGGTGCGGACATGAAAAAGCGTTACATCGTCGAGACGCACCTCGGCGCCTTCGAGACTTGGGCGACAAGCCCGAAGAAGGCCATCGCGAACGTCCGCTTTCGCCTCGCGGGGCGGCAGACGGGATTCAACACGGACTACTGGACCGTAAGGGAGGCGGCGTCATGAACGGCGGCAAAGTCGTGCTTGAGAGCGGAATAACCCTTTCCGACGAAAAAGACAAGGTTGTGATCGAGATTTCCGGGGATGCGTTCAAGAATCTCCGTGAGATCACCGATATCTACAACAAGGGCGAGAGCGAAGAGGACTGCCTTTCCCCTGCGGAGATCGTCCATACCTACATGCTTGCGACCGACGATTGGCATAACCTTCATCAGAAACAGCCGGATGACTGTTCCTTCAACAACCTGTGCGGAAACATCATAGAGTGCGTCAAAAGCGAATATGCCGCAAGTCTGGAGAGAGACTTCAACCTTGCCGGATTCAGCGTAATACATTAAGGAGACGAACCATGCCAAAGAAAAGACAGACGAAGATCACGGTCACGGAACCCACGCCAAAGCCGCAGGGAACAATCCTCAAACTGCGCAGGTGCGACCTCATCGGACTTGCGGAATGCCCAACTTCGGTGACAGGGCCGATTCTCCACAACCTCATAAGGTGGTTCTGCGGACTGCCATCCCAGCCGCTGAAAGAACCTCTCGCAAACGCCGTTCTGACCGGCTTCAGGGAGCGGCACAACAGCCGCTTCGAGGCCTACGAGGCGCGGCGGCTCGAATGGCTGGAGCAGGAACGGGCGGCAATCGCCACCCAGAACAGGGAGGAACAGGCATGAGGCGTTACGTGAGAAAGACCGAACTCATCGACAAGGAG
>JAZQGX010000106.1:0-3846 GCA_045540275.1 Kiritimatiellia bacterium | reverse complement strand
TATGCTTCTTGAGCCGATAGTAGATCCAGTAGCTGTAATGGTCGCAGAGGATCTTGCGGATCTCCGGGCGTTCGATTTCGGGGAACGCCTCTCGGCCCATTTCGGGATTGTCGGAAAGTCGCAATACGGCATTGCGGGCGTCTCGATCGAATCGAATTGCGTAGTCGAGGTAGAAATTGTCGGCAATGTAGTCGAACGCGGATTGAAGCCGCTTAACGCCTCGTTTTGTCCAGACAAGTTTCATACTGCGACCTTGTCTTGCCTTTTCGTAGTATGCTTGGAAATATGTTTTGCCATCATGCGTTCAACCTCGTCAATGGTGTATACTTCGCCGCGATCGGCCTCGCCCTCGGCGGCAAGGAGATCCGCGTATGCCTCCATCTTCTCGAGCTTTTCGCGGATTTCCTCAAATGCCGCAAGATCCATGAATACATACGAGGCGCGGCCGTTCTGCGTGAGCAGAAGGGGGCGTCCGCTCTTGCGCGCCCGCGCGGCGCAGTCCGAGAGGTTGTTGCGGAATTCGGACATTGGAACGATGTCTTCGCTGGGTTTCAAGTTGATCATAGAATCCTCCTGTGGTTGGTTTGTTGAGAATATTGTACAAAATTTTGTTGAAACTGTCAAGAGGGTTGCTTGAAAAGAGAGTGACGGCTCCTCGTCAAATTTCTGCGTCGCCTTGTTTGGGTTTGTTTTCATGCCTGTAGAGTATACAGGAAAACCGGCAAGGCGACTTTGCTTCTCACTAAACCGATTGCGGAATATTCTCTGCGTCTCTGCGCCTCCGCGTGAGGCTTTTTTACACCATGCCTATGGGATGGTAGTGATGTTATTCACGATTATTTTGCCTTAAGAATTTTCCGCAAATGATTCTCATTTTACATTTGTTGCGTTCCGCTTGCGGGGAGTGTCCCTGTAGGGTGTTAATAAAAATTTTTTTGTTTGGGTGTAACGCGCGTCTTGATTTTGCTAATAAGATTGTAAATATGGTGTAATCTACATTTCATATGTCATATACACGCCACTTTCCCGCACCGGGGTGTCAACGTGTTAGCAATAGGTGCGGGAAAGGAATAAGAACATGGTAGATAACATTTCGAATCCGTGCACAAACGATTCGCAGGTATGTGTTGACGGTAAGAAGGCGGAAAAATCCGGCTTGGGGGCTAGTGTATGGTGTTTTATAGTGGGTGTGGTCATGACCGCATTGGGAATGGTAGCGGCGTGGTATTTTGTCTTTCATATTGATGACGTTATCGAGGTGCCTATATTCCAATTTGTGACAGTGATTCTTGGTGGGATTGCTATTTATACCATATTCTTGATGATGGCTCTCTTTCGAGGTTTTTCAATTAGTGGGAAAAGCGGTTTTTGGAATGTGCTGCGAGGTTGGTTTGTTGTAACCGTCGCAGTCATAGTTTTTTATTTCATTCGTGGCAAGCAAGCTGAAAAACAGTTTGAAGAGGAGCATGAGAATAGTAAGTCGCAGGCACCAGCCCGAAATGTAAGGTCAACAACAGAGGCATGGTATTGAAATCCGATCTGCGCATAAGCGTGGGATGTAAGGCACGCCACTCTTCTATTCTGCGCCGAGGGTGTCGGGTCTTGGAAAAGAATCGGCGCAGGAGAAGTAGAGAGGAGTTTAAGAAATGAGAGACAATAAGGCAAACGATTTCATGGCATCGAAAACGCTTGTCCAGGCGATAGGTTATGTTAAGGGGCGAGGGGTATGCCATAAGGTATATTGCCACTACACGACTCTTGATGGCCTGGAGAAAATTATTTCATCACAAAGGATGAGGTTGACACGTTGCGATTCAACTAAATTTGATGATTTGATAGAGGGAAAGAAATATGGTGATGTTGAAGCGAGAAAAAAGTTTTTCCTTGCGAGTTTCTCTTTTTCTGGCGCAGAAAATGCCGCAATGTGGGGACTCTATGCCCCTAAGAATTATAAAGCCATACGAATTGTCATCCCTGGTAATGCCATGAAGAAATGGGAGGACACACTGAAGAATCAGAGAGCTCTTAAGGCTCGTATAGCGCAGACTTCATGTGAAAGCGACAAGCTGGGCAACGAAATAGCAACTGTTTCTGGGGGGATTGCAGATGTAATATATGCCTCTGTCAAATTGGATAATGATGAAAGAAATAGATCAAACAGCCTATGTTGGAATGATGACCATACACCTCCTATGCCCAATCTAGACAAGGGGAAGACGAAAAAACGGGTAACGGGGCTTGTTAAGGACTATGAGTGGAGGTTTGAATACGAGACTCGAGTTTTTGTGACCACAAGGACAGTGGGGCGTCATGATGCAGTCACAATCCCAATACCGAAGCCAGTGTTTGAGAGTATGTCGTTTGTGTTGAGTCCATGGACGAACGATGCTGAGCGTAAGTTTGTTAAAGGTCTCATACGCGAGTGGTTTCAAAAGGCAGGAATATCCAGCTCGCTATCTGATGATAAGTTATTTCGCAAAAGTGTTCTTACAGGTGGCCTGAAGAATTTAGGGAAATAGAGGAGATTAGGGAAATAGAGGAGAGATTAAGGTGTGTAAACAAAGTGTTATCAATACGTGTAAATATTTCCATGTATTAGGAAGGAGAAGAAAAATGAAACTAAGGGATGCAATAATTACAATAACTACAGTTGTGTTGGCGATGACTGCTTTCGCCGAGCCTACCGTCACGGATGTGGTTGCGAAGCAGCGGTATCCGTGGAACGGGTTGGTGGACATCACCTGCAATGTGACGGGAATCAACGGGATGACAAACGGGCTGGATTTCGCGGTAGCTGCGGTGATGCCAGATTCTGGCGAAGTTCGAAAGGTTTCAAAATTCTGGGTTGTACAGAACGGAATCAATTCAACGGATCGAGAGGTACATACCAATGGTAATTACCGTTTACTTTGGGATGCATCGGCAGATCTCGGGCAGGTGTCGTATGATGACATGGTTGTGCGGATTACTGCAGTAAAGGGACATGAAAAAGTTCAGCTCTGGGAGGGCGGTCCGTACTGGGCCGACACGAACATCGGTGCGGAGAATCCCGAAGATTCTGGTTATTACTTTTGGTGGGGCGATACCGTCGGCTACAAACGCGAAAACGATAAGTGGGTTGCAACCGACGGTTCTTCGGCGAATTTTTCGTTCAGTTCAAGCAACACACCCACCGACAACAAGAGTGTCTCCACACTGAGAAGTGAAGGCTGGATTACAGCGGATGGTGTTCTCGCGCCGGAGCATGATGCGGCGCGCGTCCATTGGGGCGGCAATTGGCGCATGCCGACGGATGCGGAGTTTTCAGCCCTCACCAACAATTGCACCACCACTTTGACGACCCGGAATGGCGTCTACGGGCGGCTTGTCACAGGCAAGGGCGCGTATGCGAACAGAAGCATTTTCCTTCCGGCCGTCGGTGATGGCTACGGCTCGAGCCTCCTCCTCTCCGGCTCGTTCGGCGCCTGCTGGTCCTCTACGCCGTATTCGGGCGATTCCTACCGCGCGTGGGACCTCCGCTTCGGTTCGGGCAACGTCGGTCGGAGCAGCGACAACCGCTACTGCGGGTATTCTGTTCGTCCTGTGCGAGGATTTGCCGAATAGCGCGCGAATTGCGCGCGTATTCGATTCATTCAATTCATTCTGATCCATTTTGCCATGGCATCGTTCGAGAACAGCCTCAAATATGACCTGGGAGGGTCGCGCTCCGTCGCGACCCAAGGTGGAGCGTGTACGGACGCGACGGGGTATGCGTGTACGGACGCGACGGACGGCGCTGGACCGCCATCCCTACCGGCGTAACGATTTTAATGAATGGAGGTACAAGATGAAACTGATAAAGTCAAT
>JAZQGX010000105.1:0-26283 GCA_045540275.1 Kiritimatiellia bacterium | reverse complement strand
CTGGCGCGTCCGTTATTCATAAAACAACCGTCAGTTGTGCGGCACGCCTTTGCGGCGGAAAAGCCTCCAACGGCAGACCGTGCCCCTGGTTTCCGCGACAAATTCGAAATCGGAGGGTTTGAACCGCTTCCCCCCTTGGGCATAACCGCCGCGGGTCATATTCATAAAAAGATAATCGGGGGGATTGGGATAAATTCCCCAGTTCGGTCCTTCGGCCTGTCCCTCTACCGCCCACGCCGCTGCGCCGAAATTGGAAAAAACGACCGGGCGCCTGGCGGTATAATATTCTTTCAGCGAATACTTGATATCGCTATAGCATGACGGTCCGGCATAATCGGCCTTGATCTTGGGAGCTATGCGCTCGGCGGCAACCATTGCATCGCGTCCGAAACCGCGGGTATACATGTGCGAAAGATACGAATAGGTCTCGCATATCAGAACCGCACCGATGGCGATGACCGAGGAGATCCTGAAACACAGACCGGCAATGCCGCGCATACGGCACAAATCGGCGAGTCCCACCGCCGCCCACGCCCAAAGGCAAACCGCCATGGAACCGAAATAGCGCTGATCACTGGAATTGTCCATCTGCGAAAACGAAGTGTATTTCCCGCCCTCGAACGAAAGCTGGAAAATCTGCAAAGCAATGCCGGCCAGAAAAATCGCGAGCAGCAAAAACTCGGCGCGGGTGAAACGACGCGTCGCAAGACGCACCAATATCACAGCCCATGCGAAAAAGGCGTAGTACATGTAGTGCGCCATCGTAAAGGCGGAAAACCACGGGTTGTCCAACATGATTTACTCCATTATCTTTTTGATAAACGCCACATACTGCGGCGCCGGCAGCCACCAGCCCGTCCATTTCCACACCATAAAACATGGCGCCTGCAAAAAGAGCAGCGCACTTGCCGCGCAAATCCAGGTGTTTCGTCCAAAACGGTCGAGTACCGCATAGAAGGCGAGCAACAGCATCCCGGCAAGAATGGTATCCCCCCTGAACACACAGAGCATCAGCACGCCCGACAGCATCGGCAGAAGCCCTGAGGATGGATATTCTTTTGAACATCTTCCGAAGATACCGGCAAGCGCGCAGGTAAAACCGAGAAACCGGAAGGTGTCGCGAAGTCCTTGAAAACCCCAAAGCATCGGAATGGGGCAAACCAGATACAAAACCACGGCTATCCATGCTGTAAATTCGCCGAAAAGGCAACGCACAAAGTAGAATAACGGAACGATCGTCAGTCCCCATGCCAGCATTGACACGACGGTACAAGCGGTCAGGCCGTCAATACCGGTTGTTGCCACGACGAGTCCGGCGAGAAAACTCATGCCCACCCCGAAACGCGGATGAAACGCCTCCTGCCAGTTGCCCTCGGCGAACTTTTCCGCCATGACCGCATAACGCATCACCGTATCGTGCGTAGGAACCAAGAACAAGACGCCAAGAACTAAAGCCAATATGGTTGCGGCCGAAGCCGCAACCCATATTTTCCGGCCGGAACTCCAGGTTCCGGACATTTCTGCATCGCTCTGCGACATTGATCAATCCTTTTCAGTTGACCGGGACGACATCCACGGCAAATCCGCGTTTTTCGCTGTCGCCGTCAACTTTGTCGGAATAGTATGCCGCGCCGGAGGCGAAGGGACGCTCCAGAACCGGCATATCCGAGCAACCGCAATCGTGCCAACGGGGAAGTAGCACGCCCTTGTAGGTCAGAGATTTTTTGGTTCCGTCGGCAAAGAGAACCGGAACCTTGCCGCTGACAATGCCGGTACTCTTTTTAAGCTTCAAAGTGTACTTCAAGTCGTTTTTGTTTTCAACCGCAAAACCGCTGCCTTCCACCAGCAAATCGGCAACCGGCAATTTCGAAATTTTTCCGTACTGCTCGCTGGCGGCGAACCATTGCGTATCGAATGCAGCTTTAAATTTCTGCGTTTTGTACACTTCATCGCAGCAACCGATCAAGTCCATATCGCTGTCATAGAATCCGCCGTAAACATCAAGCTTGAATATCTCGCCGTTTTTCACCCAGAAGGCGGCGGTGCCGCTTTCCGCCAGCACCACCATCGGGTTGACGGCGTATGAATCTTTCGCACCGGCTGCCACGGAGAGCATCGCACCCAGCGTCCCCTTGCTCTTCTGCTTGAAGACCGGAAGCAAAGCCTGATCGACCTCATTTTCCCTATAGAGATCGCACAGCAGCATCGCCGAACCGCTGACCGAGGTTCCATCGGCAAGTATGCCGGCGTAGGAAACCGTACCCTTCTTGGTAAATGAAGACTTGTTCATCTTGAGCGTAAGGTAGCCGGTACCGGTAGCGACGGTTTCCGCAGCTGCGGAAAGCGCATCGGCATTGAGAGGAAGCGTTACCGTGTAATATCCAGCGTATTTGCCATACTTTGATTCCTGTCCGACAACTTTAACCCCGTCTTTGATTGAGAACAGAGGGGCTTTGAAATCGGTATCCAGACCTTTGATCTCCGAGACCTTCAACACTCCCGCCCGGGAAAGCTCAATGCCGATTGTGACATTGTCTTTCTCTAGCAACGCGACTGCAATTCCATCGACCATATCCTGCCAATATCCTTTGATCGAAAGCGACTTGGAACGCGCACCGTCGAACTTGGCGGTGATTCGATTGCTCTTGGAGACCGACACCGAAAGAACTCCGGCCAGCAGCGCGGAACCTTCAAGTTCGGCATACACCGGCAAATCAGTCTCAAGCGCCCTGCCGACGTAGGGGTTGTAATTGGCGTTGGAACTGGGCAGCTCGGCGGCATTTACAACTTCAATATTAAACACCGTCTCCATGCCCATGACCTCGCCGGCGGCGCGTTCTTCGCTGACGGCGAAACGATACTGGAAGCTGCCGGTCTTCGTAGCACGGCCGGAAAGCACCAGGGATTTTGCCGCCTCGTCGTACTTCAGTTTAACCCCCGACGGAAGCTTTCCGTCAATCTTTTCAACGGAAACGGAATCGTTTTCCTTAATGTTGTAGACGGGGAAGACCTCGCGGGCGTCAAAATCTTCATACAGACGGATCGAGTAGGCACTCTTCTCCAAAACTGGATCGTCGGTATCCGTGACGGTCAGCGTATGTTTCACGACACTGCCGACAACCGCGGCGTTTTCCGCAACGTCGCCGGCGGCGGTAAGTGTCAACACCAGATCTTCATCGGGCTGAAACACCTTGTCGGCGGCAATAGTGAAGGAGATCGTCTTATCTCCCGTTTCGCCGTCCTCCCAGACAAAACGCATATTGCCGGAGAAGGTCACCCGTTCCGGCTTGGAGACAGCCGTCACGTCAACGACAGCCTTGCCCGAACCGCCGGTGCGGATAAGCGTAATCGTCCCCTTGCCTTCCGACTCCAATATGCGCTGCGAGGCTTTGGTAAATGAAACGGTGCCGGGATTCCAGATCTGATAGGAAATTTTGGGCTTGGCGACATCAAACGCCGCCGTTACGGTTTCTTTGGCAACATATAGACCGTCAGATCCGCCGGTGAAGTATTTTGCCAAGGAGTCGGCTGAAAAGCCATCGAGCTTATAAGTAACCCCTTTTTCGACCGAAAGACCGACTTGACTTGAAATCGGCGTAAATTCGCCCTTGGCGAGTTGCGGAACCAGTGTAACACACGAGGAGATCGTATATTCGAATGCCGTGTTGCGCCCGTATTCAGCGAGATTGTCCTCAAACGCCGAGACCGAGATGAGTTTTTTGGTGCTGCCGGCAAAAATCACCTCTACAGCATTTTCACCTTCGCCCAACAATTTCGCCTTAGCCAGCGTCATATCCGATCCGCGCTCATAGACCCGCAGACGCACCGCCTTCGAGGCGGTTGCGTTAAACATGACCTTGCCGGCGGGAACGTTGGTCAGACGGTAGAACTTCACATTGTCATTGACCTGCAATTCACCGAAGACCTCCTCTTCTACCGCCAGACTCAAGGTTGTGGTTGACGGCTTCGAATCGTTTTCCGTGCCGGAGAGCAACAGGAGCTCATCCAAACGGGCGAGAGTCTCATCAAGTGAGAGTCCCCATGAATAGGTGGCGTTGTTGCATCCGTCAAGCAGGCGGCCGACCACATTACCGTTGGAATCGAGCATGATAAAGGTCGGATACCCCGTGCGCAGCGATTCCGGAGCGGCCAAATCGCCATCCTGGTAGCAGAGATCGTGATTGCGCTGCAAAACAGCTTCGGCGTCAATGGCGGCGATCATTTTGCGCGACAGATATTCGGCGCCGGAAACACCTTTTGCCTCGGCAAACCGCAATAAGGTCGGTGGATTGCCGTTTGCTTTGACTCCGACGGAAATCAAGTTTCCGTTTTTATCCTTTTTGTCATCGGCGGAGCGCTTGGGATTGTCAAGTACGACCAATGAAACTTTGTTCTCTTTCGCCCACTTGCCGAACTTTTCATCATTGAGAATTTTTTCTTCAAGCGTCTTGCAGAACGGGCACCAGAGCACGCCTGAAACCAGCACCAGGGTATGTCCGCCTTCCTTTTTGGCCTTGGCTTTGGCTACATCGTAGTCCATCGTCCATTCGCCAAAACCGAGGCTGTCGGCGCTCTTCTCGCCCAGCCAATAGGGATTTTTCACCGAATTGGCTTTCGGTTCGACGATATTAATCGCACTCGTCGACATCACCGTATTATCATCGGCGATCAATTGCAGCACAACTGAATTTCCCGCCTTCAACTCCATATCGGAGAGAGGAACCGAATAGGTTTGCGACAGCTGATTTGCCGCCCAAGAGATGGTTTTGCTTGCACCGTTGATTTTCAGTTTATTCGAAGCTACCGCTTCGGTTGCGGTGCGGAAAATCTCAACGTTGACATTGGTGGTGACGCCGAGTTCTGCCTCAAGTCTGGAATTCGGCAGATTGGTAACGGCAAAATATCCGCCGGAATAGGCAGGCTTGGCCGACCAGGAATGAAGGTACGACTCTATCGCTGCAATCAGCTGCTCATCGTTTTCCCGCTTGGAATCGCCGATACGTCCAGGTTTAGCAAGTTCAATCCACTTCGTAGTCCAGGCGAGTACATCGCTGGCGGTAGACCCCGCAGACGCGCGACCGTTGGCCATTATCATCTTTCCGGTTCGACCGCTGAAACGCACATTTACCCCGCCCTTTTTCCAATATATTGCCATGTAGGGCCACTCGCCGGAAGAATTCTTAATCCAGGTCTTGTAATCGGACTCCTTGTTTCCGCCATGGTAGTAAGCGAGCATGAAGCCGCGCTCCTTCTGATATTTCATGAAGCCTTCGCTCTTCAATCCATATTTGAGCATCGAGTCGCAAAATGCACAAGATGTTGTACCCCAAAAGGCGACAATCGGAATGTCATTTTCTTCTGAATACTTTTTAACCGCAGCAAAATCGGTGCACCAAACGCCGGGCGCAGGAGTCTTTGAAACACCTGCCGGATCGGATTCCGCGGCCATAACACTCTGAATCGGGTACAAACCCCATGACACAAGCATAGCCATACCGATGGATTTTATGCTGGTACTTAATTTTCTCATGATTTTCCTTTCTTTAAACGCCACCTAACGTCTGAAATTGGTTCGGCTGGGTTTTACAAACAAATTAGTTCCGTTGGGATACTCAATTACTGATCCTTCCCTCAAGTTTTTCACCTGAGTGAGCTGGAATTTACGGATATTCTGCTTACGAAGAACTTTTATCATCTCTGAGTCTGTCATCTCGTCGGCAAGCTCGGCCAGACGGAGGGTAATCTGAGAATATCGAACCTTCGGCGGTTCAAGCGTACCTCCTGCGGTAGGACCCCCTCCCGAGTAGTCGGTAACTTTTACAATATGCAATCCGTCGGCGGTATCAAAGGGTCCCAGCAGCTCACCGAGCTTGGCCGAAAAAATGACGTTTCGTATCTCATCTTGGGAAATCTCGTTGGCAAAACACCAGCCCATATCTCCGCCGGCATCTAAATCCTTATCCTCATTGTACTTTTTAAACGCTTCCGTAAAATCCAAGCCCGATTTAATCGCATTAAAAATATTGGTTCCTCTTGCCAAAATAAATGCATTGGTTGCACTTGCCCGCTCATTGTATTTCGCCAACCGCGCAGAAAGTCTCGCCAATTCATTGCTTTCGACAGACAAGAGTCCCTCGCTGCGATACAGTTCGTTAATTAACAAATCACGTTCTTTTTCCCTGGCGTATTCGAGATAAGCGCTGCCTAGAACTCTTTTTGCATCTTCGTCCTTGCCGATTTTTTTGCGCAGACGAGGCGCCATATTTTCATGAAGAAGATCTCTAACCTCGTCAGAAATTCTCAATTTTAGAGCCTTGGCGCGTTGCACCAAAAACTCCTTAGTCTGCCATTCGTTAAATGCTCTTGTGGTAGTCTGCAACCGTAAACCACCACCGGCCATTTCCTCCTTGATTTGCGGATTCAGCAATTTTAAGATCGACATGCGCAAATCAACATACTTTTCAAAATCTCCCTTGGTCAATACGCTGCCATTGATTGCAACAAGAACATCTTTATGTTGCAAATCGCTGTATTTTACATTTTTTTCCGCTACATACACTCCCGGTTTCTTGGGTACACACCCGAAAATGACGGTCAAAACCAGAATGACCGCCGAAACCATCGAGAAAAACTGGCTCTTATCAAGAGGAAAATTCATTTAACATCTACCTTTGAGGGTATGATAACAAAAAAAAACGGTGATGGTCAACCCATCACCGTTTTGCAATAGTCACTTTCGTGCCTTTGCGATTTTTCGCTCAAATTAGAACTTGAGAGCGGTAGGACCAACAGCGGCGACCTTCTTGGAGGCGCTCTTGTTGTACTTAACAGCCCAGGTTCCGTAAGCGATGGTAGCATCACCGCTGTCACCCTCGGAGGTGGCATCGCAAAGATCCCAAGCGATGGACGCTTTACCATCTTCGCACTGAACAGCGCAGAGAGGAGCATTCACATAACCGACAGCGTAGCCGGAGATGTTGGCAACGCGATCGTTCTTAACATCGAACTTGCCGAAACCAGCGACATTGAGTTCGCCGGCGCAGGTCTCGCCTTCCCAAGAAATCAGACCGAGAGCTTCAACGCCATTGGCCTTCTTGGAGATGCGGTCAACCCACTCCCACTCGTAATCAGCGGCAACGATTTCCTTGTTTTTGTTGTCCCAGAAAACCAAATCATAGCCATCTTTGAAATCGCAGTCGCATTCGCAGGAATAGTAGTATCCCTTGATGGACATGGAAGCTTTTTCGCGATAGCAAACGGCCTCATCGTCCTCGCACTCGATCTTGATCGTGGCAGCCTTGGCCTTGGTGGTCTTCAAGGAAGCTTTGAAATCATAAACAGCAGCGCAGTTGACCGGCTGAACTCCCGGAGCCTCGCCGCAAGCAGCGAAAGCGCTGACACCCATAGCTGCAACAGCAGCAAACATCAACAATTTCTTCATTTGAATTGTCCTTTTGTTTTTACCAATTATCATCTTCCCCACTCGGGTTGAGATAACATTTGGCGTTGTTAACAACATGTCCTTTGAAGCTCCGAGTTACTTTACTTTATGCCCGGTTTGCCTAGGCTCGGACACATAGTCCGGAAACCCATCACCTCTAAAGACACACAAACTATACCAAATCACTTAACCTCGGTCAATACGATTTTTTGTTTTTTTTTATATTTTTAAAAAAGGCCCAGCATATCCTTTTTTTCGAGCGGACGGCGAAAACTGCTCAACAAAACCGGCCAAATAATGTGCACACCGGCAATTCTCGCGATTAGAACGCAAGTTGTCGTAATGCACTTTGTATTGCGCGCTCCCCGTCTATCGAGGAAAGCGACGCTCTGATTGCATTAGCTCCTCGGATGCCCGACAGATAACGAAACAGATGATTCCGAAAAGCCAGTGCCAAAAGATAGTCTGCGCTCTTCGTTGAAGCGCTCATTTCAAGCTGCCTGGCAATCAGCCGCTTCTGCAACTCTATATGACGCAGCAGATTCTCAACTTTTTTACCGGCACTTGTCTCCTGACCGGAAAAAACGCCGGGGTTTCCCAATGCCGCCCGACCAATCATTACGCCGTCAACTCCGGTCGCCCCCATAATTTCTTTCGCCTGCGCTACCGAGGTTATGCTGCCGTTCCCCAGCACCGGTATTTTTGCTTTCGCCTTCACTTCGGCAACCGCCTGCCAGTAAGTTGCGCCGCCATGCCCCTGCGAAGTGAAGCGGGCGTGCAGACACAGCAGCTTCGCGCCACCGTTCTCCGCCGCTTTCAATAAATCAAATGCGGTATTGACCGCCGGATTGGGACCGAGTCTGGTCTTAAGCGAGACCGGCAGCCGAACCGCACCGCTCATCGCCGAGAGAATCTTTTCGATAAGCGATGGAGTTTCAATCAGCGCGCTTCCCGCTCCGCACGCTCTGATGCGCGGCACGGGACAGCCCGCATTCAAATCGATGCCGATGAAACGCCCCGTTGATTCAACGATTCTCGCCGCCTCGGCAAGCGTCGCCGGATCGTTGCCGTACAACTGAGCTACCGCCGGCATACCGTCGTCCAAACCGACAAGCATCGACAGCGTCTTCGGATCGCCGCGGACGCAGCCGACCGCATTTACCATCTCCGTCACCGTCCATGTCGCACCGCCGTCAAAGCACATCTTACGCATTGCCGCGTCGGTGTACTCCGCCATCGGGGCCAGCACAATCGGTGTTTTGACTTTTGAAAGCAATTCAATCATGGTCTTTAAACGCTAAAAAGCCAAGCGGGCAATAAGACACTCCGCTTGGCTTGGGCACCCGATCAATTTTCCGTAAGCCATTTGCCCATCTGCAGATAGAACTGCCCCCAGACAAAATGCCCCATGCCGATACCGTGCCTGATATCCTTGTCGACTCCTTCAGGAATCTCATTATACGCGGCATACACCGCACAGGGAGCGCAAGTCATATCTGAAAATCCGACCACAACACGCACGGGACACTTTATGCGCGAAGCAAAATTCGCCCCGTCGAAATACGGCGCCCACTTTTCCGCCGCAGCTTTTTGAGCATCCGTCTTCGAATTTTTCTCGACAATGCGCGGCCATCCGCTCTGGCGCCCCTTCAAATACCCCATCGTATCGGCAAGCGCCGGCACATAGAACACCGCACGGGTAAAGGCGGAATTCAAACCGCACAGATACAATCCGAATCCTCCGCCCTGTGAAGTTCCCTGATATCTGAACTTTTTGCGATTGACATCCGGACGTGCCGCCACCCAATTGACCGCGCGGTTGATACCGAGAATCACCGGATAGTAGAAATACGATTCGCGCCCCTTGGTAATTCCGCCGAGCGGATAATAGTCAACGCCGTACTTTTTCTTGGTCTCTGCGTTCAGTTCGTCGTACTTCTTTTTAAGACCGAGTTTCGCCCACTCCGGTGACATCGGGAACGGATATACGCTGAAAAGAACGCATATTCTGCTCTTGTGACCTTTCATCGAATTTGTCCAGCCACCGAATCCGGCCGCATTTACCGAAAAATCGACCGGATACGGAGCCTTACTCTTGTCGGTGGGAATGGAGATGTACCCATAGACCCGCCGTCCGAACGTGGCGAACGAAATCTCGTGGAAGTCATAATCCTTCGTGCTGTACTTGTCGAGTTTGACCATCTGCACATCGGCGGGAACTTCTTTTTCCAACTTTTCCGCAGCCTTCTGCCAATACTCGTCGAAATCGGCGGGGCGCGGACTGCCCTTGACAATCTTCAAAGGGTCGAATGCCACCGAAGTCACCTGATGCGGCGCTCCGGGTCCTTTGACCTGCAGGCGCAGAAAGCCAGGCTCGTTCAACGACCCTGAAATCGAAAACTCGTTGGTCACACTCAAATCCCACTCCGCCTCGCCCACAAGGACGGAGCCGTAATTGTCCAGCTTGACCTTGACCTTCCCGCCCTTTTTGGGAATCGCCTTGTCCTTGCGCCTGGTGACCTTCACCTTGTACGTCACCTTCTCACCGCACTTATACACGCTCCTTCCGTCGCTCGTGGTCAATGCGTAGTTCAAATGCTCCGCCTTCACGTTCACGGCGGATGCAGCACATAACGCTGCTATCGCTATCGTTGCAATGTTCATGATCATCTCCTTTTTTTACAATTAAATTTTCCAGCCGCCGATTTCCAGCGCACGGCATATCTCCGAAATCAATATTGCGAGCACCAGCACCGGCGACACCCATTTAACCATTATCGAATAGAATTTTTTTGATGAGAAGCAGCATCCTTGCTCTTCGACCTCGGCCACGATTGCCGAAGGCTTGAGAATCCAACCGGCGAAGATACAGGTGGCGACCGCGGTTATCGGCATCAAAACGGAATTGGAGACGAAATCGAAAAAGTCAAGAAACTGAAATCCAAACACCTTCACCATTTCCCACGGCCCATAGCCCAGCGCGGAGAAGGTGGCAAGAAACGCTATCAGCGTACCGGAAAAGAGCACAGCGGCGCGTCTTTCCAGCTTCAGCAGGTCGCAAATCGACGCCACGCACGCCTCGTAGAGCGAAATCGCCGAAGTAAGCGCGGCAAAAATCACCAACAGGAAAAACACCGCGCCGAGCCACACGCCCGCCGCGCCCAGCGACGCAAAAACCTTGGGCAGGGTGATGAACATCAGTCCCGATCCTGCACTCATCGCCTCTTTGACGGGCGTGCCGGTCTTCACCGCGAAAAGATACACCACCGGCACGATCATCAACCCCGCGATCACCGCTATCAGCGTATCGAAAAGCTCAATCCGGCGCACCGATTTTTCTATCGAGTCGCACTTGCGCATATAGCTACCGTAGGTGGTCATGATTCCCATCGCCAGCGACAGCGAATAGAACATCTGCCCCATCGCGCCCAGCACGGTTTTGCCCAGCAGCGCCAGAGAAAATTTTCCGTCCGCCCCGGAAAGGCTGTCGATGTTGGGCACCAGATAATATTTCAGACCCGCCCCGGAGCCGGGCAAAAAAACGACATAGATCGCAATGCCAATCGCGATCATGAACAGCAGCGGCATCATGACCAAATTCGATTTTTCGATTCCGTTCTTAACGCCAAGTACGATAACAAAAGCCGAGGCGCCGATAAATATCATCGTATATGCAAACGGGGCGAACGGGGCGGAGATAAACGATTTGAAAAACGCTCCCGACTCCGCCGCGCCGCTTCCCATCAGCTCCGCGCCGCTGTACGCCATCTGGAAATAGGCCGCCGCATATTTCAGCACCCAGCCGCCGATCACGCAATAGTAAGGCAGGACCATCAGGGGCACGATCGTCCCTAAAACCCCGACGAATCCCCACGCTCCGTGCAGACGCGAATAGGCGGTAAGCGGACTCTGTCTGGTTTTGCGCCCGATGGAAATCTCGGTGAGCATCAGCGTAAAACCGAGCGTAACCGTGAGAATAAGGTAAATCAGAATAAATGTGCCGCCGCCGTACTGCGCCGCCAAATAAGGGAAACGCCACAGATTGCCCAGTCCCACCGCCGAAGCGGCCGCCGCAAGAATAAATGCCAGTTGCCCCGACCACGAGGCTCGATTCGCTGTATCTTTCAAAATCGCTTCCCTTTCGCTTTCCCCTTTTTCACGCTCTTCTCATCAAGACGTTTGAGCATCTGGCGGACGATCTTTGCGGTGACGGAAAGACTCTCGGCCGAAAGTTTGTCGCAGGTGTCGTTCATCGTATGCCAGTATGTCGGACGGCCGTCCTCGCTGCCGTACTCGAAATCGATCAGGTCGACCGCGGGAAAACCCGCATCCAGAAACGGCTGGTGGTCGTCAAGCACGGTGAAATCCGCCGGGGCGATAAACTTGCGCAATCCCAGCGCCGATGCCGCCTCGAGCGCCAGCAGCCGAAGCGCGGGAGTCCCATTGCGCGGCAGCTGGATCTTCAGATTTGCATCTCCAATCATATCCAGCAAAATGACCGCCCGCAAATCGGTATTCGCCGCTTTGAACTCGGAGGCGAAACGCCTGCTTCCGTGCAGGCCGTCCTTAGGGCCGTAATCGATCTTGCACTCCTCGCCGTCGGTGAAGAGAAAGTAGAGATCGTGGTTCTTAAGCGGCGCTTCCCGATACCGTCGCGCCAGCTCCACCAGCAGCATGGACGAAGATGCTCCGTCATTGGCTCCCTGAAATGCCGCACCGATTCCGCTTTTGGTGTCGAAGTGGGATACGAGCGCAATGGCCGGGCGCCCTTCGCCTCCGGCGGCGGGGACTTTGAAGCTGACATTGTGAAACCGGACGCGACCCCAGGAGGTATCGTCATCGAACGACTTGACCTCCGCTCCAGGAAGGAGGGCGGCGATTTTCTTCGCCGCTTTCTCCGCCCCGGGCGTACCAGAATCGCGCATCGTGCATTCAGTCACGAACGCTCTAGTCAACGCCATCGCCGCCGCCCCGATTCCATCGCCGAACGCGGAAGACGAACAGAACATCATCAATACTGCCAGTAATCGCTTCGTCATGTGCGAGCCTTAATTTTCCGTCGGATCAGCAGCACAATGGTGATAATGAATATTGCGCTGATTTTAAGCGCCAAGTCCTGATAGCGGTCGGTGCCCAGCAGGTGCGGAAGCCCGACTGTGATCTTTTTGCCGAGATGGGTGACGAGCGAACGGAACGTGGTCTCGCCCAGCAGATACGCCGTCAGCGCGAACTGGCCGTAAAGGATGAACAGCCCCAGCCCGCGGCGCAGACGCCAGATGTCGGTGATGACATACAGCACGGACAATGCGAGGATCGACCATCCCATCGCCAGAAGCACATAGCTTGCCGTCCAGATGCTCTTGCGGGACGGAATGCCCAGCGCGATCAGCACTCTGCCCAAAATCAGCATCACCGCCGCCGAGATGAAGAGTATGATCGCCTTGCGCCACATGGTGCGCTCCGAACGGAGAACCTCCGCGCAGTGATAGCCGCACGCGGTCATGAATCCGTACATCGGAATCCCGTAGTACCAGGAGTAGCCGCCCGTCCACACATCGTGTCCGGGCTGGAAAAATCTGATGCACGCATACTCCGCGCGCAACGCCAAGGTCGTATCGTACCTGGTGTAATCGGACGTGTAGTAATGCGCAAAACCGGCCTGCACCAGAAAGAGCGCCACCGGGAACGCAAAACGCATCCACGTTTTCGGCAGCACCATGGTAACGGCGGTCAGCAGATAGCCCGCGGCGATTGCCTGCAGCGTGTTGTTGAAGAGCCACGTCTTTGAATAATCAAACGAAAACGCGCCGCCGTTGGAAAACATCGCCAACACCCAAAGCCCCACAACCCGAAGCAGAACGTGCTTCCAGAAATCCCATCCCGCGCGACCGCTGTCCTTGAGCCGCTTACAAAGCGCGTAAGGAATCGCGACGCCGCACATGAATATGAACAGCGGCATGATCAGATCCCAGAGCGAAAATCCGACATGCGTATGCCAGAAGGGTTTTATTATCGGCTGGGGGAATTTCCACACCCGGTATGCCGCTCCCATCAACGGACCGAAGCAGACCAGCAGGAACATGTCAAGCCCACGCAGCAAATCCAGACAAAAGAGGCGCTCACCCTTCTTTTTGGGCTGCTCCGCCGCCGCTTGCGCAGCTGCGTTCGCCGCGCTTTCCGTTTTGATAATTTCGTCCATAACTACTCCTTTATTGATCTTGCCGGCGATTATTTCGCCGGTAAGCTGATTTTGTACGTGCCGGCGACATACTCCTGGGTTTTTCCACCGGGGATACGCACCAGCGCGGTCGCATTGGCGGGAATGGTGAACTCCCAATGCCACGCTCCGTCATCGGCGTAGCGCCATGCGCTGCGGATTATTCCGTATTCGCTATTGAGCGAACAATCCACGCTTCCAACGCGCTTGTCGGGCTGGGGAGCGAGCAGAATCTTCTGAAATCCCCCCTGCGCGTACATCGGATTCTCGCCGATTCCGGCCATCGTCTTGTACATCCACGCCAATACCGCGCCATAGGCGTAATGGTTGAATGAATTCATCCCGGCATTGCCGAAGCCGGTATCTTTGCGGTATGAATTCCAGCGTTCCCAAATCGTGGTCGCCCCTTGATCGACGGAATAGAGCCAGCTCGGATTTTTGTGCTGGAGCAGCAGCGAATACGATGAATCTGGACGTCCGACACGATAGGTCAAAGTATCCATCAGAATGGAGGTACCCAAAAATCCCGTCTGCAGACAGCCGCCGTTATCGGCGATGTTCTTAAGCAGGAGCGCACAGGCATTCGCCTCGGTTTCGGCGGTCTTGAATACCCCCAGTTTGATTGCAAAAAGCAGCGCGGTCTGGAAATCGGGCAGGAATTCGGCGAGCGATCCGTCATCTTTCAGGAAGTTGGAGCGGATGTGGGCAAGTGCCGAATCGGCCATTTTGGCAAAGTGGTCCGCTTCCTTGCCCAATCCGAGGGCGCTTGCCATTTCCGCCATCATGCGCGAATCCCAAAGCCAGTAGCAGGCCCCGAGATACCGCCAGTAGTAGCGCTCCGCGCCCTTGGCTCCCTCAAGTTTGTCGACCGGATCGGTAAACTTTCCCTTCAGCTTCCACACCGACTCGTACGAGAGCCAGTCTGACCATTGGAAACCTTTGGCCAGTTCCGCCGAAGCGTACTTGTTCGCGGCGGTTATCGCCATGAATTTGAGCATCGATTTCCAGTTCTCCTTCAGGATGCCGGTGTCTCCCGAACGCTTCCACATCACGTACGGAACGATAATGCCGGCGTCCGCCCATCCAAAACGGTGCGCTTCGTTGCCGTACTGCGCATAGGGAGCGACGCCGGGATATCCGCCGTCCCGGTGCTGGGAGTCGCGCATATCACCCATCCATTTGCTCAAAAACCCGTAGACGATGGCGTTGCATGAGGCGGCTTCGGCGAACACCTGCGTATCGGCAGACCATCCCAATCGCTCGTTGCGCTGCGGACAGTCGGTGGGGATGCTCAGATAGTTGGAGTACTGCCCCCAGCGGACATTTGAAATCAGCTGATTCAGATCCTTGACCCCGGTGGTCAGCGAACCGCGTTCGTCCTCGCGGTGCACCGAGGTTATCGGTATCGAACGGATTTTTTTCAAAGCGGTCTTCCCCGTCGCGGAAACCTCGAGGTAACGATAACCGTAAAACGAAAAGGTGCTGATGTAGCTTTCATCGCCGGTGCCGGCGAAGGTGTAGTTGATTTCCGTGCGAGCCTTCCGATAGTTGGCTCGGTACAGCGCGCCTTCCGGACCGTCGCACTTCCGATCGAGCCTTCCGTTGCCGTCGTTGAGCATCTCCGCCACGCGGATTTTCATCGTGCTTCCCGCCGTAGCCGCGGCGGTAAACTCCGGCAGCGCGGCCGCATTCTGTCCGAAGTCGAGTATCAGCTTCTCGCCGAGCTCGAGCTCCATAACTTCGCCGTCGCGGTATTTGCGTTTAATCACCACTTTACCGAATGCCTTGCCAGCTTCTTCCCCCTCGACCTTCTCCCAGACGTATGCGTCCTTGACCGTCAACGCCAAATCGCGGCGGAGGGTGACGGCCGGTCCGGGCAGCGGCAGAATCTGTCCGTCGAACTCGTGATTGACAAACGATTCGGCGAAGGAATCCGGATTCGCCGCCGTGCGCCAGGTCTCGTCTTTGCGCGCGCCATAATCTTCGCCGTCGAAAATCGAAGTGAGGGTGACTCTTCCGGCGTACGCCGACTTCCAGGTGCGATCGGTTCCCACGCGCTCTTCGCTTCCGTCCTCGTAGCGGAGCACCAGCTGTCCGCGGAATGCCGCAAGCTTGCCGTGATGGGAGACGATCTTATCGCCCCACCAGCCGATCGATACCTCCGCCGCCAGTTCGTTGACCGCATCCGTCTCGCCCTTGAGCATATCCGTCACCTCATAGGTGAACGAATGACGCGTTTTCTTCACGTGCGTAAATCCAGGTTTCAGCATGTCGTTGCCTACGCGCTTGCCGTTGATGTACGCCTCGAAAATTCCAAGTCCCGTCACCGCCCAGTAGGCGTTTTTTATCTTGGCCCGGTTCTTTACCGATTTGCGGAAGCAGGCAATACCCCTCGGCTTGTCTTTCATTTTGCGGCCGGCCTCCACCGAAATCCACTCCGAGCCGTCCCAATTATCCTCTCCGAAAAAACCGGTCTTGAATGTCGCCGACGCCGGTGCGAGTTCATTGCCTTTCTCATCGGTCACAAAAACCTTCCATTCGTAGGCCGAAGCGGGCTGCAGCTTTTCGCCGCCGTATTCAATCGCGCTGGCCTGCGCGGATTGGACCAATCCCGAATCCCACATCACCTTGCCGTCGCGCTGTAGATCGCGAACGACGATGCGCCGTCCCTGCTGCGCCGCACCTTTGCGTTTGCAATTCATCTTCCAGGAGAAGACCGGTTTCTCGCCGACGTTAATCGGCTCGACGCGATAATCGATCCGCAAATCCACGATTGACGCCTTCTCTTCGACCCGCGAACATCCGCCGATTAGAACGGACATCGCAAGGAAGCCCACAACGCTCAACTTTCTCATAGTCCTCATCCTTCCTTTTTTATCGGTTATTTTCCATTAATGCACCTTTAACGACTTATCGACGATTGGCGGCAACCGGTGTTGCCACTACCGTCCAACACGTTTCCTCGATCGGGAAAGTATACTTCTCCATCGGACTCGGTCCGCAGCTCCCGCCACCGAGTCCCAGCTGGCGCACATCTAGTTTCAGACACACCTCTTTGCGAGGCGGCTTGACGTTGTAGATGCGTTCCTGTCCCGAACGGTGGCGGGCGAATTCAAGATCCTCCCAATCGTAATGAAGCGCCTGCACCGCCAGCGGTTCGGTCGAATAGAAGCGCACGCCAGCACCGTCCTTCCCGGTGAAACTCGCCCAGCGGACATCGCATTTGTATCCGCAATCCTGCGGACGGACGTAAGGCTCGTACTGTTCGCTGACGGTGGAGACGTAGCGGCCGATGAAACTTCCGCTCTTGCGGTCGACGTAGTTTTCATAAGGCCCGCGCCCGTACCACTGCATATTCTCCAGCTCACCCGAAAGTTTCCATTCGCTTCCGATGCGGGGAAGCGCCGGAGGCATGGTCCCGAACGGAATCAAACAGTTCTTCTGGATTACCGAACCATCGGCGGCGAAACTCCATTCGCATTTGTGCAGAAATCCGGCGGATTTCGAGCCGGTGATTTCCACCTCGCTTTTTATCACGGTTGCGCCGTCAGCGGCGGTGGTTATCTCAAAAGGACGGGGGTGATAGCGCAGCTGGGTAAGTCCGAACGAGTAGTACGCCTTCGCCCGGTCAACCGTCCAGGGGGCACCATTGCGCAGCCAGACATCGTTGTCGGTGAAGGCGCGGTTGACCCCGGCGCGCGGCCCGCACACCATACCGTCGACATCGGCGAGAATCGTCTTTCCGTTCATCGTCAATTGGCACAGCGTACCGGTCTTGCGGGAGAATACCGCTTTTGTCGGTCCGCAGACCACCTCAAGCGAATCGCTCTTCTCGGCGATATCGACTTTAACTGCCCTGGGCAGCGCGGTCGCCGCCGGAGCGACGGCGATCTGGTCGCTTGCAATTACGTGTCCGCGTTTCGCCCACGCCTCGTCGCGGCGCAGCCGGAAGGAAAGATTGAGGAAATACTCGCGTCCTGCCTTGAGCGCGGTTTTGTAATTCGGGAGCGGCACTGCAATTGAAGAAAGCGGTGCGATTTCCGGTAGCTTCCACTCGCCGCGTTCAATTGCAACACCATCCTCGATCAGCGCCCAGTCCGCATCGAATGCGCTCGACGGCGTAAACGAGAAACGATTGTTCACGCGCAGACTGTCTCCTTCGGAAATTACCGTCAGCTGGCGGTGAACATGCGCAAGTTCAATCAGTTTCGGGGTGACGCGGCGATCCGGCGTGACGATACCGTTGTTGCAGAAGGGACCGTTGTTCGGCTTCTCGTCATAGTCGCCGCCGTAGGCCCAGTAGCTGATGCGTTTTCCGTCGGCGTCAAGCCGGTCGATGGTTTTTACCAGCCCCTGGTCGACCCAATCCCAAACGCAGCCGCCGATCAGTGAATCGCTGGAATAGAACGCATCCCAGTATTCCTTGAAATTCCCCATGGCATTGCCCATGGCGTGAGCATATTCGCAGAGAAAAAACGGCTTGCCCACATACTGCTTGTCCTGCAGATAGTTGAGCTTGCCCTCGCCCAGCTGTCCGCGTTTGTAGAGCCACTCAACCGAGGGATACATCTCCGAATCAACATCCGCCAGATCATTGCCCGCCTGCCAATGGATCGGGCGCGTGGCGTCGATCTTTCGCACCGCATCGCGCGCATCGGCGAAGTTGCTCCCGGTGCCGGTCTCGTTTCCGAGCGACCACATGAAAATCGAAGGGTGATTACGCAGCACGGTGGCGTGGTTGGCGTTGCGCTCGACGATCGCCTTGTTCCAATCGGGCTGGCGGCCGAGTCCATGCTCCCCGAAATCCATGCCGTGTCCCTCGACATTCGCCTCGGCGCAAACGTAGATTCCGTAACGGTCGCACAGCTCGTACCAGTAGGGATGATCGGGATAGTGGGCGGTTCGCACGGTGTTGATGTTGAAGCGTTTGAACATCATGATGTCGCGGAGCATTTCTTCGCGGGTCACCGTTCTGCCGTTCACGGGAGAATGTTCGTGCCGGTTGACCCCCTTGAATTTTATCTTCTTCCCGTTGAAAAGCACGGTGTTGCCTTTGCGCTCGACACTGCGCACGCCGACTTTGCAGGTGCGCACATCTTCGCCGGCGGTGATTACCAGCGTGTACAGATACGGATCCTCCGCGCTCCACAATCTGGCATTCGGGAGGTCGAGCGACAATTCGGTTTTCCCGTCCTTTGCCGCTTTTACAACTTTAAAACCGCCGACCTTCGACAACCTTGAATCGTAGAGAACCGCTTCGACGGACGGTTCGGCACCGGCGGGAGCAAGCCTGCGCAGCTGCACCTGAAGCGAAACCTTGGCGTTGCGGTAAGCCTGATCCAATTCGCTCTTCACGTAAAAATCAAAAATGTGGTTGCGGGGGACCGAAAGCAGCGAAACGTCGCGGAAGATGCCGGAGAACCGGAACATATCCTGCCCCTCGAGATACGATCCGTCGCACCAGCGGCGCACCTCAACCGCAAGCAGATTTTTTCCCGGCTTCAGATAAGCGCCGATTCTGAATTCGGCGGCGAGCTTGGAATCCTCCGAATATCCGACCTCGTGGCCGTTGATCCATACCTTGAAAGCGGAATACACGCCGTCGAAACGCAGAATCGTCTCTCTCCCCTCCCAGCTTTCCGGCACGGTGAAATATGTGCGGTAGGATGAAACCGGATTGTAATCCGCAGCTCCCGTATCGTTGTCGCGGATGTACGGGGGTTTCTTCAGATGCGGATACTCAACATTGACATACCCCGGCGAGCCGAAGCCGCGCGTCTCGACGCAGGACGGGACATCAATGTCGTACCACTTTGAATCGTCGTAATCCGGCTTCCAGAAACCTTGCGGACGCAATGCTGGATTTCCCGCCCAGCGGATTTTCCAGATGCCGTTGAGCAGTTTGACATACGGGGTTTTCGGGGTCTCGTGCGTCAAAGCGTCCGCCGCCTTCGCCAGCGGCATCGAATATGCGCGTGCCGGTTCGCGGTTGACAGAATTGACGAGCGGATTCTCCCATCCGGCAATCGCCATCACCGGCGCCAAAAACAAAACCGCCGTTTTGGAATTAAATCTGATCATCCGTCTTCTCCTTTTCCTTTTTCAAATCGTTTCCTTCGGTCTTTCCAGACTGGCGATCAGCTCCCGTCCGCATGATGAACGTCTTGATATCACCGCCCATTGCAGCGGCCAGATGGGCTGCCAGGCGTTCAGGCTCGCTTGAAATCGACCCGTAGTACACGTTGAATCTTTTGTAGAAATCATCTTCGTTCCGGGTAACCGCTCTCCGCCCGAGCACCACCACGGGCAGGCGTTTGGTTTTTCCGTTTTCACGCAACTGCAAAATCAGTTCGCGCAACTCTTCGCGCGGCATATCACTTCCGATTATCACCGCTGCGGGCTGTTCGGCGGCACACCGTTCCGTGCAATGGGAAATCTTGTCGCACAGCACGGTGCGATAACCGCAGATCTCCACCTTCCGGGCGAGAAACTCCGCCGCCATCTTCCATCGGGAGCAGGCCAGAATTAAGGGTGCGGTGACCGTCGGCAGCTTAACATAGACCGCCGTCCCGCAATCGCTTCCCGGCACGGGACTAGCAAATGAGATTTCACCTCCGTGCAGCTCGATGATTTCACGCGATATCGAAAGTCCAAGTCCGGTTCCGCTGACGAACGATCCGACGCGGTAGTAGCGTTCAGAAATGCGCGGCAGTTTTTCCGGAGGGACGCCGGGTCCGGTATCGGCGCAAAGCACGGTCGCGCTTCGTCCATCTTCCGCGACCGAGACGTCAAGCGATATCGAGCCGCCGTAGGGCGTGAACTTGATCGCATTGCCGATGATGTTGATCATGACCCGCATCATCTTTTCCACATCGCAATTGACGAAAGCCTCGCCCGCCGCGCAGACCGGACTGATCTTCACGCCCTTGGTTTCGGCCTGGACGCGGAGCGCGTCGATGGCGTTGATCACGATCCGCCGCAACGGATAGACGCAGCGTGAAAGAATCATGGTATGGGTCTCGATCTGGCGCATATCCAGCAGATCGTTGACCGTCGCCAACATCCGGTTGCAATCGCCCGACATCCGCTCAAGGTACTGTATCGCCCGCTCTGGGAGCGGACCGACCACGCCGCGGAGCATATTGTTGAGCGCATAAATCATTGAGGTCAAAGGAGTTCGCAGTTCGTGGGAAACGTTGGAGACAAACTCCATGCGGCTGCGGTCGATCGCGCGAAGACGTTCGATCGCATGCTGCAGTTCAATCTCTGTTTTCCCCTGTTTTCTCATGACATTCGCCTCAAACGCAGCTGTCCGCAAGCGGCATCCACATCGCGTCCGCGTGAATTGCGCATGGTCACGGGAATGCGCCCCTTCTTCAACGCATCCAGAAAAGACAGACAGGCTCTCTCGGACGGTCTGGCTCCGGCGAATCCCTCAACGGGGCTCAGCGGTATCAGATTCACCTTGCACGGAAGTGCGCGAAGCAACGATATCAGCTCCTGCGCATCGGCGGGGGAGTCGTTGAGATCGCGCACGAGCGTGTACTCGAATGTTATCAATCGACCCGTCGCGCGGGTGTAGGCGGCGCAGGCCCTGATCAGCTCGTCAAGCTCCCAACGCCGGCTGACCGGCATCAGCTCGCGGCGCAGACGCTGGTTGGGCGCGTGCAGCGAAACCGAAAGTTCGAACTGCAGCCCCTCCCCCTCCAGACGTTTGATGCCGGGTACCACTCCGCAGGTGCTCAACGTTATGTGGCGCGCACCGACATCAAGTCCGCGCTGGTCGTTGAGCACGCGCAAAGCCGCAAGCACCTCGTCGTAATTGTCGAACGGTTCGCCCATTCCCATCACCACGATGTTCGACGGACGGGTCATCTCTCCGCCGGCCTTTTCCGTGAGCCAGCGGCAGGCGCAGATAACCTCGCCGACAATTTCCGCCGCCGTCAGATCGCGCTTCTTGCCCAATCTGCCGCTGGCGCAGAATGCACATTTGAAATTGCAGCCGACCTGGGAGGAGATGCATTGCGTCATGCGCGATTTCGATGGGATCAGCACCGTTTCGACCAGCTCGCCGTCCGAGGCGCATTCCAGAAGCAGCTTCACCGTGCCGTCCTCCGACGCGTGCGCTTCGGCGATGCGCATGGTGCAGATCGGCGCCGTCCGCGAAAGCGAGGCGCGCAGAGCTTCGGGCAGCACCATCAACTCGTCCCACGATGAAATCAACTGTTTGTAGAGACCGCGCATGATTTGCTCGGCGCGGAAGCGGGGGACTTTAAGTTCGCCGGTCGCGAACTCGACCCACTGGGAATATTGCAGGGCATAGGCGCCGGCGGCCGGATTTCTGACGGGAGCATCAATCATGGGTTTGCTCCTTTTTCACACCGTTCCACGGAGCGAGAAACGGATTGGTCGAATTTGTTTTTTCCGGGGGGGCGAATACCTTGTTGATACGGGACTGGGCGCGGGAGACAAACGGCTTATGCTCCTGATCTGCGGCAACCGCTGACGGCTTGAAACTTTTGACCCGCAGCTGGTTGCCAGACGATTTGTAGGCGCGGTACTCTTGCGGAGCTTTCCGCGATTCGTAGGCGCGGGTGCGGATCGTCATCTCTCCCGGCGGAACCTCATGACGCACCGCACAGCCGGAGACGGCTAGCAATATCAGAAGCGCCCCCCTCATTTTTCATCCCCGCTTTCAGGAGGGGCGGCAATCAGTTTAACGACCGGCGGAACCACCAAAACATCGTCGACCTGCAATCCCTTCAGTATATGCACGCGCACCGGCACCTCGTTGGTGGTGACCGATCCTGCGGAGACCGGCACATCGGCATCGACCGAAAACAGAACCTCCCCGTGGCGGATCGAATCGACCGCGTCGGTGCGTCCGCGAACCTCGTAGTTGACGAACTCCGGCTCGACGCGCCAGTGCACCGATGCGTTCGGCGGATGGACGATGCGGATTTTGCCGTGTTCCATGTGGCGGGAAACCGATTCGGTGATGATTTTGACCGAAAGCTCCATCGTGGCGGGAGTGACGGTCGCGCTCGGCACGCCCGCCGGCGGTAGCAATTTGACGGGAACGGTGAACGAGGTCGCCCGCCCTTCGACCGAAACCGGCTCAACCTGAACCATCGCGCTGGCGCGGTCGAGCGCACGCAGCAGGCGCCGCGAACCACTTACCGTCGCGTTGGTCAGCGCGGCGGAAATTTCAACCCGCCCTCTCGCCTTGCCTTCGGTTATCACCGGAGCAATCGGCAGCGACATCGACATCGGATAGTCAAACCGCACGGCACACTGCGCCGGTTCGATTTTCACGATTTTAAGCGAGTTGGCGATTCCGCGGAACGAAGACTTCCTGATTTTCTCGACCACCGTATCCTCTGCTCCAATCGCCCCCTTTCTGTATCTGGGGCGCAACAGGCAGCAGGCCGAATTGGGGTTGAGCAGATTCACATCGTTGAAGGAGCCGCGCACCGTGACCTGGATGAACTGCGGATCATACGATGCGACGACCGCACCTTCCCGGACATTCGCCTCGCTCACCTCCTGGTCGATAACCACCGGAATGCTTACCGTGCGCAGATCGTTGATTTGCGCGCGTATGGAGAAATAGACGATGGCGGAAACCGCCACCGCAAACAACTTCCAGCGGAAGTCGCGCGTCAAGAAGTTCCAGACGAAAAATCCGCGGGGTTTCTGTTCCTTCATGCCCTGCCTCCTTTCGCCGGATTAGGATCGTTGCGGACAAGCCGTTTGAACAAGGCGAGTTTCGAGAAGACCGATTCGAGTCCTCCGCTTCTGGCGACCGCCTTCTCCGACATCGCCTTTCGCACCCATCGCAGCAGCATTTTGTCGGTGACATCTTTTGAATAGCGGTGGAGGACGCCGTTGTGCGCGATAGAAATCGTCCCGCGTTCTTCGGAAACGACGACCACCACCGCGTCCGTCTCTTCACTCAGCCCCACCGCGGCGCGATGACGCATGCCGGAGCTGATCAGGTCGGCACGGCCAGAAACCGGAAAAATGCAGTGGGCGGCGCTGATCGTGCCGTTGCGCACGATGATTCCTCCGTCGTGCAGCGGCAGAGGGGGCGTGAAAATCGAAATCAGCAGCTCGCCGCTGATCTGCGCTCCGATGTCGATGCCAGAGATTTCATAGCCGGTCAGAGAGATGCCGCGTTCAAGCGCGATCAGCGCACCGGTGTGGGAAGCGGCCAGCGACCGTATCGCCTTGACCAGCCGCTCCGGGGCGCGCTCTTCCACCGAATGCGCGGCATTTCCGAAAAAGCGGTTGCCGCCGATGATTGCAAGACCGCGGCGGATTTCCTCCTGAAACACCACGATCATGCTCGCGCCGAGGGCGAGAAGAAGCCAGAAGAATATCCGCCCCAGCACATCCCAGCCAAAGAGCCAGATGAAAAACGACGGGATTGACACGAACCATATCACCCCTGCCAGCACCTGTCCGGCGCGAGTGCCGCGCAAGTATCCGACCAGCGCGTAGACCGCCACCGAAAGCAACACTATCTGGACGACATCGCCAAGGCCTATCTGGAATCCTTCGAACATAACGCCTTCCACATTTTTACCGTCTGCCGCATTCCGCGCACATCGTGCACACGCAATATGCCAGCTCCGTTGATCCACGCCCAAAGTGCGCAGGCGTGGCTGCCCGGATCGCGCCCGGACGCATCCACTTCCTCGCACACCGTCCCGATAAATCTTTTGCGGGATGCGCCGATCAGAACCGGAGCGAGCTTTGCCAGCCGTCCGGTGGCGCAAACCAGCTCGAGATTCTGCTCGGTGTTTTTCCCGAATCCAAGTCCCGGATCGATGACCAGACATTCCTCGTCAAGACCGAAATCGTCGGCGAATGCGAGCGATTTGCGCAGAGCGCCGTACACCGCATCGGTCATATCGCCTTCGTCTATGCTCATCGGCCCGGGGACTGAGTCCATTGCATTGTGGGTGATTACAAGTCCTGCCCCTTCATGCTTTATGACCTCCGCCATCTCGCGGTCGCCGGCAAACGGTTTCACGTCGTTGACGATGCACGCTCCGGCTCGAAGCGCGGCCTCGGCGACCTCGGGATGGAAGGTGTCGACGGAGATCGGAACCGGCGAGACAGCGGCAATGCCGGTGATCACGGGCAGGACGCGGTCGAGTTCGACATTCAGCGGAATTGGCTCGGAGCCGGGCCGAGTTGAACATCCGCCGACATCGATAATATCCGCCCCCTCGCTGACCAGCTCCATCGCATGGGCGACCGCCGCATCGGGATGATCGTAATTGCCACCGTCCGAAAATGAATCAGGCGTTACGTTCAAAATGCCCATCAGCAGCGGCTCGTAATCCGCTTCGATTCTTTTTGACGCGCATTTCCATTGCCACTGGCGGCGGTCGGCTCTCATAAAACTATTTATCCTCTTCTGCGTTTTGCGGATCGGCGTTTGAGCCCGTCTCTTCGCCGGCGGGGGGATTTTCCTCCGGCAGCGGCGGCGGCTCCAACCTCGAAATTTTTCCGGTCTTCACTAGTTCTTCAATATCGCGGCCGTCCACCGTCTCACGTTCGAGAAGGCAATTGACCAGCAATTCAAGTTTTTCCCTGTTCTCGGAGAGCAGCATCTCTGCGCGGATGTACTGCTCGGAGACGATGCGTTGGCACTCCTCGTCGATGAGCTGGGCGGTCGCCTCGCTGTAGGACTGCGAACGGGTGTATTCTTTGCCGAGGAAAAGTGTCTCCTGATTGTCGCCGAAGGAATGGAATCCGAAGCGGTCGCTCATGCCGTAGGCGCATACCATCTTGCGCGCAATGTCGCTGGCCATTTTTATATCCTGGCGCGCGCCGGTCGATATATCGCCGGTATGGAACTTCTCGGCGATGCGGCCGCCGGTCGCGACGGCGATCATATCGGTCAGCTGGTTTCTGGTGCGGTTCAGCACGTCCTTCTCCGGCAGCGACATCGTTGCGCCCAGCGCACGGCCGCGGGGGATGATCGTAACCTTGTGCAACGGTTCGGCGTGCGGCAGCAACACCTGAAGCAGCGCATGCCCCGCTTCGTGCCAGGCGGTGATGGCGCGCTCGTCTTCGCCCAGAGCGTGACTGCGCCGCTCGCGCCCCCAGAGCACCTTGTCGCGCGCCTCTTCAAGGTCGCGGTGGCGCACCCCCTCCTCGTTGTTGCGGGCCGCAATCAATGCCGCCTCGTTCAAGAGGTTGGCCAGATCCGCTCCGGAGAATCCCGGAGTTCCGCGGGCGACGCGGTCGAGGTCGCTATCCTTCGCCAGTTTGATTTTAGAGGCGTGCATCTTGAGAATTTCGAGTCGTCCCTCGCGGGTCGGGAGGTCGACGACGATCTGTCGGTCGAAGCGGCCGGGGCGCAGCAATGCGGGGTCAAGCACGTCGGCGCGGTTGGTGGCGGCGATGACGATAACGCCGTCGTTGGTGTCGAATCCGTCCATTTCGACCAGCATGGCGTTCAAAGTCTGTTCCCGCTCGTCGTGGCCACCGCCGATACCCGAGAAGCGGCTGCGGCCGATTGCGTCGATCTCGTCGATGAAGATGATGCATGGGGCGTTTTTCTTGCCCTGTTCGAACATATCGCGAACGCGGCTCGCTCCGACTCCGA
>JAZQGX010000104.1:0-1763 GCA_045540275.1 Kiritimatiellia bacterium | reverse complement strand
TTGCGCGTCTTGGCGTAGTCGGATTCGCGGTTTATGGCGGCAACGATATCGAGTACGGAGAACCACCACTTGGAAGCGGAATCGTCCCAAATTGCCCGCACTTCGCGGTCATCATAGAATCTGATCGAGGTTTTCATTGTTTCAACTCCTTTCAGTGGAAATTGGAATTGGTATTGGCAACACTTCCACATTGGCAACATTGCCCTCTCGCGCGAGGGATGAGACGGAGATACCCATGCGCAGAGCAGCGGAGAACAAGTTGATTCGTGCAAATGGTTTCATGGTTTGCTCCTTTCGGTTGGAAATTGGATTTGGTGTTGCAACATTCATTTAGGTTCCTCCGTTGGTTGTTGCGGCGTGGCAGTTTTCATATTCTCCCTTATGGTTACGGTCACCTTGCCGTCCGGAGCGGAAAGCAGTGCCTCGGCTGTCACGGCCAGGCTCTCGAAGGAATTTTCAAATACATACGATGCAACATTTCTGCGTCTGACGGATTTCATCGTCGTTACTCGTTCGCGCAATCTCGACGAAAGCCCTTGCAACGCTTCCCGACGACGATTCGCGTCCGCAATCGCCCCCGCTTCCTGCAGTTCTTGCCGCGCCGCCGAAAGTTCCGCGCAGTAATCCAGCACCTCGTTGATATCCTCTTGTGCACGTTTTCTGCATTTCGCCTTCTGTTCCCCGGCGACCGCCCGATAGTCACCGCCGTTGTAAAACGCCTCGATTACCGCCTTCACCGCCAGACGTTCTTTCTCCGTCGGTTTGCTACGAATGTCGATGACGCTCAAGGTCGCAGAGATTGCAATGACAATACCCAGGAAAATCCACATCTTCTTCGCCGCAGATTTGTCGCGCAAGTTGCGTTCAAGCCGCATCGAGGCAAGGACCTGTCTCGACTTCTCTTCCTCTTCGTTGCGCGAAAGATAGCCGGTCACGACAAGCGAGAAGTAATCGTAATGCGGAAGCTTCATCGCCTGCTTCGTGCGAAACAGTATGCAGCCCTCGTTGTTGGTGAAGCCGTATTCCGGCACAGTTGCGAACAAGTCTCTGCTCATTGGTCGCATGTAGGAGAAAAGCGCCGTCTTGTCGTTGTATGCGAACGACCATTCGCGGCGCAGAAACCCCGCGAGCGCATAGCGTACAGTGCAGATACCGCGCCTGAACTCGTACTCCATCCGCGTCCAGCTGGTGCGAAGACCGCAAACCGCCCAACCAATGCCAGCCGCAGATAGAAGACAACACCCCGTTAGGACATAGTAGTTTGCATCACGAAAACAGTGCCAGCCGAGATATGATGCAAAGGCGATTGCCACGACGCCAAGGGCGGCTATGATTGTCCCGCCATTTTTGGGCGTTCGATAGACGACCTTCAAGTCCGCGCCGCTTTCCGGATCGTCCCACAGAACGGTAAACGGCTTCGTCGCCTTGTCGCCATCCCACTTGGCGATTTCCTCAGCATACACATTGTTGACCTTCATGCTTTCGCCCCTTTCATAATCCTGTCCTGTCAAGAAACTCCGTGCGAAACAAAGTTGCGACAGGCTTCAATGACACGCTCTAGGATTAGCTCGCTTTCGCCATTGTCGAGCCCGACATCCTTGGCAAGACGTCGAAGATCGTCAACCCCAGGGTTCGCGCCTTCGCCGGAAACAGACAGCGTTTGCCATCCGTTGGGCCCTTCCGCATACGTGAAGTCGTAGAACGGCGCGAGCGACCAGCGCCCCTTCTCGTCCATCAGGAACGAGAAGTTCTTCAGATGATCG
>JAZQGX010000103.1:0-4469 GCA_045540275.1 Kiritimatiellia bacterium | reverse complement strand
GTGCGCCGCTTCGAGGAGGAGAGCGGGTTCGCCGTCTTCATGACGACGGTGGTGGAGAAGTTCTTCCGGCAGCTCGTCGTGCTGAAGGACGCCGAGGCGCGCGGCGCTTTTGCCGCGGCGACGGAGGGCCTCGCGCCGTTCGCCGTGCGGAAGAACCAGGCCTTCCTGCGCAACTGGACGCTGCGCGAGCTGCGCATCGCGCGCGCGCGGTTCCTTCAGCTGCGCGAACGGTGCGTCTCGTCGGCGGGCAGCGCCGACGTGCTCGTGCTGACCGAGCTCGTCCGCACCTGCACCGGTCGCTGACCCGCGCCGCGGGCGCCAAAAGGGCAGGAATATCCCCAGTTTTTGACCCCTGAAATGAGTCGGATGCCTGATTTTATTGGGCGAGATGGATGTCTTGAAGTGAAATAAGCGAAAAGTCGGTTCCACTTGCTGGGTGTGGTATAATACCACGTGCCTAAAACCACCAAGGAGGAACCGACATGGGAAATGATAGCATAATTGCGTTCAAAACGCGAGAACAGCTCAGAAAATACCTGGGGATATTTTCTCCCCAGTTCAAGAACAGCCGCTGGAAGATGGAGTTCCTTGGGCAGATGCTCTTCGGCATACAGGCCTCGCGCAACACGCTGATGAGCGAGATTGCGCGTTCGCTCCAGGAGGACATTCTCGCCAAGAAGACGCAGGAACGGCTTGAACGGCATCTGGCGACGGAGGGAATAGACTCGAAGGTGCACGGAAGCATTCTGTGCGATGCCGCGCCAGGCATCCACGACGACACATTGATCATCGTCGATCCTACTGACGTGCAGAAGGAGTACGCGGAGAAGATGCCGTATCTCGCCAAGGTGTGGGACGGGAGCAAGGGCAGGGTCGGCGACAACCTCGGGTACACACTGTGCATGGCGATAGCCTGCGAGAACGGATGCCGGAAGATAGTGCCTTTGATGCAAAGGTGGGGATATTCCAGCGGGGTTCCCTATTGTATAAGCAACGGAAATAGTGTATAATATCGCCCCAAATGCACAAAAGCGGGCAAATAACGACTGGCGAGACCATCCGGTGCCTTGGGTATGGCGCGGAATAGAGCCAAGGCGGAAAATGTCCAAGGCATGATTGAATGAAACTTGACTTCAAAAAGAATGTAAAGCGCAACATGGCTGCAAATGCCGCGGCGAGCAGCATCAAATTGCTGTTCCCGTTTCTCAACCGTACGCTGTTCCTCTGGCTGCTCGGACCGGAATACCTCGGTCTGAATGGATTGTTTGCTTCCATACTCGGTGTTTTGATGCTTGCCGAGCTTGGGTTCGGCACGGCCGTGGTTTGCTCCATGTACAAGCCCGTGGCTGATGACAACCGCGAACTTCTTTGCGCGTTCCTCAAGTTCTATCGCACGGTTTACCGTTGGGTCGGCACTGTCATATTCGTTCTCGGCCTTGCGCTGTTGCCGTTCCTCGACAAGCTCGTCCACGGTTCCGTTCCGCCGGATATCGACCTGCACATCCTCTATCTGATCCATCTCGTGAATACGGCGGCGAGTTATTTCCTGTTTGCGTATAGAGGTGTCATCCTCGGCGCGCATCACCGAAACGACGTCATCACGAACATCCGCACCGGCGTTTCCGTTGTGCAGTACATGGCTGTGTTCCTGGTTCTGCTCCTGACGCGCAACTACTACCATTATGTAATCGCCACAGTCCTCTTCACCGTGCTGCAGAACATTCTTTTGGTGGCGGCGTCGCACAAGTATTTCCCCGGTCTCGATCCGCGCGGAGAACTGCCTGCGGAACTGCGCAGGCACGTAATCAGCGACGTGAAGTCGATTTTCATGCACAAGGTGGGCGGAATGATAACGCACTTCAGCGACAACCTTGTCCTGTCCGCGTTCCTCGGCCTCGTCGCCGTCGCGGCATATGGAAACTATTACTATGTCATAACGTCTGTCGCCGGATTGGTAGCCATAATATACGGCTCGATGATGGGCGGATTCGGCAACAAGATCTACACCGAGTCGAAGGAACAGAACTTCCGTCTCTTCATGCGCATGAACCGTCTTTCGATGATTGCCGTGATTTTCTGCGCAGCGATGATGATGGCGCTGTATCAGCCGTTCATGAAGATCTGGGTAAAGGAAGATCCTGCGCTCATGCGCCACGCGCTCACGCCGGTGCTTATGGTGCTCTATTTCTATATCATGCAGTCTCGCCAGGTGATGATATCATTCAAATCGGCGGCTGGATTGTGGCGGCAGGACCGCTGGAAGCCGATTGTCGCAGGCGCGGTGAATCTCGGATCGAACATCCTTTTCGTCATATTCCTGCCTGACGCCTACAAGCTCGACGGCGTTATATTCTCGACCATCCTCGGGTTCGCGTTCATCCAGATTCCCTGGGAGTCGCATGTCGTATTCTCGTCGTTCTTCGGCAAAACCGAGGCTCGCGCCTACTGGCGCTCTTATGCCGGTTTCGCGATTTGCTCCGTCACTGTTTGTGCCGTGGCATGGGAGGCGGCGCGGTGTATCCCCTTGAGCGGAATGGGCGGCCTGGCTGCCAAGGGAGCGGCGGCAGCCGCGACCTCCTGCGTCATGATACTGGCGGCTTTCAGGGAAGACTCCGGTCTTTTGCTGAAACGGCTGCACCTTCGCAAATCCCGGGACGGGATGATTGCAAAGACTTAACCAGGAATGGACTGAAAATGGAAACCATGGATTTTGCAGTGACTTGGGTCGATGGCTCGGGCCCCCGCATGGCTCGCCCAGAGGCGCAAGTACGAGAACGGCGGCTCCGCGCAGGCTCGCGCGGGCGGCGAGGCGAATGCCGAATGCCGCTACCGCGACAACGGACTCCTGCGCTACTGGTTCCGCGCCGTCGAAAGATTCGCTCCTTGGGTGAATCGCGTCTTCTTCGTCACGTGCGGACAGAAGCCCGAATGGCTCGACGAATCGAATCCGAAACTCAGGCTGGTGAACCATGCCGACTACATTCCTGCCGGATATCTTCCAACATTCCATTCCAACACAATCGAGCTGAACTTCCATCGCATACCCGATCTTTCCGAACACTTCGTCCTTTTCAATGACGACATGTTTCTCCTGCGTCCAGGCAAGTCTTCGTTCGAGAAGTGATGGTGGCGGCTACCCCCGGACTCCCGCCAGCGGATTGTAGCCAAACCTGAAGAAAGCGTCCGTCAACCAGGCAAGTGCCGGGCGGTTCGAGAAAAGTTTCACGAAGATTGCGGCAACACGGCGCGGAAGCGATGCCGCACGGACGAGAGCATCAAAATCTCCAGATCCGTTCGTGAAGATCCTGCGCAGCGTTTCAACCCTGTATGCGCGATCTGTTCCGCGCATGGCGCGAGGCGAAAACCAATAGTAGCAAATCCATGTAAGCCAATGCCGCGCCCAGTATGTTGAGATGCGTTTGTCGAAACACGGTTCGGCGGACACTTTTGCGTGGAAGGCCAAAAGCGACTTCAGAATTGCGGCGTACGATTCAAGAAAGTAGCCCGTGTTCTTCGCCAAAGTAGAGACGGAACCCGGTCTTTCCCGATAAATGTAGAATGTTTCATGAAGCGGAATGACACGCTTGGCGAGGTAGAGTGCGCGGGGCGCAAACTCGCTGTCCTGCCGCTTCATTCCGTGCAGACACTTGAGGCCGTTGGCAACAAGATATTCGCGCCGGAACACCGAGAGTTGGAGCATCGGGCAGGGGTCGCGCCTTAGAGAGTAGATCGTCAACGTCGCATCGTGTCCCGTAAGCTCGCCGTCGAAGCCGGCGGGGTAGTTGTCTCTGCGCGGCAATTCTTTGTCGTGCGCTTCGTCGATTACCCGCATCGCGCACGGATAGATGTCGGCGCCGGGTCGCTCGGCGATTTTGTCGTGGAGGCGCTGAAGCGAACCTGCGGCAATCGTGTCGTCGCCGTCCAGAAAGATTATGTAATCGCCGGCGGCCATATCGGTGCCCGTGTTGCGCGAGGCGGAGCATGAGCCGCTGCGCGGCCCCGTGAACACCTTGAAGCGAGAGTCTTTCGCTTCGTATTCGCGCGCGATTTCAAGCGTCTTGTCCTTGGAGTCCTCGACTCCCAAAAGACATTCCCAGCTTGAGAAAGGCTGGCTTGTCACCGAATCGAGGCAGTCGCGCAGATACGGCTCTACATCGCAGCACGGAACTATTATGGAGAAGAAGGGCTTCACAGCTTGTGGTATTCCTTGTACCATTTCGCGAATACGGGGATGCCTTCGCGGATTGTGGTTTTTGGCTCGTAGCCCACGGCCTTGCTGAGCTTCTCTATGCTGGCGTATGTGGCGTAGACGTCGCCGGGCTGCATAGGCAGCATCTCCATCTTGGGCTCGATGCCAAGTGCGCCAGCGAGGATGTTGATTACGTCAAGCAGTTTCTCGCTCCTGTGGTTGCCGATATTGAAAATGTCGTAGAGCGGCAGGTTTTGCGCCTCTACGACGCGGACTATGC
>JAZQGX010000102.1:0-10100 GCA_045540275.1 Kiritimatiellia bacterium | reverse complement strand
CATCCGGCATAGATTTTGAAGGTACAGGTGTCGAAGGTCAGCGACTGCGCACGGTTGGGCGTAGTCTGGCAGCCCAAAAGACCGGCGCTAATTGCCAAGGCCAAGACGCTCGCAGCACGTACACGTCTCACACGCGCCTTGACCTTGGACTTTATCTCGTCATGGGCGATTTTTTTTGCTCGCGTCTTTGCGCGTGAAATCTTGGAAGTTAATTTAGACATTTTTGCACCCCTTGTTTCTTGCCGAAAATCTGGTCAACCGCACACTCAAGCAGGTTCTCAATCTCCGCGTATTCCGCCGCCGTCTCGACCTTCTTGCCGGAGGCGGCCTCGTACTTATCGACGAATGTGCGCAGCGCGTAGTCGAGCTTTTGCGCGCCTTTGTTCGGCGCATCGTCCGGGATGGCCTTCTCGGCGGCCTTAACGGCTCCATACAGGAGACCCCAATACTGGCTCGGATGAGCCTGCTCCTTATCCCAGAGCCACTTGGCAACCGCACCAACCGCGATGCCGATCACCAGATTCGACGTAATTATTGCTATCATCATTGCGCACCTCGTTTATCCTGTGTCCGCCGCGGGGGAGGAGAGGCCCCCTTGCGGGGCGACGGAAGCGCCCGGCTGCGAGTTAGAAGGATTATGATTTCAGAGCGCGATGCAGAACGGGCATCTGTGCCAGGAGTTAATCTCGCAACAGGGGGAATTATAGGATAAACAATAAGGGGTCAAGAGAAGAAAAATGGGAACCGTGAAAATCAGATGATTAATTGATTTCGTGAAAAAAAATGAAAATCGTGAATCAAATGAATTTCGTGTGCAACATGTTGCACATTGAAATCAACTGAAATAAAATCAGTTGAAAAAGGGAATAAAAAAACCGCGCTTAAAGGCGCGGATTAGTATGTATTAGGAGTCGATATATGAGTCAAGTCATTTTCCTTTAATATGTAATGTTGCTAATAGTGGCATTATAATCGGCGTTAGTTCTTCTAACCCTTCTTTTTGTTCATTCTCGTCAACATTACCAAAAAGCAAGTAAAACCATGTTCTCCACGGTTCATGACAGGAAGCAATGATCAAGCATTTTTCACCAAGTTCCGTGATCTCCGCTATAATCGGCAACTCTCTTGTTTTGCAGCTTTCCAATATTGATTGAACAGTAGTTGCAAAAGGCAAAGGATCTATCATCATGGGTGCATAGTCTTCCAATAAAAACTGATAATGTTTTGCTTGGTCACACTTATTTGCATTAAAGCATACTACGACGAGATTCCAAATGTTTACAAAATCGCAAGTTTTTATTGTGTCGCAATATGCACCGAAAGGACTTTCATATGAAGCCTCACATAAATCAAGAATAGTCCAATCTAAAAGGCAAGGTTTATTCATTTTACAGCCTCATTAAGTTTTGTTGTTCCTTTGAGGATTAAATCAAGTGCTTCGCGGACTTGTAGCAATTTTCGCTCAGCTTCTAGAGCCCGTTCGCGCCAATTTGCTACTTCATTATCGGTTGCTACAGGATTGCCACAAGCTTGTTGTTCTAAGTCGGAGATTCGTAATAGCAGTGCAGCACTTGGCTTACGTTGGCCGTTTCTGATAAAGCCAATCATTGCCCTACTAATTTGAAGCTTTTCAGCTAATTCTCCCCATTCAAGACCGAGAGAATATCTTAAGGTTTCTAGGCGTTTATTCACAACTACAAAATTCCTACTTTTGCTGTTGCAACGTTGCTACAAAATTGCTACAATACATTCCGTTCCGTCGGAACAGGGAACCATAATACCACAAAGGAGGATCAATGGCAAATACAAGACAGAAGACAAAAGCGGCGGGAGTACGAGAAATTGCGCGGCTTACAGGCTACTCGATTGCACACGTCTGCTACGCTCGGAAGGGTGAGCGCAAAGCTCACCCTCTTCGAACCAAGATGGTCGAACTCGGCCTTAGGTTTAAACCAATTAAAAACTAACACAAAAGAGAAGGAGTCAAGGTATGAGCGAAGAAATTGAAAAGAAGTCGGGCATTACGTTCGAGTATAACCGCACGGAGGAGATGACGACGATTATCGCTACTACAAACGATCATGAACTGCCAAAGGTTTTTACGCGACTTAAGTGTTCCGCATTTGGCGTATGGGGAATCGAAGTGTCGCTAAACCCTACATACGATCAATACTCTGATGACTATCTGTTTCGTGGATTTTGCTATCGCGACAGAGGGTTCGCTGAAAAGGTTGCGCGTGAAGCTATTCGCGGATGCTTTTCTCGGCTTGGCAAGTGCCGCCGCATAACAGCCAATAAGCAGAAGAAAGCGGAGGTGAAGTGATGGATGTTAATAGTATGAACCAGGCGTTCCTGGCTGCAAATTCCGAAATCAGAAAGATCCTGAAAAAGGCTTACGATAAATCTCACCCGAAGGTGATTGTGATGTCCTTAAAGCCTAAGTACGCAAAGGCTATTTATGAGGGGCGCAAAAACTGGGAATTCCGCAAAACGCCGCCGCCGCTTTTCAAGGAGATTTATATCTACGAATCGGCTCCGGTTTCGAAGATCACGGGGACGGTTATTTTTACAGAAGAGATACGAGGCGTTCCGCTTTCGGTGTACGAGATTGTAAAGACGAATAAATGCTTTACGCGAAACCTTCCCGGGATAACAGCTTTTGAGTTGGAAGAATATGCCGGACCACTTAACTTAGTTTCTGCGCTCCGCGTGCACTGCGCCGAGCGGCTTGATCATACAATAACCTTTTCCGCGAAACCGCCGCAGAATTGGGGGACGTTTCGCGGACGCTTGAAGCATGGAGGTGCAGAATGACTGAAACAATATCACTTGTAATTTTTGGTATGACGATGCTTATTGGCGGAATTTGTATTGGATTGCTAATTGCTTGGTTTATTTTAGAAAAGGAACGGGACAGACACTAACGACTAACCACTAAGGACTAAACTTATGGACATGCCAACGATAGCGAGGAAGCGAGCGAGGCTTAGAGAGCTTGCCGCGAGAGACATTACGATTAAGCAGGCGATGGCGGTTTTCGGGGTAACTTCTCCTAATCCGATTATCAGCTTAATTGAGCGCGGCAAGATCTCGGCAGATAAGGCGACGGGGCAATGGTGCATCGACGCCAGATCAATCGACAACTACTTAACTAAAATCAACAATCAATACTCAAGGGAGTTTTTGAAAAAATGAAAAACGTAGTTGAAAAAGCAAAAGGCAAGAAAAAGTATTTCGTCTCGGCCGAACCGCCTGCGGCGGGTATGGAGGCGGCGGCGAGGATAAACCATTGGCATGAGGTCGCGAAGCAGTCGAGCGAGATGGCGATTGCGGCGGCACTTAACGCGGGGTTAGAATTATTCAAGGCGAAGATCGATCATCCGGGGACGTTCGAGAAGTGGCTTGAAGCTAACTGCAATTTCGGCAGAAGAACCGCTTACAACTACCTGAAGCTTATCCAGCAGGCGATATCTGCGGATGAGTTGCCGAAGATTGCGAATGGGTCGGATAAGATGCGGCAGGACGCGATTGCGGAATATGCCGCTGAGACGGACTCGAAGAGCCTCACTGAGCTTTATTGCGACCTCGGCATTATTAAGAAGACGCCCTCGAAGATGGGCGGTAAGCGCGAGGGCGCGGGACGCAAGCGTAAGGAGGAGCCGCACGATATCCAAGCCGAGGCAGCCGAGATCATGCAGTCGCCAACACTCGCCGACGGCGAGGCAGACGATCTCATGCAGAAGCTCCATCAATTTGACCTGCGCGGCGCATTCGAACTGATCGAGACGGATCGGCTGCGCACAATCAGGGACGACCTGTACGACATCCTCGAACACGTTCGTGCTGTCATAGCCCGCCGTGCGGAGGACGAAAAATGAGCGATCTGGCAACAGAGCTGACTACACTGCATAGCTGTCTTGGCATTGAGGATGCTCTCAAAGTCAAGGTCCTGGCGCGAGCGGTTGCGGCCTTTGACGCGGCGGCCGACAAGCAAGCGGTTACGGCCCGGCTGGCGACAGAGTTGGCGAGGCACGGGATAACCGGTATAACCGTGCCGAGCATGTACCGCAAGTGCCGAGCATGGCGACGCGGCGGGATCCTCGCCTTGGTCGATGGGAGACTGCTGCGAAAGCAGAAGTCCGGCGGCCTTGCCGACAACAAGGAGTTTGTCGAATACTGGCAAGCGATCCTGCTATCCAACAAGCGCAAGTCCGCGCCGGCGTACCGCGAACTGATCAACCGCTTGCGGACCGATGAGTATATCCCCGGATTCGGGACGTGGCGCGATATTTGGACCGCTGAGCATAACGGGGTCCAACCCGACCTCAACGCTCGTTGTCCATACCGACATGGGGGCCTCGTGCCACAGGGTTGGACGATGCGCAACCTCAACCGGCTTGCCCCCGGGCAATTCGCGCTCACGGCGAGCCGTCAAGGCATGATGGCCGCGCAGATGCAGAGCCTCCCCGACATTATCCGGACGCGAGTGGACCTTGCCCCGTGCCAAGTAGTTCAGCTTGACGATATGTGGTACGAGCATAAAGTCTCGTTTGCCGGCAACAAACACGCGCAGCGAGTAGTTGAGTTCGCGCTCCAGGATGTGCTGACGGGACACGTGATCGTGCGCCTTACCAAGCCCGTGCGCGAGCGCGAGGATGGAACACGCGAGACGCTCAAAGGGGTCTGGACGCGCTACATCCTCGCCCACCTGCTCTGCAGCGTCGGCATTCCCAAGGGAGGCTGCATGATCGTCGGCGAGCATGGCACAGCATCAGCGGACACGACGCTCAAGGAGATACTGGGCGAGGTATCCGGCGGAGCGGTTCGATTCGTCGCCGGCGGCATCCTGTCCGAACCGCTTGCAAAGGGCCTGTACAGCGGGCGTCCGCACGGCAATCCGCGCATCAAAGGAATGCTCGAGGGGTTGCATGCGCTCGTCAAGAACGAGCTAGGCAGCGTTCGAGGGCACATGGGAGGCGGTCGCGGAGCCGAGCCGGAGACGGTCTACGGCATGGATCAAGCCGACGAGCGTCTGCGAGCAATAGCCCGTGGCCTTGAGCGCAGCCGTCCTGGGATTCTCGACCGGTTGCGTCTGCCGTACATTCCGTACTATGACTTTCTCGAGCTGGTTCATCAAGCATACGAGCGCATTGACACGCGCACGGTTCATGACCTGGAAGGATGGGAGCAATGTGGCTTTGTAACTGGCGAGTATCAGATTGAACCGCGAGGGCCGTGGATTGACATAGCATCGCTCGATGCTATGAGCGTGCCGAAGGCCAATGCGTTTCGGGCGCTCATACAGACGGGAAAAATTGCCTACCGGACGCGCAAGATGAGCCCTCGTGAAGCGTGGGAGAGTCGCAAGAGCGAGCTGTCTAAGCTCGATGGGGTGGCAGCCATCCTCATAATGGGCACGGAGCTGTCGCAGCTCTGCGACTGCTCCGACAAACTGCAGCTCAAATACCGCGATGACACAACTCTTACCAAGTGTACCGTATCCGGCATTCTGCATGGAGGGCGCATCCTGGAGCGCGGCCAATGCTATCGAGTATGGATCAATCCATGCACCCCATTGACCGCCTACATAGCCGATGCGCAGGGCCGTTACATTGGCACTGCAGACGTCCAGCAAGCGGCTCGCTACGACGACATCGAGGCACTCCAGCGGCAACTTGGGCAACGGCAGACAGCGCTTGCCGCAGCGCGCAAAACCTTAACGCCGATCATACGCAAGCAGTTGCGAGAGGAGGCGGCCGCGGCGGCGCACAACTCCCGTGAGATCCTGGGCGAGGATCCGGCAGAGTTGGCAGCCATAGCGGACGCGGCAAAGATAGAGCTAGCCGGGGTTAAAGCCGACATCAGCGATGCCGACCTGATACCCGATTACAATGAGACTGATGCGATTAGCATCAGCGATGATGACATCTTGTGAACACCAAAAAGAGGAGAGAAAACATGACAAAACAAGACATGGAACTCATGGCGAATGCCATGAACGAGATACCGACCAAAACAGACGCGCAAATGGGCCGCTCGTCAGACCAGGTTGCGCGGACGATGCAGACGTACGTCGAAGACGATCGCTGCACCCAAGAGGAGCACGGGCTGCTGCTTTGGCTATTCCTGCACGGAAAGGAGAGGGCGCTCAGCTATGACGGCATCGGCAAACTTATCAACTACTCAGGCGCTACTGTCAGCCGGATTTTCGCGGGGAAATATGAAGGCAACATGACGGCGGTCCTCGATGCCGTGAGAGGCTACCAGCATCTGCACTCAGAGCGCGAAAAGATGCAGTCTGACGCATTCATCGAGACCTCAATATGGGAGAGCATCCGCTCGGCGTGTGACCTCGCACTTCTGCGCAACGCGCCGGTGCGCATAGTTGGCCTTTCGCAAATCGGAAAAACCCACGCACTCAAAGAGTACAAGCGGCGTGCAAAGTTCAATTGTTTTTATTGCCGTATTCCGGCAGCTCCGACATTTCGTCTTGTTCTGGAAGCCATCGCGCAGGCCTGCGGCATTAACACCGCACTGCGCAACGAGGAGCTGCGCCGGCGCATTCCCGGGGCGCTCAACCGCCAGACGCTGTTGGTTATCGACGAGTTGCACGAGCTGGCATTGTCGGCGACCAAGACGACCGCCATGAAGGCGATGGAGTATATACGCGAAGTGTTCGACACATCCGAGTTCGGGCTTGTTGTATGCGGAACGCGGTCGATGGAGGAAGACCTGATTCATCAGGCCGGCTTTAACGGCTGGCTTGATCAGTTCGACCAGCGGTGCATCCGAAAACTTAAATTGCCGTTGCGCTTGCCCGCGCACGACATCGCGCTAGCCGCGGCGACTTATGGATTCCCGGAGCCGGATGGATCGTGCGCAAGTCTGCTCGAGAGCATCCGAATGAACCGCCTCTGCACATGTCTTAATATGGCAGCTGCCGTGGCGGCCAAAAAGGGACTGGAGCGTAACTGGGAGCTATTCAAAACGACGTACAAAAAGGTTTTCGGAGAGTAAAAAAATGAAGTGCAAAAACACCACTTGCAAATGGCATAAAAAGGGCGGCTCTTGTCTGCTCTTTTCTGAAGCGAAGATGCATCAATGCCGGCACTCGGCGTATGCCGAGCCGACACCGAAAAAACAACAGGCGAAAAAGCAATGAGACAAATTAAGAAAGAATACACGATTGACACCCATAAAATTCAGATTGCGCTGGACGATGTGTGCAACGTGCCGATATTCGTAGTCCTGGTCGACGACCAGGAGCTGTACGTAGGCGAGCGCAGCGGGGCGGTAGCGATATTCACCATCGCGTGTCTGGAGGCTATCAAAGAAAGAATGACCCAAAAAGAGGAGATACAAAAATGAGAGCGACTAAACGCATCACGACTACAATTGAGAACCGCGAAGAGCTAGAGTCAGTCATGGGCGAATACGCCAGGTATCAGACCGAATTGCTAGCACTCGAAGCGGAGATGAACCAGAGAATCCACGAGATCAAGGCTGAATACGAGGAGAGGGTTGCGGGCTTGAGCGAGGCCGCCGACGGACTGGTCGAAGACATGAATAATTGGGCATGCCTGAACGCGGCGGAATTCGGCAACAAAAAAAGCCTGGAGCTGTTGCATGGCGTAATAGGGTTCCGGACCGGCACGCCGCGGGTCAACATACGCCGCGGCATGGACGAAGCGCAGTTGGTAAAACAACTCCGAGCCACGGATCACGGAGACCTGTTGCGCACAAAAACAGAGCTGGACAAACAGGCCGTACTGGCCGCAGTCTCGCACCCGAAAAGGGGTGCGGAGACGGCGAAGGAATTAGCCAGCTACGGTATCAAAGTAAGCCAGGCCGAGCGATTTTACGCTGAGGCCAAAATCGAGGAGGTGCAAGCATGACCCCGAGTCAACGAAAAGCGTTCTGGCGGATGTTTTCGGCGGCCTGTACAGCGCAGGGGATTCCCTGCGCTGGGAAGGAAGACTACCGGAAAAGAGTGATGCTCGAAGAGGCCTCGGTAGAGCACCTCGCCGACATTTCCTCCGGCGCGGCATACGATCGCATCATGCTGCGTTTGGCGCAGGACGCGGGCGACTATGACGCGGCGATATATTATGCCGGTGCCAGCACTAAACGGTGGATCCGGCTGATCGACGACAGGGCCAAGCGGCTGGGTGTGGAAGATGCTTATATTATGGGCTGTCGGCGCAATGCCGGGATGTCGACGGTAGGCACGTTAGAGGACCTGCCGGAGCGGGATCTGCGCAAGCTCTATATCATGCTTGACAAGCAGGTTAAGCGACAGATCGCATAATGCAGTTCAATGTACTCCCGAAGCCCTCTTGCAGCCCACTTGCAAGAGGGCTTTTTTGCACCTTGCAAGCTGCTTGCATTTCCCCTTGCAAGGGGGGGGCATAAACCCTCTTGAAAACGGCGAAAAAAATCAACATGATTTGTCAACAATTTGATTGTTTTGCCGTTTTCGGCCCATTTCACGGAAAAAATTATCAACTATCGCGTCGTCATTCGTCTCGGCTAATTCCACCTAAAAAAGGGCGTTTTTAACAAAAAAGCGGCATAAAAGCCGCAAAAATCCCATTAAATTCGCCTAACCCCGCGTTTTCTCATTTATCAAGTATCGTGTCCTAAATCATCAGTCCTAAATCAGGAGATGAAATTTGTGGTTTTTTGATAAAAAAAACTAAAAAAGCAGTTGACTTCAGTGGGGCAAAGTGGTTAAATGTGGAGCGAAATCCCATGAGTACCCATGAAAGATTCTTCGTCACAGTCTAAGCCTGAAATGCAGCCCCTATTCGGCGGATATCCCTTCGGCCGTTTTGAGCATGCCTTTGATGTGAAAAAACGCCTTACGGTTCCAGCCGCATGGCGCGATATGCTTGGACATCCGCGGTATCTCTACATCATCCGAAACCCCAAAGAGCAATGCCTCACCATTCTCGCCCCCGACGAAATGCGTCAGCGAATGGAACGGTTGAAGGGTGGATCCCTTTTCGACCCCAAACTTTCAGCGGCATGGCGCTATATCGGCGAAAATTCCGAGATGATTTCGGTCGATTCAACCGGGCGCATCCGTATTTCCGATCGACTGCTCAATGCCGTGGGGCTGACGGATAAAGTAGTGTTCATCGGTATGGGTAATAAGATGGAGGTGTGGCCGCTGTCGCTTAAGCCCGCAGAGCCTAAGTTCGACTCCGACACAATGCTCGACGCATTCACGGTTATTGGCTTGTAAACGGAACTTATCGCCGCAACGAAACGGATTGAAATGCATATTCCAGTTTTGCTAGCTGAAGTGATCGACGGACTCAATGTCAAGCCCGGCGGGGTTTACATTGACGGCACATTGGGTGGCGCCGGGCATTCGTCTGAAATCCTGCGCCGCGCCGGCGCCGAAGGCACTCTGCTCGGCATCGACCGCGACCGAGAGGCGCTCGACCGCTCCGCGCTTAAACTCAAAGCACTGCCGGGACGGGCAATCCTCGCTCACGGCGAACACGGTAATGTCGCACGACTGGCGGCAGAACACGGAATCGGCGAGGCGGATGGCATCTTGCTCGATTTGGGCGTGTCGTCCGATCAGCTGGATACGCCCGGGCGCGGGTTCAGTTTCCGTTTCGACGGACCGCTCGATATGCGGATGAATCCGGAAACGGGGCAAAGCGCGGCAGAGTTGATCGCTTCGGCCACCTGCGAGGAGCTGACCGAGCTGCTTCGTAAATGGGGGGAGGAACCGCAGGCCAGGCGAATCGCTTCGGCGATTACCGCGGCGGTGCGCAAGGGGACGGTCGATACCACGGCGCAACTGGCACAAATCGTGGCGGATGCCACCGGACGGAAAAATGCCGCCCGCCATCCGGCGACGCGTACCTTTCAGGCGTTGCGAATGGCGGTCAACGATGAGATGGGGAATCTGGAGCGGGCGCTCGAGGACGGATTGCAGCTGCTTAAACCCGGAGGACGGATGGCGGTGATAACCTTCGAAAGTCTGACCGACAGAGTGGTAAAACGCTTTTTCTCGGAACATGAGGGCCGATCGGTGTCGCTGCAGCAGGGCGGAAGTAGATGGGAAGGACGCCTGCCGGCGG
>JAZQGX010000101.1:0-4831 GCA_045540275.1 Kiritimatiellia bacterium | reverse complement strand
CAGACGCACGGCTTGCCGTCCGTGCAGGCGCACGCGCTCTTTCCATTGCACGTGCAGCATCCCGTGAAGGCCATCGCCGCCAACGCCACGACGCCCGCCATTGTCATCAATTTGCTTTTCATCTATTAGTTCCTTTCGCATTCTTGCGCTTCAAGGCACCATGCCTCAAAGCGGTGTAGAGTGTAACATTTTTCTGAAGCGGAAATGTCATACGAATGTCAAACTTCCGGAGAAATCTCCAGCGCTTTCAATTACCATTCAACAGGCTCGTAGTCGCTCAATCCTCAATACGCCTACCACGTGACCGGCTCGGCGAGGATGGTGCCGCCGGCTGGGGTAACACTGCCCGGCGTGGCGGACTGGTACTGGATGCAGAGCATTGTGAGCGGCGTCGAACCCGTGTTGCGGACGGCACGCTTGCCAGCGGGAGCGACGCGCACGACCGAACCCTCTTTTGTAGTCATTTCGCGGCGAGCTTGAGGCCGATGATTCCCGCGACGATGAGCGCGGCGGAGGCGATGCGCAAGGTGGAGGCGGATTCGCCGAATGCGATGATGCCCACCACCACGCCGCCGATTGCGCCGATGCCCGTCCAGACGGCGTAGGCTGTCCCCATCGGAATTGTTTTCATGGCGATGGCCAGGAGCCACACGCTCAACGCCATCCCTACGGCGCATACAACATCCGCGAGCGGATTTCTGAAGCCATTGGACATCTTGAGCGCCACCGCCCAGACGACCTCGAACAACCCCGCAACGATCAAAATGAGCCAGCCCATCGCCTTGATTCCTTTCGTTGTGAAAAATCTATTCCGTCAGGCCTCGTGAACGCGCTTGCCGGTGATGTGTTCCGGGACGAGCGCGAACACCTGCACATACGCGCCGAAGTTCTTGATCTCGCCTTCGATGTACTTCTCGTCGGTCGTGAAGCGCCGTGTGAGGCGGCGGCAGATTTCAAGCGCCTTCTCCTGGTCATCGACGAACTCGACGCGTCCGAAGACGACGACGCTCCTGAACGTGTACGCCCAGCCGTTCTCGTCCTTCACGCCGTCGTCGATGACGGTGAACGACGCCCGGGCGTCCTTGCGCAGAGCGTCGATCTTATGTCCCGCCTTCGCGCCGTGGAAGTAGATTTTCCCGTCCTCGCAGTACGGATTGAGATGCATGCCGTACGGCCAGCCCTCGTCGCCAATGACCGACAGGACGCCGCGCTTGGCGTTCCGCAGCACGTCCCACGACTCATCTTCACCAAGCTGCTGCTTGATCCTTCGCATCGGTCTAAACATGTCGTTTGATCCTTTCACCCGTATTATATCAAAAAACATCGCCTCCGTAGCCGCCATTGTCCTCCGGCAAACGGGGCCGAGCGATTGACCGCGCGTGCGCGCAATGTTCGAGACTATCAAAAACGAGGATCACCGAAGAATTTAGTGGGAACTCCTGTTACGGTTTTAACCACGGAACACACAGACGCCCGCATTCGCGGGACACCGAAGGCAGCCAGAAAGAGACCTTCGGGCAACTCGCTGACATTCGTCGCCGAATCTTGTAGTCTTCTGGTAGTCGAATGTAGGGTGGCTGATATTTCGCAGACTCCTATTCAATAGCCGCTTTCAGTGTCGCCGAAAGGCGTTTCAGAGCATTCCGTGGTCAAGATTTCCACCGCGCGCGCGAGTTTCCAGTGCAATACCGAGAGGTTCTGCCTTGAGCGGTTGGCCTGTTGGGTAAAAAGGGTCAGACCCTTCTATATAAGCTCTACTGTATATGCTTGACTGTTGGCTGCCCCTTTTGCTTCCTTCCATGCAAAGTTTTTCCACTTTCCCCCTTGACGCAATACATACTTGGCACCTGGTGCGTCTTTCTTGTTTGCTTTCGCTGCTTGGAGTTTCGGAGTCTGGGAGAACGTGGGAAATTGCAGAATGTAATGGGCGGCTTTGCGGTTCTCTGAAGGGGCTTTTTCTGCCCATCGGATGCAGTCGCAATTTCCAATCCGATTCACGCGCGGAAGCGCATCCGATTGAAGCGCGCACTTCAATCGGATGGAAGTTGCCGTGTCGATCGTATGCGCCGTCGCATTTCAATCCGTTGCGCTTCCGCGTTTCAATCCATTGAAACTTTCTCCGCCTTTCTGGCGTGGTTTTTGGGCCCAAAGGGCAAAGTCGACGCCAATATATAACGCGCGCGCGGTCATTGTTACATAGCGAGTCGGGCAATGAAACAGCACGAGGCTTTCAGAGGGCTTGGCCAACCAGGTGCCAAGCGCAGAGGGAGCACGCACGCAGTGACGAAATTTGGTATAATATGTGCGCTCGGTTGAGGGGCGGATGGAACCGCCACAGCACCTCTCTTGACGCATCGGAGGAGGTGCCTATTCCATGCGCCGCCGCCGATTGCAACAATATGCTGGAATAAGGAGGCGCATGGTGAAGAAACTGATGGTCGCATTGCTCGCGGCGATTGCCGTAGGCTGCGCATGGGCCGATACGGAAACGGTCGGCGGCCACACGTGGACGTACCGGATCAACGGCGGCACGGCGGAGGTCTACAAGGGCGAAGGCTCTGCCGCCATCTCGCCTTCGCCCACGGGTGCCGTGACGATTCCCGGCACTCTCGGCGGCAAGCCCGTCACGAGCATCGGGTCTTATGCGTTCTACAAATGCTGGGAGCTTGCGAGCGTGACGATACCTGATTCGGTGACGAGCATCGGGGATTGTGCGTTTGAGGTGTGCAGCGGGCTTACGAGCGTGACGATACCGAATAGCGTCACGAGCATTGGGGATTATGCGTTTGAGGGGTGCAGCGGTCTTAAGAGCGTGACGATCGGCAACAGCGTGACGAGCATCGGGTATGATGCGTTCGCCTATTGCAGCGGTCTTAAGAGCGTGACGATACCTGATTCGGTGACGAGCATCGGGGCGAGAGCGTTCTACAACTGCCGCGGTCTTACGAGCGTGACGATCCCCGACAGCGTGACGAACATCGGGTATTATGCGTTTTCCGGCTGCGATGGACTCACGAGCGTTCATATTGCCGACATTGCGAAGTGGTGCGGCATTTCATTTGCAGATTATTCCGCTAATCCGCTTTTGTGCGCGCACAACCTTTATCTCAACGGTGAGAAGGTTACGGATTTGGTGATCCCCGACTCTGTGACGAGCATTGGGAATTCTGCGTTCTACTATTGCAGCGGCTTGACGAGCGTGACGATACCCAACTCCGTGACGAACATCGGGTCTTCTGCGTTCCGCAGCTGCAGCGGACTTACGAGCGTGACGATACCTGACAGCGTGGCAGGCGTTGGCAGGGATGCTTTTACTGGTTGCACAAATCTGACAGGGGTTTATATCACGGATTTGACGGCATGGTGTAGGATCCATTTTGATCAATGGGGAGCTAATCCGCTTGAATATGCGCACAACCTTTATATCAACGGCACCTTACTTGAAGACCTGATTATTCCAGATGGAGTTACGAGCATTGAATGTGATGCATTCAATGGCGGAAGTTGTTTTACGAGTGTGACGATTCCTTCTGGGGTAACGAATATTGACGCTTATGCTTTTTACGAGTGTACCGGTTTGAGGGCTGTTCATACGCCAAGTCTCATTGATTGGTGTAAGATATCATTTTATGGGAAATACGACAATCCTCTTATTTACGCGCACGATCTATATGTGGATGGCAATCTTGTTAGGGCTCTTAAAATTCCTGAAGGGGTTGTGCGCATAGGTGTGCGACAGTTTATAGGATGCACATCAATCGAGTCTGTTGATATCCCGGATTCTGTGATGAGCATAGCTGTTGATGCATTTGATGGTTGCAATGATGCGATTTTTGACACCTCGACAATTCCAGGTTTGAAGTTGCTCGATGGGTGGGTGATTGAGAGTTCTGATGCAATTTCTGGTACTTTAGACCTGACGGGAATAAGAGGAATTGGGTGGTATGCGTTCTACGGTTGCAACGGTTTGGCAAGTGTGACAATTCCTGATGGCGTTAGAATTATCTGGGAGGCTTCATTCTTAGGATGCAAGGGGCTGACGAGCGTGACGATACCCGACTCGGTTACGAGCATCGGGTATGAAGCGTTCTACAATTGCAGCGGACTTACGAGAGTAACAATCGGAAATGGTGTCACGAGCATAGGGGAGTGGGCGTTCTCCTATTGCGGTCTTACAAGCGTGACGATACCTGACAGCGTGACGAGCCTCGGTCAGCGGGTGTTCGCCAATTGCAAAAATCTCGCGCGCGTCCTGCTGCCCAAGCGGTTCGAGGGCAGTCTCGATTCGTCCGTGTTCTTCTCGGGCTGCGCGGCGGGGCTGTCGGTCTCCTACTACGACGCGCTCTACACGGTTAGGTTCCACCGCAACGACGCGAGCGACGAGAAGACCGCCGACTATGACTTCGCCCACGGCGTCTCGACGCATCTGCCGTCGCTCAAGTCGCTCGGCTGGGCGCGGAGGGGCTGCGATTTCCTCGGCTGGGCGACGAGCCGGGCGAACGCCGACGCGGGCAAGGTGTGGAAGAAGGACTGGGCGGCCGTCTCGTCGCCCGTGGCGGCCGGCCCGACGCTCGACGTCTACGCAGTCTGGGCGCTTAAGCCCAACAGCTACGCGATCGAGTTCGTCCGCAACGACGGCGCGGGCACGTGGCGTACGGTCGGGTTCAACTACGGCGAGAAGACGCGAATGCCCTCTTTGGCAAACGGACTCGGCTGGGCGCGGCGCGGGTACGAGTTCAAGGGCTGGGCGCTCACGACGGCCGACGCCAACGCCGGCAAGGTGTGGAAGGGCGACTGGGCGTATGTCGCGACGCCCGTGAAGGCGGGCGAG
>JAZQGX010000100.1:0-9573 GCA_045540275.1 Kiritimatiellia bacterium | reverse complement strand
GTGTACACGAGGTCGAACGCATCGCCGAACGGCACCCACGCCCGGCCGTCGAACGAGTACCAGAACTGCCCCTTGTCGGTCGCCGCCGGGATGCCCGAATAGACGCGCGCCTTCCCGGGCGTGAAGTCGCACACCGCCTTGAGCCACACCTTCGTCGCGCCGTCGGGCAGCGCGACCTTCTGCCGTTCGCGCACCGCGCGGTTGACGCGGACGTTCTGCTTGTCGCGCGTCGGCACGACGTCGGGCGACCAGAGGACCAGCTCCTTCTTTCCGCCGCGTACCCGGACCGCGGCGAGTCCGTACAGCTTCTGGAGGAGCGTGAGCCCCGCGACATCGCCTTCCTTCAGCCCCGCGACGTCCAGGCACGTCTCGCCTTCGCACGCCGGGCCGAACGTGCGCTGCGTGAGCGTGTTGCGCGCCTGGAGGAGATCGCCGTCGACGCGTCCGGCGCGGAGGCGCAGGAAGCCGGGACGCGCGGTCAGCGACCAGTTATCGTCGTCGGGATTGTGGGTCCTCTGCCACTGAAGGCCGAGCGCCGCGCCGTCGAATTCGTCGCTCGCGACGCAGCCCGGCACCGCCGCGCGCGTGCGGCCCGCCGCGTCCCGGACCTCGCGCGGCTGCACGACGGGCCAGCCGTCGACCCATTCCGTCTCGAGGATGTACGGGATGCGGCCGACCGCGCCGCGGTCGCCGAAGAGCACGGCGACCCAGCGGCCGTCCGGGCGGTCGATGAACGAGCCCTGCGCGATGCCCTCGCGCGCGAAGACGATGCGGCCCTCCCACGGCCCGTCGATGTTGCGCGAACGGTGGACGATCACGCAGCGGCACGAACCCTTCGGCCAGCCGATGTTGACGAGGTAGTACCAGCCGTCGCGCTTGAACACCTGCGTGCCCTCGCCGAGCCCGGTGCCGCCGGCGCAGTCGGTCACGTTGTCGAGGATGATCCGTCCGCCGTCGACGAAGCCGGAGAAGTCGCTCTTCATCTCGGTCAGGCGCACCTTGTACGGCCGCCCCGGCACGGTTGCGAAGACGTAGAACCGGCCGTCCTCGATCCAGAGCGACTCGTCGTACTGCTTCGGCGCGAGGCGGAAGAACTCCCAGCCGGACTTCGTCGGATCCTTCGTGCGGAAGAGATACGTCGCGTTCACCTTGTTGTTGAAGCTCGTCACGTAGAAGAAGCCGTCCGCCGCGTTGTAGCGGATCGACGACGCCCAGGTGCCGAGGCTGTAGTCGTTCGCGCCGTTCTCCAGCCGGTCCTGCGCGCGGTCCTCGATCGTCGGATAGCAGTAGCTGACCGTCTGCCAGTTGACGAGGTCCTTCGACGCCATCACGGGAATGCCGGGGTTGAAGTGCATCGTCGTCGAAACCATGTAGTACGTGTCGCCGACCCTGAGCGGCGCGACGTCCGGGACGTCCGCCCACATCACGGGCTCGAGGGCGTCTTCCGCCCCGCCGGTCGCCTGCGCGTCTCCCGCCCCGCCCACGGTCAGCTGCACCGCCGCCAGCAGCAGCAATCCTGTTCTCATCGTCTTGACTCCTTTTTCTTCATGGTTGATTCTTCACAGCCAATCCATCTAGTGTATCACATCCGCGGCCTCGCCTGCAATCACCCAAACGGTGTCGGTTTCCCCCAAGTGTTTCCAAGTTGCGTGATTGGCGCGTCCGCATCCCGCGCGCGGGGATGGACAAGGGCGCGCGGGAGAGGTGCGGGACGGCGCGAAATTTTTTTCAGCGACGGCGGACACCGTGTCGGCACGCGGGAAACAACGTGATTTTTCATGATTGCGGGCGTTTTTTGAGCGTGCGCGGCCACGTGTGCGTGCCGTGATCCTACCCGATCGGGTAGGTCGCATCGGCGCAAACTGTGATATACTTACATCGTCAAAAGCGGGAAACCGCTCGAGACAAGCCATAGTCCGGGAACTGATTCGGGTTGTCAAGTCTACTTCGTGTGAGCCGACGCCCGCTTCCACCCCCGAACGCCTAAACAATTTGCATCGCTGCAAAGTTGTCGTCGCTGAAACGTAGGAAATTTCACGATGAACGACACCTTGCGGGGAAAGTGCATTCGCACCTCCTCTCATCGTGTTTTCATCGGGCTCTTCCTACGGCCTCAGCGTAACACGATGGAGAGGACTCTTTTTTCATCTTTCATCTCGACGGCTGGGCGGCGGCGCCAACCGAAACAAAGGAAAGAACAGAGATGAGAGAGACAAAATCGTTCGGCCTTCGGCCCATGCTGATGTCATGTCTGACCGTTTTAGCGGCAGCAGGGGTGATCTCTCCATTTTTTTGAAGACGAGGTTGTGGAACAGCAACGCGGTCGTACTTAATCGCAACCATTAGACAATCATTTTTAAAAAGGAAACAGGTCATGACAAGCAAACTCAAAGACATGCTCTCGCGCGTATCCGCGCAATTCCTGAAAACAACCATCGCCCTCATCGCCACCCTCGCCGTCGGCAGTGCATGGGCGGATTATGACCAGATCTGGACTGGAGAAACGGCCACTGACGGTAAATACTACTGGGCCGACAACTGGAAAGACGGGACGGCAACCTGGGGGAATTATGTAATCGGCACAGCTACGCCTTCGGCAACTGTTGATTTTACCGGTACTCCAAATAATGCGACATGGTTGTATCTTGAAAATAATGGGACTGTTGTTTTCGAAGCGGATAGCGATACTGCTGGGCTTGTTTTGTCTGGTGAATTAAACATCGGAACAGGGAATGGAACTTCCGCCTTGACCATCAAGAAAGGGACTTACAACATCAAAGGTGATATCGGAGTCGCGTCGCCTTCGGCGGGAAGTTTGACCATCTCGGATGGTGCGGTGGTAATCTGTGAAAATACAGGTGCAGAATCACCGATAAAATGGGTTCGTTTTGGAGTTTGGTCACAGAGTGGAACAGAAGGAGGAACGGCCGATTGTTCCATCAATTTGAAATCACGTGGCACATTAAAGGCATATCATATCCATCGCTACACAACTGCCGGTGCTTGTGCTGTGAATTTCGATGGAGGCGTTCTTGAGGCATTGGGCGATACCACAGATTTTATCTCAAGTACAGTATCCATCACCGTTGGTGCCAACGGCGGCACGATTGACACAAACGGCAAGGCGATAACGATTGCTGCCCCCTTAACCGGCACTGGCACGCTCCTTGTTACCGGTGGTGGTTCGGTCAAGTTCACGCAGACGCCCAGTTGCCAGATTTTTGTGGACACTGACGGCACCACGGCGACGGTCGAAACAACACCTCTCAACCTCGACTTCGAGGACAGCGAGACGTATGATACAGGATGGACGGGCAATTTTGAGCAGGGTAACCGTGATTCAGAGGGGGCGACACACTTCTTGCGCGTGAGCGCATCAGGGACGGGAAGCAGCACGGCGACCCGCGAATTCAACAGCCTTGCTGGTACATCGGAATATATAATGTCGTTTGATTATTTCCCTGTTCATCCATACGGGAATCCTAACACCCCAACGGTCGAAACAAGTTCATTAGAACTTTTTTCTAGTGCAGGTGCGAAATTGCTTCGTATAGCTACTCCAAGACCTGGAGATAACAATGACACCACGGGCCGTGTTTATCTCAATGGTAGCTCTGATGCGGCGTTCACATTTAAAGCCGCTACACGCGTTGAGGGCTCTAGCGAGGTGCCGACAGCCGGCAAATGGATTAGTGTTGTCATCACAGCGTCTGATGATGACGGCGTCAAGATTACGATGAAATACGCTGATGGAAGCGAGATCGTCACTGATAGAGTGGTAGCCGAGGATTTCGCGGTAATTTCCAAAATCGTTGTTTATGTCAAGAACTACATGAACAACGACACGCAGTATGGCGGCATAGACAACATTGTTGCCACGACAAAGGATGTAGTGTCGGAGCGTCAGGCGGCGGTGGTGACGTCCAGCGGCTTTACGTGCTATGGTAGCGTCGCGGAAGCGATTTCTGCTGCGGTCGCGCTTGGTGCGGCGAACTACGACTATGTTGCGATATACGGCGACTATGAAATCCCGATGACGGCCGCGAAGAGCGGCGTCAAAGTCAAGGCGATGGGAGAGGCGGTTGTCACATCTGCCATTTCGGGCTTGAACGACATTGAATACCAGATTACGACCACAACGGATGCAACGAGCGGCGTGACGACCTACACGTTCGGCAACAAGGCCTGCACGTATACATGGGCGGGCGGCACGACGGGTAACTGGGGAGATTCGTCGAACTGGAAATGGACGGATGCGAACGACGAATTGCAGAGTGCCACGCGCGCTCTCGATTCGCAAGACACCGCAAAGTTTGCGGAGAACGCCGGCGTTACAGCGACGCTCGCCTCGGGCGCCAGCGCGTCCACTATTGTCGCGGACGAGACCGTCACGCTCCAGTCTTCGAGTTCCCAATACGCCTCCTCCCTCAAGACCGCGCTTCAGAACAGTGCCAGCTGGAAGGGAACGCTGAAACTCGTTGCCGACACTTACTACCGCAACTCAAGCGGAAATCAATCGACATTTCCTCTCGCGAACTTCGGCAATGAGAATTCGACCCTCGAGTTCAACGGAGCGTGCACCGTGAATCGTTTTGGCCTTGAAACATTCTCCGGCGTCTTCAAGATTACAGGCACGGTAAGCATGGGAACCGGGAACAACAGCGGCAGTGGCACGACGACGATAAACAAACTGGCGGGGAATGGAACTATTGCGATAGGCAATGCTCCCAACGGCGGCAGCCGCTACCAGACTTATGTCGTTCTCGATGCTTCCGGATTCACGGGGAGTTTTTCGATAACGGGCACAGGCATCAGGAATTGCCTTGGAGAATACAACAGTTCATATGTCAATACGACGACATCTTGGATCGTGTCGAATTTTGAAGTCGGCGCGGGCGCGACGTTCGCTGCGTCCAACGGCTTCAAGATGCGCGATTGCACGTTGACAGTGAATGGGAATGCCGCGTTTACAGGTGCGTTCTTGATCCAGAGCGGCGCGACATTCGCCTACGATTCGCTCGGGACGGTGGCGTTCTCGGCACAGCCAAAGTTCTGCACGGCGCTGACGACGGGAAGCTCGACGGAAGCGACGTCGTCGGGCAAGGCGACGGTCAATATCGCATTCGGGACTGGCGTGACGTTGAGCGACGGCGTGCGTCTCATGTCGTGGCCGGAGGGCACGGCGCCGGACAACGTCGATTTTGTTTTCGCCGACTCGACTCTTAATTCGAACTGGGTCCTCGTGCCCGGCGCGACGGGGCTGACGGTCAGCAAGCCGGTCGTCGTCGTCGACAACACGGCGTCGCTCGACGTCGCGAGCGCGTTGAGCGCGGCGACGGGCACCTCGAAGATTCGCGTCATGGGCGACACGAGCGCCGCCATCACGCTCACCGACCGCCAGACGCTCGTCGTCGATTCCGGCGTCGATTACACCGGCGCTCTCACTGTGAACGGCGGCGTCGCCGTCCTTCCGGCGGGCGCGGCGCCAAGCGCAATCACGATTGGCGCGAACGGAGTCCTGGCGTTCGACTTGACCGGGCAGACGATTGAGAACGGCGGCGTCTACACCCTTACGGCGACAGAACCCACGTTCTCCGCCGCGGTCGACGGCCCGGAGACCTGCATTTTCACGATCGGTCCGGACTTCGCAGGCACGATAGAGTATTCGGACGGCGCACTCAAGGCGACGGCGAAGAGTGCCGCAACAGGCAAGACGCGCCAGATTACGATGTTTATATCGACCGATCTGTACAACGACAATTCTTCGGCATGGTCAAATGGAACGCCGAATGATCAGCCGTTTGGATCGGCAAGCTATGATACGACCCGCGTAGATATCGCGGTTTTCCCGGATACTGCATCAATGCACATTTACGGACCAAACCATTCCGATAATTTCACAATGGTTGTCCGCGGTGGCACACTCACGCTTGATTCAGATAGTAATGCCGCACAGGTGACTTTGACAGTGAAACGCCTCATTAGCACTGGCACGGTCGTCTGCGACAACTTCAATCTGGCCGTCAGCGATGCATCCGGAAAGATGGGCGGCATTACCGCTTCAAACGGTGGCTCTGCCACTGTCCCGGCAGGAGGGGAACTCGGCACGGTGACGCTGAACGGCACTTCGAAGCTCAAGGTAAATGTATCTTCCGAGCCGACGACGTCCGACGTATTGCTTACGACGGCGGGCGACACCACCGCATCGGCCATTGCTTCAGACCAGTACATGATTAAGGGCGAATACGACGAGGGAACAGCCAAGACCACATGGAGGGCCTATGCAAGAAATGCGTATATCTCCGCGTGGGAGGATTCGTTCAGCGACGCCGGTGCTGTCACGGCCAATTTCTCGTTCGGCACGGTTGATAACGCAATACTGGGCACGACGGCAAGAACGTCGTCAGGAACGCTTTCGACCTGTGTAAGCCAGCAGTCTCAGGTTGGAGAAGAGACGTTTGTCCATGCCCGCATCGCAGCCTCAAGCAATGTGAACTTGCTTTATACGCTGGAAGACGACTATGCTTCGTATGAGGAGCAACGCATACGGTTTGATTGGTTCGCAGGCGCCGGTTACTGGTCGGGCAACAAGGCGGCAACAAATGCGCTCGTGATTGTAGCAACTGACGGCACCCCACTTGCTACCATTGTCGTGCCGCATAGTGGCAGTAACGACAGTACTGCAACGGCAAATATATACAAGGGCGATGGTGCAGAAAGTGTAATCGGAAGTTTGACCGGCTCAATAAGAGGCCAAGATACAAGCAATGCCGCTTATTGGTATCGCATAACTGTCTCGACGAGCAAGAACGGTGTTAGATTGGGAATAAAAAACATATCCTTGAACCAGGATGTTTTGCTCTCAAACGACCTGCTTTCATCGACACCTGCGGCAGTTGGAAAGTTGGCTGTATATGAGGTTAGGACCGCTTACACCCAATATTCCGCGCTGGCCAACGTCTCGATTTCGATTCCCGACTATCTTGACATGCCAGACAAGCCTACGATCATTGCGAATGGAACCGGGCGGGATGTCCAGATAATCACGCTTTCAGCAAGTGAAGGTGAGACGATTCATTATTGGACGAGCCTCGATTCCACCGTCAGGGAATATACCGCGCCGTTCGAACTTCCCAATACCGGGACTGTGTATGCATATGCGCAAAGCCAGTCCGGCACAAGGTCGCTCAATGCGACGGAGTACATATATTCCAACCTTGGGGCTATAAAACTCATTGCGCCGACTGTGTGTAGGCGTGGATTTGACAGGCTCTACATTACGGTTGATGAAAGAAGTCTTACCGGTCAGCCAACACCTACTTTCAAATATAATGTGGATGACGGCGACGCAATCGAACTTGCTCCTGGATCTACACAGTTGCCGCAGATAGAGAATCTGAAAAATAAGACCGTGAAAGTGTGGGCGACACACGAACTTTATGGCGATTCGGATGTCGTGACATGGTCGGCGCCGGTCAGCGTGTCCGCCGAGGATTATGCGATAGCATTCGACCTCGACTATGTGCAAACATTCATCGACAATCCGGGCACGCCTGCGATGAATACGTCAATCGACAAGCGGCACGTGGCCGAAGGCGAGAAGAACGTGTTCGGTAGCGATGAAGGATACTTCTATGCCGTGACCTGCAATTCCGCAAGCTTGTACGACCCTGTCTGGTATTCTATCAATACAGCCAACTCTACTTTGCGGTGGAAACGTGGAGAGTACGGTCTTTCACAGGATAACAATGCAAGCAACGGTGTTTGGCCGGAGATAATGCTTGCGGATATGAAGGCCGGCGCAAAGATATACATCAATGCCAACGACGCTCCACAAATCCAGGGCAACGCGACACTGGCGAGTTCCGGCAACGGAGAGTATGTTTATACAGTTTCGGCGGACGGCGACTGCCGCTTCGGCATACGCCGCTATGTGGGCGGCGGCTCGAGCGGGACCGCGGTGAATGTCCATGCGCTGCGCGTATACGAGCCTGCCGTCGCCAAGGCGGGCGGAGTGGGGTATCTCACAATCGACGAGGCGGTGGCCGCGGCGGCGTCTACGGGTGGAAGCGTGTCGGTCGTCGATTCACGCGTCGTGAGCGGCGCCGCAGTCGCCCTCAAGCCCGGCGTGACGCTCGCGGGACTCGAAAACATCGCTCCCTCCAGCGTCAGCGTTTCCACTACAATAAACGAAGAGACCGTCGATATGACAAGCTACTACAAGGCGGAATCCCTTGCCGTCGTCAATGGCGCGATAGCCCCTGAACTGGCCGATTCCGTCAAGGTTGAATTGTCGGAGAATGCGGTTGCCGAGGGCGTAGACGATGTGATTGCTGTGACGACGACGGCGCCCACATTCAAGTTGAAGAACAGTGTAAAGAAGGGGCTCTATTATGGTGTTGGAACATATGATCCTGAGAGCGGCACTGTTACGCCTCAAGTCGAGCAGCGCGCCACGTCCGATAATCAGGGCATAATACTCTCGCCGAGCTTTACCTTTGGCGACGGCACGCATGTTCTGTACTACAAATTGATGGTCAGCGACACACCGACGGTGAACAATTAATCAAACGGCTGCAAACGGCGCGAGAGGGGGACGCGGCCTTTTATGGGCTTTGTTCCTCTCTCATTCTTCATTTTTCGGTGGCTTCTCGCAAAAGCATCAAAAATGATTTCGCGTTTATTTCTCGAAAGTTTATTTTCTCGGAACGCGGCGCCCCAGTTTTCATTCGCTGAATGCGGTTGCGGCACTCGGGCTGCGCCCTCGGCTATCCCCTCGCTTCGCTCGGCCCTCACTGCGTTCGGCGGTTATCCGGTCGGGGCAACCGTGCTCGCCTGCGGGAAACGGGCGATTTGCGCGGCCTTGCGCCCGCTATTCTAGATCAGCTAGACCGAGCGCGACGCGCGCTATTCTAGACCGTTCGCTGCGCTCACTATTCTAGATCGCTCGCGCTGCTCGCTGTTCTAGATCGCGCGCGACGCGCGCTATTCTAGATGTCGAGGATTCTAGATTAGCCCGCGGGAGCGGGCGGTCTCGCGTAGCGAGCAACGCGAGCGGTCTAGCCCCTCTCGAATTGCCCCGCCGTGCGGCGCGCCATTCGGCACTGCGGCGCGTTTTCCTTCGCTCGTTTTTTGCGGCGCGTTGAGGACAACGCGCCCTACCATCAATCGACACGGAACACGACTGACAGGGCACCGCTGGTAGGGCGGCTTGTCCTCAAGCCGCCGCACCGCATTCCGGCGCGCCGCCTTGGCACCGGGACGACCGTCGGGGGCCGCGGCGGAGGGGGCGGAGGCGGGTTTGCGACGTTGAAGTCGAGCCACGCGCGCGCCGCACGGAGACGCGTCCCATCCGGCGAGACTTCTCCGAGCGAGCCCGTAGGTTCGTTTTCGCGAAGCGGAAAAAACGGGCGAGCGTTCGCCAAAACCGCGCTCCGCCCCGCAGCCGCGAAGGATCGTCCGCAACGCGAGAGACGTCGCGACGGTGAACCAACGCTTTGGACGAGCGGGCGGCGGGGAATTTATGATAGACTATCCGCCATGAACAATCTGTCTTTCACAGTCCAAGTCGGA
>JAZQGX010000099.1:0-2354 GCA_045540275.1 Kiritimatiellia bacterium | reverse complement strand
TGGCGGCAAAAGAAAGAGGGCGCTATCCTCTGCCGCAGTTCATGTGAGGCTGCAGGACGCCCTGCGGGGACGGTCCCCGCAAGGCCCACAGTGCCTCATGACTTCAAAAAAGCACAACGTTGAAAGCTCTGCCATAAATGGCCGCGAACACACAAAGCCGGTTCATGGCTTCAGGTATTTGAGCGTGCCCCCCTCTGGAATCCTTACGACCTTATTGTTGTAGACATTGCGAATGGTGAATTCCTCCGCCATGAACGTCTTTGCGGAACCATCGTTATAGACAATAACCGCCCCTTTGTTCATGTAGAGATCCATCGGCGCGCCATTCGCCTTGCCCAATGGAATCTGGCGATTGTACCTTGCCGTGTCAACTGTTCCCTTGACGATGAGCATGTCTGGATTGACGTTGGCGGAAACAAAAGCCGGGATGTTGTCAATACCAGACGCACCGGCCACGACAATCCAGCCGACATTTTCCGGGCGAAGGCGCCCGGGAGGCGCGGGGGTGGCACCAATGCTCCAGACGTATTCGAGGAGCTTGCCGTCGATATAGGGCTTCCATTCCGCGCTCGTCTGTCTGTCGATCTCGAACAGTTTCTTGAAGTACTCAGTAGACGAAGCATATACATTACCGTATACCTCATCGCTCTTGCCTGGTACAAGTCCGTCTCTCTTCGAGAGATGTGGCCAAATGTCAACACCTTCTATGCTTTCCGCAATCAGGGCCTCGCACAGTCTTCGTCCTTGCATCTGGGCGACCGCCAGCTTGGATTTCACCTCGTAGACGTCGAGTCCCGTCGCCACCAAAAGCATGTTCCAGTCGTTGTCCTCTTGCGGCTGTATTTTTTCTGTCAACAGGTCAATAGATTTCTTGGACAAGTTGTAAGAGCCATAGACATTAAACCAGACTAAAATCGGAGACGTTTCATATTGAGATGCCCCTTTCCTGCGCGGGAACATTTCTACACGCACTTTGCCCTTGAATGCTTCTACAGGCTCTCCATCAGAACTCTTCTTTCTCGACAGGCTATTCATGTCAATTTGCACGTCGGTACATTTGCCGACCTTGAAAAACACTTTTGTCCTCTCTTCATTCTGGGAAAAGAACTTAGCGAGTTGTTCTCCAACCTTCAGTTGGTTCTCTCTCAGACCCATTGGCCCGTTTGCAGTTGATTCTCTCGCAGACCCATTGGCCCGTTTGGGGCCATTAGGGAATTTATCTCCCTGTCGACGCGACTCTGTCAGAACGATTTTTTTCTTGTAGGAATCGCAGGTTCCCTTGACATCGTACCACACCAAAATCGGCGTTGTCTCATATTGAACGTCATCGTCCCCGGATCCTTTCTTGCGTGGGAACATCTCCACACATACCTTGCCTTCAAATGTTTCTACGCCAACAGAATCCTCTTCTGTCGTCAGGCTGTCCAAATCGATCTGCACTTCGGTATACTTGCCGACTTTGAATGCTCCTTGCGACTCTACAGACTGGGAAAGACTCGTAACGAGCAGTTCACCAACCTTCAGCTGGTTCTCTCGCCGTCCCATTAGTCCGTTTTGTGCCACTATGTAATTATCGTAGTAGAAGCTGGCAATCACAATCGCCAAACACAGGCCACAAACGCCAGCCGTCAGAAAATTCTTTCGCTTTGCCTGCCGAACTACAAAAAGTGCATATCCCAGGCAAAACAAAGCAAGGCCCCAAAGAGAGATGCCAAAGGATGGCATCAAATCAATCCCAAAGAATGTTCGCAACGCGAAAAACGCTGCAATGAACACACATAGAACACACGAAAGAAAATTTAAAATCGGGCGTGACCGGTCCTTGTCGGCTTTGGCATCGCCGCTTGCATTCATCTTTGCGCCTGCGCGCCCCGCAGTCTGCACATTCTTCGTTGATGCATTGTTCTGCCCAAGCGAAGACAACGTGGTTCCTGTCTTTTGGAAACGACGCTTACCTACGATCTGGCCACCTGTTTTCTTCTGGGAAGACGTCGGCGTAGATGTCGCAGTATCAGACTGGGGTAGCGGTGTTTCCTGCCTCTGAGGCGCAGGAGATTCCGCCGGCGCGGCTGGCGCGGTAAAAGTCTTCGAGCAATACGGGCATTCCACGGTCAACCCGACGATCAACTCGTTGCCTAACAAGGTCTCCCCGCAATGAGGACAGGAAATGTCGAAAGTCTTTCCTTCTTCCGCGGCCGTGTTCGTTTCGGACTCTGATGCCATTAGTTGTATCCCTTTCTTTTCTGCCCTTGCTTTGTTTTACGGCAAAAGAAAGAGGGCGCAATCCTCTGCCGCAGTTCAGGTGAGGCTGTAGGATGCCCAGTAAGAACCACGGAAAGAAGATGCGCCCAAAG
>JAZQGX010000098.1:0-5449 GCA_045540275.1 Kiritimatiellia bacterium | reverse complement strand
CAAAATGGCGGAACGCCTCGAGATTCGAGCCTTTGGCGCGCAGGCAATAGCCCATGCCGTAATGTGCGCGTGCACCGCTCGGGTCGAAAGAGAGCATGTTTTCGTAGCAGGTCAGCGCTCCGTCGAAATCGCCGAGCGCGGCGCGGCGGCGTCCCTCAAGATCGAGCGAGGAGGCAAAGTCAAGCAGCACGATATCACGCGGATTGAGTCTGGCCGCATCGCGTGCGGCCTGCAGTCCCAGAGACGGATTGCGGCCGTCGATTTCGGCAAGCGCACGCACCGCAAGCGCACGCGCATCGACATTGCTCTCGGTGCGGCGTCGGATAGCGTAGTAGATATCCGAATCCATCCCGCCCATCGTCAACCATGAAAAGGATCGCTGGCGGCACCCTTCAAGCTGATTGGGCCGCAGCGAAAATCCCTCTTCGCGCAAGACTAGCGCCGGCAGTTGCATGGCACTGCGCAGTGCGCCGCAGCTTTCCGTGCGTTCCAGCCAGGCCGCAATCCCATCGGCGCGGCACAGGAATGACGGAAGCAGATCGGGTATCGAAAGGATTCCCGCCCGAATCAAATCGCGCGAAGGCCGATCGGAATCAAACAGAGCGTACATCTCGTCCGCCGGAACGTTCATAGGAGCCTTTGAACCGATCAACATCCAGTCGTTCATCCCGATGCTCCACACTTGAGTTTCGGGAAATGCGGTGATGAAGGCGCGAGCGATGGCGACGAACCGGCCTACGGGCAGTGCCCTCGCATCGAGGTGCAGAGAAAGCAGACCGTTTTCATTGAGTGCGCGATGGCAGTTCAAATAGAATCCGACCGAAGTGAGCGTCGGTGCGCCGCGGATCCAAATCGGTTCCGGCGTAAGATATATGCAGTCGTATTTTTTGTCGGAAAGCGAAACGCCGCGATGGAGAATCTTTTCGCAGGGCGCTCCTTCTGCTGCAGCGTCACCGCGGTTGATCACATCTTCAGCGGCGATCGCCAGGCGTAGAGCACTCTCGTCGACATCGTCATACTCGATGCGCGAAGCGCCGCAGCGGAAAACGAACGGAACAGCAAAACCCGCATCGCCGCCCAGTACCGCAACTTCTTTCGCCGACGGATTGAGCATCATCGGCAACATGCCGGAAAGGGTGCGCGAGGCATGGAACCGAAGCGAAAACAGCTTCGGTCGTCCGTCCTGGCAATAGACCAGACCATAATCAGGATCGCGGTATACGCTGAAGGTGTGCCGCGAAGAGCTCCCCTGCCAAACGGCGGAGCCGCGGGCGAACCCCGCATCGCGATGGACCAATCTTGCGAACACCCCCTCCGAACGGACGCTGCCGAAAATGTCGACGCGCGGCAGGATGGCGACGGCCAGCAAGAAGGGAACCGCCCCCAGACCGACCATCAACGCAAATGCGGTGCGACTTCCAAGCTTGCGGGTATGCAGAATCGCCAGCAGCGTCAAACGCACCATAGCGCCGAAAAGGAACATCGGCAATGCAAAAAACAGCAATGAGCTTACAGTCAGCAGTGAAGAGACGCCTGAAGCGGAACGGGTCGAATCAACCAGCAGCTTGCCCCACTCGAAGTCGAGCCGGCCAATACCGAATTTCGTCAAGAGCAACCATAGCGCGGCAACGGGAACCGTCGCAACTATCCAGCGCGACGGGCGGACGATGCGCTGATGGAGGTATCCCACAAGCAAAAAACCGGTGAGGGCAAAGAGAGTGGAGATGATGCGGGAATAGAATGCTGTAAGGAGTGTTCGTCCGGCGAAAGCGTCGAGCAGGTGTTCGCAATCGGCGAAGACGAGACCGAAAAAAAGACTTGCTGCAAATGTGAACAAGCCGCGCAAAAAAGGCTTATCCATTCTCATGACTTTTCCCTTTCTGCGCATTGAGAGTCGCGCAAATCTGTTTCGCACACCGCTGGACCGTACCGGTTCTGGCGGCCACCGCACCTGCCGCGCGTTCACGCTGCCGGCGGAACAGAGATTCGTTCTCCAGCCACATGGCCAGCTGCGCGATCATCCCGTCGGCTCCGGAAACCTGTACCAATGCCTCCGAATCAAGAAGATCCGACATTACCGGCCGGAAGTTTTCGGTATGTGGTCCGGTGACAACCGCACAGCCGTAAAGGCACGGTTCGATCATATTCTGACCTCCGGGATTCGAGTCCAGGAATGTTTTTCCGACAACCGCCAGGTCGGCGCGCGAATAAAACCCCGAAAGCTCACCGGTGGTATCCGCAATAATTATCGCGTCGCCGGAGGCAAACGCAGCCTTGTTCTCATCGTTTAAATCGGCGGCACGGCTTTTGCGAATCACTTTAAATCCGGCGGCGCGGGCGTTCTCCGCAACCGCATCGGCCTTCTCGAAATGACGGGGGACAAGAGCAAGACGCAGTGAGGGGAATCTATCGCGCAGACGGGTGTAGGCGTCAAACAGCAGCTTATCTTCCCCCGGCCAGGTTGAACCGCCAAGCAGCAGAGTGTGTCCGTTCGACAATCCGCAATCGGCAAGATATTCGCCGATACGCCTTTCCACTTCGGAGTTGCGGCGGGCAGCATCGAATTTGAACGAACCGCTGACTTCAATAGCACCGCGTTCTGCTCCGGCGGCGATTAGCCGTTCTGCGTCGAGGCGTGACTGAGCGAAGATGCGGGTGAAGCAGCGAAGCGCGGGGCCGAACCAGAAGCGCAACCGGCGGTATCCCGGCGCGGAGCGGTCGGATACGCGGGCGTTGACGAGAAACAGAGGAATTCCACGCCTGTGGCAGGCACGGATGAGATTTGGCCATATTTCGGTTTCGGTCAGCAAAAAGGCGCGGGGCCGGACCGCTTGCAGCGCACGGCTGACGCAAGGAGGAAAATCGAGAGGGCAGTAAAGAGCGACATCGATATCGGAAACCACCTTTTGCGCCTGCGCCCATCCGGTTGAACTCGTGGTACTGAGCACAAAAGGCTGATTGGGGTTTTCCAAACGAAGCGCCTTGATGATTTCGGCGGCGACCGACACTTCACCGACACTTACCGCGTGTATCCACATGGCGTGTCCTGCGATTTTTTCAAGACGCCGGGAAACCTCGGGAGGATAGTGTCCGAAACGATCAGAAAACCGATCAGCGTAACCGCCGCGGCGCGCCATGCGCAAGAGGAATTTCGGAGTCATCACCACGTAGGCGATTGCGAATAAAAGCTGGTATATCCACCATCTCATAGGTCGCGCATCCCATATTTTCTGATTAGGCGCTGCAGGTAGGCGCGTTCGATTCCGGCCTCTCGCGCCGACTTGGAGACATTTTGCCGATTTCGCGCAAGAAGATCGTTAAGGTATGCCTGTTCGAATTTTTCGATCAGTTCGTTTTTAGCGTCTTTAAATGGTTTATCGGTGTCGAAGAGAATGTCGTCGCCCTGCTCTTTCCCGGCGGGATTGTTCCGGAAGAACGAAAGACTAAGGAATGCATTGAGATCGACCGGACGGCGGGCGTCATAGAATGCAAGTTCTATCAGGTTTCGCAATTCGCGCACATTGCCGGGCCACTCGTGGCGGCGCAAAACATCCATCGTGCGATCGAAATCAGAGCACTGCTCTTCTGCGTTTTCGCCGCCGAGTTCATGCAGGAAGTGGCAGACCAGGAGTGGAATATCGTCGCGATGACGGCGCAGCGGCGGAATGTCCATTCGCGCGACGGAGAGACGGTAGTAGAGATCTTCGCGGAAACGTCCTTCGTTGACCTCCTGGGCGAGGTTGCGATTGCTCGCGGAGATGATGCGGACATCTATCTTCTTCACCTTTTCGGATCCGAGGCGGCGGATTTCGCGTTTTTCGATTACGCGAAGCAGTTTGGGCTGCAATTCCAGCGGGAGATCGCCAACCTCGTCGAGAAAGACGGTTCCGCCGTCAGCGAGTTCGAAGGCTCCTTTACGATCGGTTTCGGCGCCGGGGAATGCACCCCGTTCCCAGCCGAACAGCTCACCTTCAATCAATTTTTTGGAGATGGCGGCGCAATCTATTACAATATATGGTTTACCGGAACGGGAAGAATGGGCGTGGATTTCCTCGGCGAGAATTTCCTTTCCGGTTCCGGTTTCGCCGGAGATCATGACCGTGACATCGGATGGGGCATAGGTCTCGGCGAGATGGAAGATGCGGCGCATGGCATCGGATCGTCCAATCATTCGGCCGAAATTGTGATTGGAGGAGAGCGGGATATCGGTATTGGTACGAAGGGGGCAGAAAACAATTCGGGTATGCCCCAACTGAATTTCTGCGCCGGGGATGAGATGGGCGGAGGAGACGCGGATTCCTTGAACATAGGTTCCGTTGGTACTGCCAAGGTCGCGAATTGAGAAGCCGAACTCATCAGAGAACAGCTCGCAATGGCGTTTAGAAATGGCGTGATCCTGGGGAATGGCCAAATCGTTATAATCGCTCGAACCGATGGTAAAATTATCGCTGTGGACGACAATTTCGCGCCCCTGCAAGGCCCCGCTGACAATCAGCAATTTAACCTTGCCGCCTTGCATCGATACATTTTCCGGTAAATCGGGATTTAACACCAAGGTGCCGTTGACTTGGCGTTCCGAACTGCTATCAATCTTCATGCGTACAGTATAACGCATGCCTACAATTGTGTGCAAGTCATTTCACTCAATGTGTTTAAGATGAATAAGCGACTTATGCAAATGCATTTACATTGGCAAAAGAGTCTCGTTTCCCTGTGCAAAGCATTGAATACAACCGATCAGATGAATTAATTTTTGCGGGGACCATGCGCTGGGAATCGAAAACGGCTAATCAGATGTATTTATTGAGGATTGGCTGCCTATGCGTGGCATCAAATGCGACTAGCAAGGATGTATTAATTTTTGCAAAGTGTCTAAGCAATTACATATTTGGCAATTTTAGAATCTCAAGACATCTTTTGGCAACTATATCCATTCTTCACACCTACTCCCATCCCCCTCTCCCTCTTCCCATACACTTTAATTCATCCGCACCGTAATCTCACTTTCCCTTTCGTAATGCGTCGCACACGGCACTTCGGCCCATATTCAGAATCCACCCCCTGTTTTTCGCCTCTTTCGTGGCGTAAATCCTATCTTAAAAGCCGGTCTCTGCCTTCAGCTTTACCACTTTTAATCACTTGACCAAGGCAAGTGCCATGCCGGATTTACTAAAAAAGCACTTCGCGCATATTTATGCGTCTCATTTCTCAATGCATTGAGTTGCACTTGATACTTTACCCCACATTTCAGTGCAAGCAGAGGTGCTTTTAGACTATTTCCCCCTGGATTTATCGCTTTTAGGGAATACGTGTATACAGTTGTCGATTACATCAGGCGCTAAATATCTTTTTCGCCGCTTTCCACCATCGCTTTTTCGTTCGCTCGGTTATCGTTTGCGCATAGTTCCTCCGCCACGAATCGAGCATATTAGCCGCTTCTACGCAGTTT
>JAZQGX010000097.1:0-12765 GCA_045540275.1 Kiritimatiellia bacterium | reverse complement strand
GCGATTTTCAATTCTGCCACTCTTCCGCTTGAAAGCAATCCTCTGTTGATGACCCGGGAGAGGATATTGACATCGATATTTCCGCCGGAGATCACGGCGCAGACATTTTTTCCGGCGAGATCAAGTTTCTTTGCCAGCACGGCGGCAACACCTGCCGCTCCGGCTCCTTCGGCAACCAGTTTCTGTTTTTCCATCAAAGTCAAAATGGCAGTGGCGATCTCATCATCGCTCACAGTAACGATGCCGTCAACATATTTACAGCACAAATCCCGTGTGAGTGTGCCGGGTGTTTTTACGGCGATCCCATCGGCAAAGGTGGAAACTTTTTCCAGCGTAACACCGTGTTTTTCAGTGAACGCTTTGCACATCCCCGGTGCGCCTTCTGCCTGAACGCCGTAAACTTTACACGCCGGATTCAGTTGTTTCAGAGTGAATGCCACCCCGGAAACCAATCCGCCGCCGCCCACGGGAACGAGGACCGTATCGACTTCGGGATATTGTTCCAGAATTTCAAGCGCGATGGATCCCTGACCGGCGATCACATCTTCATCATCAAAGGGATGAACAAAAATGCTGTCATGCTCTTTGCAATATTTTTCTGCCGCCAGATAAGCATCGTCGTAAACGCCATCCACCAGATGGACTTCAGCACCCAGTTTCCTGGTTGCTTCCACTTTGGATATGGGAGCGATACTTGGCATGAAAACGACCGCTTTACGATGCAATTTTCCCGCCGCGAGGGAAACGCCCTGCGAATGATTGCCCGCAGAACAGGCAACGATCTCTCTGCCATCCTGCGGAAGATTGGCGATTTTGAAAAATGCACCACGCAGTTTGAAGGATCCGGTCAACTGTAAATTTTCCGCTTTCAAACGCAGCTGACAATCATCGGTCAAGCCGTTGCTTTCGATCATATCGGTATAGCGTGCCACACTTTTCAGCAGATGACTTGCCTTGTAAACTTTATCCAGTGTCAGCATAACTTTGCTCCTTTGTCCGCAGAGGAAACCAGTGCCGCATAGCGTTTGAGATATCCGGTCAACTGCCGTTGAGGGGAGAATACTTTTTCTGCCCGTCTTGCCTCAAGAGTTTTATCATCCACCAGCAATTCCAGTGAATAATCCGGAATATCAATTTTTATTAAATCGCCTTCTTCCACCAGTGCGATCGTGCCGCCGGAAACCGCTTCGGGGGAAATATGTCCGATCGCGGCTCCTCTGGTCGCACCGGAAAATCTGCCGTCGGTGATGAGTGCCACATCTGCATCCAGTCCCATTCCGGCAATGGCACTGGTGGGAGAAAGCATCTCCCGCATACCGGGTCCACCGGCGGGACCTTCGTTGCGGATCACCACGCAATCACCTTTGACGATTTTTCCGGAAAGGATGGCTTTGACAGCATCTTCTTCACACTCGAAAACTCTTGCTCTGCCGGTGAAACGGAGCATTTCTTTGCGAACGGCACACCGTTTGACGATCCCGCCATCCGGCGCAAGATTGCCGTACAATACCGCAAGTCCGCCCTCATCGGTATAATGTTGAATAACTGTCCGGTCTCTGACTTCCGCATGGGCAATGAGTTCGCCGAGCGTTACACCGGAAACGGTCAGGCAATCCGGATTCAGCAGATGAGAAACTTCTTTCATGACAGCCGGAACACCTCCGGCACGGTGAAGATCCTGCATGTGGTGTTTCCCTGCCGGAGCAAGACGGCACAAATTGGGTGTGCGTGCGCTGATTTCATTTACGGTATGGAGATCGAACTCCACTCCGGCTTCGGCGGCAACGGCAGGCAGATGCAATGCAGTATTGGTGGAACAACCAAGAGCCATATCCACTGTCAACGCATTATGAAACGCTTTTGCCGTCATGATATCACGGGCGCGGAGGTCGCGTTTAAGCAGCTCCAGAACTTGCATTCCCGCGTGTTTGGCAAGATGGATGCGCTGTGAATAAACCGCCGGGATCGTACCGTTTCCGGGGAGTGCCATCCCGATCGCTTCGCAAAGACAATTCATGGAATTGGCAGTAAACATTCCCGAACAGGAACCGCAGCCGGGACAGCTGGAACACTCCACTTCCGCAAGTTCCGCTTCGCTCATTTTTCCGGCATTGACTGCACCCACTGCTTCAAAAACGGTATTCAGATCCCTGCCGTCAAGTGACAGCATCGGACCGCCGGAAACGAAGATGGATGGCAGATTGCACCGTGCTGCCGCCATCAACATACCGGGCACAACTTTATCACAGTTCGGGATAAAAACCAGAGCATCAAAACAGTGAGCTTTGACCATACATTCGATGCTGTCGGCGATCAATTCCCGGGACACAAGGGAATAGTGCATGCCATCATGCCCCATCGCCAAACCGTCACACACGGCAATGGTATTGAATTCCATAGGGGTTCCGCCGGCAGCAAGGACCCCATCCTTCACAGCCCGGGCGATCAGCTGCAAATGGGTATGCCCGGGAACGACTTCGTTGAAGCTGTTGACCACTCCGACCAGAGGGCGTTTCATCTGTTCCGGGGTGTACCCCAGCGCACCAAGCAAAGCACGCTGGGGAGCAGCAGATACTCCTGTTGTCAGTTTATCGCTGTTCATCATTTGTTCCAATTCATTTTAGCGCGGAGTTCAGCTCCGACTGTTTCCAACTGATGCGTTTTGGCTGCTTCACGCTGTTTGCTGAAAAGCGGTCTGCCATCGGCATTTTCTTTCAGCCATTTGCGGGCAAATGTGCCATCCTGGATCTCGGCAAGCACTTTTTTCATCTCGGCTTTGGTTGCATCGGTGATCAGACGGTGTCCGGTATTGTAATCACCATATTCAGCAGTATCGCTGATGCTGTAACGCATAAAGGAAAATCCGCCTTTGACCACCAGATCGATGATGAGTTTCATCTCGTGGATGCATTCGAAGTAGGCGCTTTCCGGCTTGTACCCGGCTTCGACGAGAGTTTCAAAACCCGCCTGCATCAACGCGGTGACGCCGCCGCACAAAACAGCCTGTTCGCCGAACAGATCGGTTTCGGTCTCCTCTCTGAAAGTCGTCTCCAGTATTCCGGCGCGCCCCGCGCCAAGTCCGTGCGCATACGCCAGAGCCAGCTCCATCGCATTGCCGGAAGCATCCTGCTGAACCGCCACCAGACAGGGGACCCCTTTGCCCTCGACAAACTGGCTGCGCACCGTATGTCCGGGCCCCTTGGGCGCGATCATGACGACATTGACGAAATTAGGCGGCACGATCTCTTTGAAATGGACATTGAAACCGTGCGCAAAACTCAACGTCATGCCCGGACGAAGATTTTCCCTGACCCCGTTTTCATAGATGCCGCGCATTTTTTCATCGTTGACCAGCATCATCACCCAATCCGCTTTCTTGACGGCATCGGGAGTGTTGAGAACTTCAAAACCGTCCGCTTTGGCGACGGCGGCGCTTTTGGAGTTTTCGTAAAGCCCGACCACCACCTTCACGCCGCTGTCGCGCAGGTTCTGGGCGTGGGCATGCCCCTGGCTGCCGTAGCCAATCACAGCTACGGTCAGATCTTTGAGGAGATCCGGGTTGCAGTTTTCGTTGTAGTGCATTTTGCTCATTTTTCTTTCCTTTCTTTGGAGTTTTGTCGTTTCACAACATTGAGTTGTTCAGAAGAACAACGGTTTTCACGTCAAAAAGTTTGCGCAGCTGCCTCGTCATCTGCACCTGGATGGCGGTATCTCCACGAGAAACGATCCGCATGATCGAAAGAGCGGGATCGCTGCTTTCGTGCACCGTCAGAGAATCGATGTTGTATTTTCGTTTGGCATAAAGTCCGGTAATGCGGTTGAGTACGCCGCAGTGGTTTGCCACGGTCAGCTCCACGATAAAATGTTCCATTTTCAATTTCTCCTGGTTATCAGATCCTGCACACTTCCGCCCGGCGGAATCATGGGCAGCACAAATTCATCCATATCCAGCCGGCAATCCAGCACCGTCGGCACATTCGAGGCGAGATTCTCCAGCGCATTTTCCAATTCCGCCACCGATGATATCCCCATCCCTTCTGCGCCGAACGCCTTTGCCAGCGCGGGAAAATCGGTTTTCCGGTTCAACGTCGTCGATGAATAATGCTTCTCGTAAAACATCGTCTGCCACTGGCGCACCATTCCCAAAACACCGTTGTTGAAGATCACTATCATAAGCGGCAGGTTCTGGGAGACCGCCGTCGCCAACTCCTGCAAACACATTCCGAACGAACCGTCGCCGGTGAAAAGCACCGTCCGTTTTCGCTGGTTGGCGATACAGCCGCCGATTGCCGCCCCCAGCCCGAATCCCATCGTACCGAGCCCTCCGGACGTAAGTAAAGTCCGCGGCGATCGGAATGGGAAATACTGCATCGTCCACATCTGGTGCTGCCCCACATCGGTGGCAACGACGGTATCGTCGTTGCAGAATTTCGCGACTGTTTTCAGCAGCGAACGCGGGGTCAGCGTTTTTTCTTCGGGCTGCACATCAAGCTTTCTCGCTGCGGCCGCTTCCTTTTCCCACTCCGGACGATTCTGTTGCGGCAAAGCCGCCAGAAGTTTTTGCAATATATCTTTCACGTCTCCGCACAGTTCGATGTCGGTCTCGGTGTTTTTACTGATCTCCGCATAATCGATATCGACATGGATTATTCTTTTGCCTTCTTTGTATTTTGCGGTGTTTCCCGTCGCCCGATCCGAAAATCTGACCGCCAGAGCGATGATCAAATCGCATTCGCTCTGCAATTTCGCCGAACTTAGCGAACCGTGCATACCGCACATCCCGAGATTTGCCGGATGGTCCGACGGCAACGCCGTCAGCCCCATCATACTGACGGCGACCGGAGCGGAGATCCGTTCAGCCAAAGCCTGAAGTTCACCGCATGCGCCGGCGGAGACGACGCCGCCTCCCGCATAGATCAGCGGACGTTTCGATTTGGTGATCGCCGCCACCGCATCAGACAGATCCGGCTCCGGCGATTCATTGAAAAACAACTCGTGACGCACAAACTCCGACTCTTCGCACATATCCTCCTGGACGCTTTTGGGGATATCGACCAGCACGGGACCGGGACGGCCGGACGAGGCGATTTCGAATGCGGCATCCAATATGCCGGACAGCTCCCTGACGTCGTTGACGGAAAAATTGTGCTTAACAATCTCACGGGTGATTCCGGTGATGTCCACTTCCTGAAAACTATCTCTGCCCAACAGCGGCACCGCCACATTGCCGGTGACTGCAACCATCGGCACGCTGTCAAGATAGGCGTTGGCGATTCCGGTCACAAGATTTGTAGCGCCGGGGCCGCTGGTAGCGATGACGACTCCCGGTTTTCCGGTGACACGGGCATACCCGTCTGCCGCATGAGCCGCGTTCTGCTCGTGGGCGCACAGCACATGATTCAGGCGATGCGTATTTTTGTAGAGTTCATCGTAGATTGGCAGAACCGCTCCGCCTGGATATCCAAATACCGTTTCGACGCGATTCCGGCACAATGCCTCGATTACAATTGACGCTCCTGATTTTTTCATTTTCCCGCTTGCCTCGGTTTGGGTTGAATAAAAAAAACCCGCCGGACTTTTTTATCCGGCAGGGCTAGAATTTGTTCGATTGACTTGTTCGATTCTATGCCGTGCCGGAAGGCGCAATAATAATTACGCGAACGACTGCAATAATAACGGCAACGACGATGGATACGACAACCGGACCGTACACGAGAAGTGCCGGTCGGACGATGAAACCATTCTCAAACATTGTCGTATTCATTTTTCAATCCCGAAAAGAAAAAACCTCTCACCGGCCGATTGCCAGTGAGAGGTCAAATCTTATTTCAAGTCCCGCTCAACAACAGCAACCAACCATACCGTAGCCGATAATTACGACTACGGTAATAATAACGCTGCTAATGCTGTTGAAGAACTGCTTCATGGTTCTACTTGTTCCAAATTCAAGATACTTTTTCATGTTAGCACGGCTTTGAGACGGTGTCAAGGGGTAAAATTTAAAAAACCAAAATTTGTAAATTCCTCAGTCATAGGAGGATTTACGGCACAAAAAAAGCCAGTCGAACGACTGGCTGAATCACAATTGGTAGCGGGGGTAGGATTTGAACCTACGGCCTCCAGGTTATGAGCCTGACGAGCTACCAAGCTGCTCTACCCCGCAATCTAAATTCTCTCAAGAAGTGGCGCGCCTCGCAGGAGTCGAACCTGCAACCTTCTGATCCGTAGTCAGATGCTCTATCCAATTGAGCTAGAGGCGCTCACGAAAACTCAAAGAACTTACCAAGTTTTTTCGCCGTTGGCAAGTATAAAAATTGATTTTTTTGAAAAAACCGGAAAAATCCTCAATATAACCGAATTGGCTTATACTTTTTCAAATTCCATGAACGGACAATCGCCCCTGGCGACATTGAATCCATCAGTTCCGCCCGGGTTTTGCGGTTACCGTACAGCTTGTCGAACCACTCCGGTCTGGTTCCTTCCGCCTCCCAGAGAACTCCTTTTCCGTACAAAGCCGCCAACATCGAAAGAATGGATATTGAAGTGGCTGCCGGTCTGAATTTCGTACTGTCCGCTATCGATAGTCTGACCCCGTGAAGTTCCATTCCCGCATAGCGCCCGGCCCCTGGGGTATAACGATGCGGTGCGAAGGCAACGCCGGGAAGGCGTTCGGAATTGAGCGCGGATGACACCTCGATTCCGTTCATCCAAGGGGCGCCGAATATACGGAACGCCAACGCGCCGTCACGACCGCAATCGACGGCGGGAAGCGCTTCGGTAAAAACCGTGGCCGCATAGGCGATCGCGCTCTGTTCCGATTTGATGCCCGGCGACGGGGGGATGAAATCTCCGGCGGGATACCTCTGGCGCTTCCAACCGGACATTTTCACCACGCTCAAATCCACACCGATATTCTCGTTGCGATTTAACCACAGCGCGCTTTCTCCCGGAGTCATCGCGTAAACCATGGGTACCGCCGAAGGTGCCACAAACGATTCCATGCCTGGTTCCAGCATCGGCCCATCGGCGGGATAACCCGGAATCGGGCGATCGAGAATGATTACATTCACCCCGGCTTTAGCACACGCCTGCAAAGTCAACTGCAATGTTCCAAAATAAGTATAGCACCTGACGCCGAGGTCGCTGAAATCCACCATCAGCGTATCGATTTTCCGCAACATCACCGGCGTCGGCCGCCGTACCGAGCCATAGAGCGAATACACCGGTTTTTTCCAGTCCGGGTGGCGTCTGAACCCCGTCTTGACCCCCGGGCCGGTCTGTCCGAAGAACCCGTGTTCAGGTCCGAACAAAGCAACCAGTCTTGCGCCAAGCAGCTCATGCAGCATTTGTGCCGTGGTGCACCCTCTTGCGGACAGTGCCGCCTGATGCGAAAGCAATCCGACCCGCATCCCGATATTCAATCGGTCAAGGCGTCCACCGATGACATCTATGCCGCATTTCATGACCACACTCCGTATTTAAAACCAAAAAAAAGACCGACGCCTGCGCGCCGGTCTTGATCGTGGCAAAATTATTTCGCCAGGACTGCATCCTTGCAAGCCTTGCAGACCGTGAACTTGACGACCTTCTTGGCTGCGATCTTGATCTTCTCGCCGGTGGCGGGATTGCGGCCCCAACGAGCTTTGCGATCCTTCTTGATCAATTTGCCGATACCGGGAAGGACAAAGCCCTTCTTGTCTTTGGCGCCAGCATAAGCGATCTTCAGCAACTCGTCATAAATTTCGGTTGCCTGCTTTTTGGTGATGCCGCCGACTTCAGCCAAAGCAGTCATGATTTCATTCTTGGTGCGAGGGGTCTTTTTTGCCATGATGTAAACTCCTTGTTTATCAGATTTCAAAACGACCAATGTTTTGAAAACACCAATAAAATAAAGGGTTTTTTGTTTTATTGCAAGTAAAAAATCAATATTTCCTCTATTTTTTGCGTGTTTTTGACTTACATGTCAGGTCGGCGTCGTTATTTTCCGAATTTTTGACCGTAAAAAGCCCCGCCTGGTCAAAGGCGGGGCGGCGTTCGGAACGACTCTATCTGATAATAATAATCGTGCCGTTGTTGATATCGTACTTACTGTTAAAACGCACCACATACTGTTTGTTGCTGCCTTTGGGCGTCCACCAGCCGGCAGGCGCGGGCGCATCCTCGCCGAACGTGGAGTAGTAGGTTTCAAGTTCGGCCTCGGAGAGCGAAACCAGATTTGCGGTGCAGAATTCATCCCAGTCGTCATGCAGATTGAAACGCGCCCGGGGGAAGAAGAAACGCATGGAGCCAGCAGTCTTGCCATTGGCGAGATTGTTGCCGAAAACAGGAACATTGCCATGCAGGATAACATCCAGCAAAACACTGCTGTTGCCGGCTGAACCCCTGAACGCGCTTTCTCCTATAGTTGCAACTCCGGTGCCGAGCTCAATCGTTGTAAACGGTGCATTCCATCCGTACGGGTTGCTTGGAACCGTCGTAAACTCGGGATTGAGCAGTTTTAGCGACCCTAAATAAGTGACATTGTCCCCGCCAAACATGTCTTCTCCTATAGTAATCACGGAAGATGGCAGATTGGGCTCGATATACCTGAGCGGTTGTTTGTAGAACGCCCTCCTCCCAATAGACGCAAGTGTGTCGGGCAGACGCAGCATCGAGAATATATTCGCGTGTGTCGTGCCCCACTCTTGTGTAAACGTCCTCTCACCGATGGATACGATCTTGCGTCCATCCTCGACCGGCTTGCGCAGGTCCAGCATCGCCACCGGATGCGGATGCGGCATGTTTTTCATCGGCTCGCTGCCGATTATTATCTCCGAACCGTCGGTGGTGACATTCAACATCCAGTACCCGTCGGTGATGCGCGTAGTTTCATACCCTTCGACCGCCTTCCACTTCGTGGCAAAAACGGGATGGAGCGTTTTCGGGGAATCAACGGTCAGCACTAGCGGATTATCGTAGATTTTATCCTCGGGCACATCGCCCTCCCAGTGGCTGAATACGCCGTTCCAACCTGCACCGATCGACGGCGTAACGGTTATCTCCTCTCCCGGAGTGTAATAACCGTCGTTCCTGGAAGCGGGCGTGACGGTTACATCTCCCACCGTCCCCGATTCCGGTTTGACAATATCAACGGCATAGCCATCAAGCTCCCAAAGCCATGTCACACGATATGTCTCCCCTTCCTCGCGCGTAACCGTAAACGACTCCACATACGAATTGGTTGTCGCCTGCTCCCAGCCGTCGGCGCCCAGTTTTTCCAGCACATAACCTCTGTTCACGTACTTAATTCCGTTTTCTTCTGCGGTTGCAGGCGCGGAACAGGCGATGCTTGAGGCTGCATTGGTGTGGATTCCGTATTCCGGTGCCACGCCGGGCACGTCTATGGTACCGCGCACATGCAACGCATTTACGCAATACGCCTCCGGTGCCCATTTGCAGATATACATGTTGCTGTAATCTGGAGACTGACCGCTCTTGCCCACTTTAAACAGCTCGATGCCGTCGGTATAACGCGCTGCGTATGCGTTCTGCTGTGCCGCCGTCGGATCGGCGGCAGATGCGGCAAGGTACTCTTTCCACTCGTCAGAATAGATTGGAACACAGACACGCACTGCGGTAGTGGCCCATCCGTCACGCCAGTAGCTACCTGTTTTCGGCACCTGGTATCCATGCAAATAAATGGTGTTGTCGGAAGCGGAGCATTTCCAGTATCGAAGACCATAGCTGCCAAACAAATCGAAACCTAAGCCCAGATATATCGAATGGATCGGCGTGGGGCTCATTATTTCGAAATTCACCTGCCTATAATTTTCGTTCATCAACCGGATGTCTCCAGTATATGCCATTCCCTGAAAACTGCATTGCTCCAAGGTCATGAGCGAGTCTGGCAATGCCGGTTCAAGCGCGGTGAGCGACTGTCCCTGGAATGCACATTGACCTATCGATACGAGCGTGTCTGGCAAACGCAGTCGGGTGAAAATTTTTGCAGTGGTCGTGCGATATGCGTAATTTTTGACCTCTACAATTCTGCGGCCGTCGGCAACCGGTTTGCGCAAATCCATCGTTGCTATTGGATGCGGCTGGTCTACATTGCTCATGCAGTCCATCGCAACTGCGATATCACTACCACTGGTGCTGATTTTGAGCGTCCAGTATCCGTCGGTGATCCGCGTCGTTTCGTACCCCTTGACCGCCTGCCACTCGGTGGCGAAAACGGGGTGCAACGTACGCGCCTGATCCATCGTCACCGTAAGCGGATTGTCATAACGCTTCTCCTCGGGCACATCCCCTTCCCAATAGCTGAACTCGCCGGTAAAGCCAGACCCTATTGTTGCGGTAATCATCACCTCGGTACCGGGTCGATATGAACCGGAAGCTGGAACTTCGGGAGAATAAACAACCGAACCGACAGTACCCGATTCAGGTTGAACCATATCGATGGAATAACCAACGACATCCCAGATCCAGGTGATGCGGTAGCTTGACTCTTGCTCACGCTTGAGCGTGAAGCTCGTCACATTGAGGTTGGTCACCGGCTTCGTCCAGCCGTATTCGGTCATCTTTTCAATAGAGTACCCCATGCAAGTGTAGTCAACACCATCGTAAGTGGCTGTGGCCGGAGCACTGCACTCGATATCCTGCGCCATATACGAATTAAGTCCGTACGCCGGATACACCGTACCGGCAGGTATATTACCGACCACATGAACCGAAGAACGCGTATATTCCTCCGGTGCCCATTTGCAAATGTAGACATCCTTGTAGTTAGGAGTTTGTCCCGACCGACCGACCTTCCACAATTCACGACCATCGGGGAATGACTTCTGATATGCGGCAAGCTGCGACTCCGTCGGATCGGCAGCCGAGGTTGCAACGTATGCTTTCCATTCGTCGGAATAGATGGGGGCATTCACCCGGAGAACAGATGTCCCTCGGTGCCAGTCTCCTAGCGTATCCGGAACCGCATAACCGGTCAAGTACAGATCGACGCTTCCCTGCGAGTCAAACGAGTATGCTTCGAACTTGTTGAAACCCTGACCAAAATATATCGTCTTGTTGCCGTTGCCATACCATGTCCAACCCGGATACGTAGTAAAAGCGCGATTGGTAAGCTTAACAACTCCATCGTTGAATACACATTGCGGGAAAGTATACCGGCCTCCTAAGGCAACCAGATTTGGCAGCTCACGCGGTTCGAAATCAACAATCGTTCCGGTTTGATCAAATGCAAAACCCGAAATTTTGATCAGCGTGTCGGGCAGATGCAGTTTAGTAAGCCCTTTGACGCGGAACAAATATCCGCCCAGCGAAATTATCGAGAGATCGGTGTCGATCGCCCCCGTAAGATCAAGTTCCTTCAAGGTTTGGCCTTCCGCATCCACCGGATGCGTCTTGATCGCATCCGCGCCTGGAATATTATATCCTTCAACTCCGTTGATGGTGGTTTTTTCGCAAGCGATTTTCCAACCGACCGTATTGGTCAAACGTTTGTTTTTCTCATCGAAATACCACTTTATTCCGGGATTGAACGACCCCTGGGCAACCGTCTCAAGTCCGTTGTCGCCGACAGCGCGGACTTTGTAATGCTGAACCACGTGCGGGGTCGGATCATTGACGGTGAACGAGCAGATTTCTCCTGCGCCGATTTTTTCGCCGGCCTTGACTTCGTCATTGAAGATTTCGCCGTCGGTACCGAGCGAGATATAAATGTCGCTGCCGGTCGAACCGCCTCCCGGAGTCTTGACCAAAACGTTGATTACGGAGGAGTTTGCCTTGTTCACAACCGAGGATTCGATTTCCGGCACAGTAAATTTGCCCGAAGAAAACGTGCCCGCGCGCAGACCTTCTCTTGCCGGAGTGGCATTGTTGACGGAACGAATTTCGTAGTAGTAAATGGTTCCCGGATTAAGTCCGGTAAGATTTACCTCCACCGTATCTCCTTTGATCGCATCGGTTTTCACCTCAGTCAGATTATCCAAATTGTCCGGACTCGTTCCATAGGCGAATGAAACGCTTACCGCTGTTGCACCGCGCCCGCAATCGTCAACATTCAGTTTCAGATTCGCTTCATTGTAATATATGATGCTAGATGCATCGTCGATATATACATTCGGAATATCAACATTTAACGTCCGCTCAGCTGTCAGCAGCGTTCCCGCTTGAGCCGCATAGTCAGCGGCAGCCCAGTCGTCGGTGGTTGCGGTCAAACCGTTTCCGGTGCGGTCGGTCTGGCTTGATGCATTCTCGTTCATGTGCCACACGCCGGCATACGCGCTCCAGACCTTGCTCGGGTCGTTGACAATCCCGGCATTGCCACCATAACACATTGTAAAAGACGTTTCCGAATTCATGGTCGGCAGCTTCACCCAAATGCACGATTCTCCATTTGGATTCCAGGTGTCGATTTCGTGCGGAATTACCGTTCCGTCAGAATCCATGAAAAAAATATCCGTTCCGTCGCTTCTGCAGTTGCCGTAGCTGAAACCCTCCGGCTGCCCGGCCTGCAAACGAACAAGCACTGGAAAGTTTTGAAGCTCCCCGCCTTGGTATCCCGTCACCTTGAATGGTGTGACATATTGGTGATCTAACAATTGGGCTGCTGATATGCTCGCCGCCATCGCTAATGTCATCACAAACAACTTGAATAGTCGCTTCATAATGTTTTCTCCTTCACTTTTCAAACTCGTCCAACTACGATATCTCTATAATATCATTATTATGTAAGTTCAAGTCAATGAAATTGTGTGGGGGGGGGGGGGTGAAAAA
>JAZQGX010000096.1:0-41634 GCA_045540275.1 Kiritimatiellia bacterium | reverse complement strand
TGCATTTGCAGAAAAACTCAATAACACCAACAGACAAGAGCTAACAAACCATTTCATACCTAAACCCACTGGAAAATCGACAAACAAGGACAAATCACACTAGAAGATACATCATTGCAAAATCTTTGTCAATAGATCCCGCAAGAAATGCATATGCTATCGCTTTCATGAGCCAGCCTGATTATTCCGCCGCTTTCCCCGGTCAGTGTTCACCCTCGTGAAAGGTGCCGTCGGCATGGAAGTGCCCGGCGGACCTGCCATCGCCTCCAGAAGAAAGCGCAAGCTTAAGTTCATACGCGCCTTCGCTTACGACCTCGCTGTGAGCGGACGGAAGTCCCTCTACTGCCGTCCAGCCGCCGCCGCTTACGCCGGGCGTGACGGGAACGGCGATGAAACATTCTGCATCTTGCGCATGCCTGATGAAGACAGTCGGCTGGAGGCCGATTGAGACGATGCACCGCGACGGCACGGCAACATGCGGCCTTTCAGTCTCGTCCGTCACGCATTCAGCATGAGAACGTGCCCCGGCCAGCGCATGCACACGCTCGTCGAAGAGCACATATATCGGCACTATTCCCGTATCGTCCCCGACACCGATGCGGACATGGCCATGATCATCGCCCACCTTTGCGGGCATCCCGTTTCTCAGCTTGAGAGCATCTGTGGCGGCGACCAGCGCCTTAAAGCGCAGATCGTGCGTCCGGACGATCTGAACCGCCGCCCCCCCCGTCTCCAGCCATGCGCCGTCCTGAGCAATCAGCGATTCCACCATGCCGTCATCGGAGGCGCGCGCCGTGATGACGCCATCCTTCTCCTCGGCCCCCGCAAGCATCGCCGCGCGTTCCGCACGCTTCACCGCCAGCTCATTCTCAAGTGCGGCATTCGGCGTCCTGATCTCGCGATAGACGCTGACGCGCTTTTCAAGCGCCTCGATATCATGCGAACGCGCAACGAGATCGGGGGACGACACTTTGAAAAGCACATCCCCTTTCTTCACCTCCGCCAAGGGCTTGACGAGAAGCGTAAGCCGTCCGGCAACGGGTGTGGCGACAACCTTGCGCGCATCGGGACTGAGTTCGTAGCGTCCGGCGAACACGGCCGTTGAAGCGACCCGTCGCTTCTCGGCATGAACGGTCTTCAAACACATCACCTCCTGCACCGCCTTGGTGATGGAAACCGTCTTGAACGCGCTCTTAGGCCTTTGGTGTTTTTCCACATTGCTGCCAGACTCGCATTTACCGTGTTCATCATGTTCCTGACCGTGCTCATGCTTATGCTTGTGCGCATGGTCATGGCTGCAATTGGCACCATGCTCATGGGCATATCCAAGAACGGCAGACAGCACGGCGATTGCGGCAAAAATATCCATCTTCAGGTTCATGACTGTTTCTCCTTATTGCTCCGGCAATGACAACCCAACATTTCATTGCCATATCTATAATCAACGTTTGGCTTTCAATCTCTCGAGCTCGGCAACCGCCAGCGCAACATCGCGCCGCCAATCCACATCGGCAAGCTCAAGCTCCACTATTTCATCCCGGATATCAAGATACTCTAGCGGTGTAATCTCTCCCGCGTCGGCCAGCCGTTCGGCATACTCGCGTTCATTTGGCGGCACCGATGGGTGATCCAAAAGCCGTGCGAGATTCGCACGAGCTTCGGCGGCATCGCATACAAGCGCCCGCCATGCGTCTATCGCCGAAAGACGCGCCTCGTCCCGCGCCGCTTCCGCCTCGGCAATCCCCTTGCGGTTGCGGTTCCAGAGCGGAATCGTTATGCCTGCCACCAGACCGAATCTGTCTAATCCCTCCTCGTTGACATAGGCAGGACCGAGTTTCAAATCCGGATACTGGCGACGGATTTCGGCATGGAGCGCCTGTTCGGTGCCGCCGAGACGCGCGAGCGCTGCGGCGACCTTCGGATGATTGACGAGCTCAAGCGGATTGTCGTTCGCGGCAGGCTTCACGACATCCTTCACATCCGCAAGCGCCAGTTCGATTTTGCATCCGGGACGAAGTCCCAGGAGACGCAGCAATCCGATTTCTGCGGAGGCCGTCTCTTTTCCGTTCTCCATGATCTCATGCCGAAGCGCGTGCATCCTGCGGCTCAATCCCGCAAGATCGGAAGCGCTAACTTCTCCGGCTTCATACAGACGCTTGACATTCCTGCGCGCACGTTCCGCCTGTTTGTCCCTGCTCCAGGCGACAAGCTTCTTGCCGCGCATGCGCAACGCATGAAGCCGAATGACGGCCCGCCTCGCTTCCGCGGCGATATCCAATTCAGCCGCTCGTATTTCGGCCGCGTCCGCCTCGGCATAAGCCTTGGCCGCCTTTTCATCAAGGGCGAGCGCGCCAGAGAGAGGAATTGTGAACGCTACCGCTCCTCCCCCGAGAAACGGATTTTCGCTCGGGTTGACGATGCGCATAAGATCGAAGTCGAGTTCCGGATCTTCCCACCATCCGGTCTCTTTCGCGACCTTGGCCGAACCTCCAGCCTTGAGACGCATTGCGTTCAGTTCCCGGTTTCCGACAAGCGCAAGTTCGGCCGCATCCTCGACGGAGGATATGCTAATCACATTCGTAACCCCCACCCGCGCCTCCGCCTCCCAGTCTATCGGATTCGCTTCATAAGTACGGCATCCCGTCACCGACGCGGCGGTGAATGCCAGAAGGCAAAATATTTTCACATCGATCTTTTTCATTAGCGTCCCTCCGGTCCGAGTCCAACGATTCTTGTCGCCGCAGGCAACACGATGAGGTTTAGCACCGTCGCTCCGAGGAGTCCGCCGAACTGTACGATGGCGAGCGGTGCTAAGAGTTCGCCTCCGGGCTTGTTGCCCGCGAGCATAATCGGGATGAGACCTATTACCGTCGTGAGCGACGTCATGACGATTGGCGCCATACGCTCCTCCGAGCCGTCGCGAATCGCTTCAACGATGGTTGAGCCTGCGTCCATGCGGTCGCGATAGCAGTTTATAAGCAAGATCCCGTTTCGGAGCATGAACCCTATCACCGTCACGAACCCGACCAGCGACGAGACCGAAAGAACCGGTTCGGCAAGCACCACCGCCGTGACCGACCCCACGAGTCCGAGTGGAACATTGAGCATCACAAGTGCCGCGGCGCGACCGGAGCCGAGCGCGAAGACGAGAATGAAGAATATCGCGGCTATGAGTCCGACGCCGAGAATTCCTAGCCGCCGCCCGGCGCTCTCGCGGGCCTGATAGCTTCCGCCGAAGGAGACAGTACATCCTGCCTCCGCCGCAATCGGCGTGAGCTGAGTGCGCAATTCCGCCACGAGATCTCCGATACTTTCACCGGGGGCCGGGTTGCACGAAATCAAGGCCTTGCGGCGGCCGCCTTCGCGCAGCATGAGATTCGGCGCCTCCTCGGAAACCACGTGCGCCACATCGTCGAGACGAACGCGTTTCCCGGCGCGGCCGGAGACGACGAGCGACTTTACGGTATTCAGATCATGGAGATTCTCATCCCCCGCAAGGCGCACCGTGACCGACCGCTTGCGCAGCCCGTCGCGCGCCTCTCCGACCTCGGCTCCGTTGAACGCCGCCGCCACCTGTTCGCCGACTTCGCGCGGAGTTATACCCGCCTCGACGAGCGCGGGCATGTCGTAATCGATGCGGAACGTGCGCACCGTAATCTCCCGGTTGGCGCGGACGTCGGAAACGCCCGGATGAGACTCAAGCGCCCTCTTCATCTTCGCCACCGTATCGCGCAAGACATCCACATTCTCGCCGAATACGTTCACGGCAAGTTCCGCCTCGGTTCCGGACAGAACCGCGCTGATGCGGTGGGCGATCGGATAGCCCACGATCAACGCGCATCCGGGAATCTTGCCGATACGTTCGCGGATCTGGTCGCGCACCGCCTCCGTGTCGCCGCTCAGATCGACACGGACGACGAACTCGGAACTGGACACCGGCTCGGCATGCTGGTCGCGCTCGGCGCGTCCGGTGCGGCGCGTGACGGAGAGCACGCCGGGGATCGACGCCATCGCCGGCACGCATGCCTCTGAGACGCGCTCCGTTTCGGCGAGCGACGCGCCGGGCGGCAGCGACACCATCACATTGAACGAATCTTCGCGGAACGGCGGCAGGAAGCTCGAACCGAATCCCGATGCCACATACACCGCGTATCCGGCCGCCGCGAACGCAAGCAGAAGTACGCATTTCGGGAAGCGCAGAGCGAACGCGAGGAACGGACGGTACATCGCCCGCATGATGCGGATGCCGAGAGATACGCCCGCATCTTCAATCTTCTCCGGTGGCTTTTTGCAGCCGCCGCCAAGACGCAGTAGGCGGGAAAGCGCCGGAACGGCGGTCCACGCTGAGATAAGCGACATCGCAAACACTGAGATGTACGAAAGGGCCAGCGGACGGAAGAAACGCCCCTCTAGCCCAGATAGCATCAAAAGCGGTATGAACACCAATACCACGATGAGCGTCGAGAAGAGAACACCCGGCGCGACGCTTGCGGCCGCATCCGCTATAACCGCACTCGCAGACCGCCTTTCAGTCGGCGGCAAAGCGGAATTCTCTCCGAGTTTGCGCCGCATCACTTCGGTAAAGATGATCGCCGCATCCACGATATCTCCGGCGGCGACCGCGAATCCTCCGAGCGTCATCACGTTCACGCCGAGATCGAACATCGGGAAGAACATCAGTCCAAGAAGAATGGATATCGGCATCGTGCAGAGCACGACGAGAATCGTGCGCAGTTCAAGGAGCGTCAGGAGCAACACCGCAATAACGATGATGGCCGCGTCGCGCACGACTTCGCCACCGCCCTTGATCGAAGCGTTGATGAAATCCGCCTGACGGTAGGCGTCGGAATGGACCTCGATTCCCTTGGCCCTGACGGACTCTGAAAATTCAGCGAGGACCCGGCTGAGTTCTTCGGTTAGCGCGGGCGTATTGCCGCCCGGAGCCTTCTGCACCGAAAGAACAACGGCCTCGTGCCCATTGAACGATGCGCTGCCGCGGCGGGGTGCGCCTGCGACCGAGACATCCGCAACGTCACCGAGCCTGAGCGTGCCTCCGTTTTCAAGCGGGACGGGGGACTCTCTCAGTGCGGAGAGAGTGTCGGCGCGCGCGATCTGCCTCAAAGGCACTTCCTCTCCTCCGACGTTAGCCAAATATCCGGCGCTGAGGAATGTGCGCGTATCGCGTGCGGCCTCCATGACATCGAAGAGCGAAAGCCCCGCCTCCGCGAGACGTCGCGGATCGGCGGCGACGCGGTATTCGGGAAGGCGACCGCCGATGACCGCCACCTCGCCGATGCCGGGAATCGCCAGAAGACGGGTTCTGAGGTCATATTCTGCAAGTTCGCGCATCTCAAGCGCAGATGCGCCGCCTTTCTTGCCAGTAAGCGCCACAAGCATAATCTCGCCCGTGACCGAAACTATCGGAGCTATTTCCGCATGGGCCTCTTCGGGGAGCGTTCCCTCCACGCGGGCAAGACGCTCGAACACGTCGAATCTGGCTCGGGAGACATCGACATCCCAATCGAAATCCACCCATACGAAAGAAAGTCCGCCACTGGAGCTGGAGCGTATCGTCGATACTCCCGGAATGCCGTTCATCACGGATTCGATGGGTATCGTAACAAGCTGCTCTACCTCCTCAGCCGTAAGTCCGCCCGCCTCGGTCTGAATGGTGACACGCGGAACTGAAATGTCGGGAAACACGTCCACGGCAAGCTTCTGCCAGGTCCTGAAACCCACGACTGCCGCGATCAGCAATGCGGCAATAACAGTTTTAGGGTTGTCTGCTATAAATTTGAATGTCCTTTTCATGATTCCTCCCCGCACCGTCGAATGTGAGGTACTGCAGTTGCTTCCGACAAAAACACCGTGAGTTGAACGTCATGGCAGGATACACTATACCCTGATGCGTCGAACATCACGGCAGGGCGCGTTGCACCCAACGCGCCGGAACTCAACTCAAGAAAGCGGGTGCAACCGCTTGGAATATGAAATATATTGGCCTCCACCGCTGTCGGGCGGGGCTGTAGAATGTGGCCTCGGACGGGGCCGAACCGGAATCTCCATCATCTGCGGTGATGGGGCCGGGAAAAGAGCGATGGAGAGTGGCTGAAGCGACACACTGGTCTGCGGAGCTAGGAAGTCGTCCACATCAACGGAGATATGGAAACACTCGTCCTCGGAATGTTCGCCGCAGTCATGGCAATGTTCGCCGCAGTCATCGGGATCGGGATCACAGAGGCATATCTGCACCGGTCCGCAGAGACAGAATGCGACATGGAGAACAGCCACAGCATACACCGCCGAGGCCCCCAATTTTCTCAATGCACGCAATATAAACATGGAAAAAATATACCACACCCATCATTCCGGTGTCAAACGATCGTTGTTGCGGGGCTCCTCCGGTTGTGCTAAACTCCGCAACTGCTTGTGCACCTTATAAACATTGCGTGCAGGTCCGAAAATGATTATTGAAAATACGCTGCTGACAGCATCTCAAATATGCACCCTTTTCATTTTAATGGGTGTGGGAGCTTTGTGCCGCCGTCTAAACATCCTTACCGACAAAGCCGTTGAATCACTTGTAAAACTGCTGGTCAATATCGTTACGCCAGCACTGATCATCGACGCATTCCAATGCCCTTTTCAATCTGAACTGCTCGGCGATCTTGCAATCACCGCTGCAATTTCCGCCATATTCCACATATTGCTGATACTACTCTGCACCGCGCTGTTTCCCGGGCGGGACGACTCAAACCCGGTAATCCGGATGGCCTCGGTTTTTTCCAATGCGGGATTTATGGGATTGCCGCTCGAATATGCGATTCTCGGCAAGGCCGGTGTCTTTTTCGGCAGCGTATACATCGCCTCGTTCAACTGCTTCATCTGGACCTGGGGCATTGCGACATTGCAGGATAAAACCAAATCCTCTTTGCGCCCGATTTTCGTAAATCCCGGATGCATCGGTCTGACCATTGGGCTGTCGCTTTTCTTCTCGTCCTGTACCATTCCCAAACCGATTGCCGAACCTCTTTACGCGCTCTCTTCATTAAACACGCCGCTTGCGATGTTGGCGGTCGGTTATAATCTCGGCAGCGTAAAACCCGCAATCATCGCGAAAAGCGCAGCATTCTACTTTGCGGCCGCTATACGGCTTGTGCTCTCTCCGCTGCTTATGATCGGCTTGATATGCATCACTCGCCCCTTCATCAATATTGGACGTCCGGCGAGCATCGCATTGGTTATCGCCGCGGCGGCGCCAGTTGCCGCGCTGGTCGCCGTGCTCAGCGCAAAATATAAAAAGAACATGCCGCTTGCAACGGGTCTGGTAAGCGGCACTACCCTACTCTCAATCGCGACATTGCCGCCTGCGGTAGCGGCGGCAATGTACATCTTCAAATGATTACTCGTGCGATCTACGAGTCATAGAATGTCTTGCCCGGTTCCGCCTCGATGCGGTCCGACAATGGATATTCAAACGACGGATTACTGCGCAGCCTCTCGACGAATTGTGCGGCCTCGGTCTTGGCTCCGATCAGATCGTGCAGGAGATAATTACCGCAATTGACCGCGGTCGCTCCGGGCACCTCACCGTCGTAATCACGCAGGTGCTCAAACGCCCTGACCAGCAATTCGTAGAGATCCTGCGGTGCCGGAGTCCCTTTGACTATCAGATAATTGCCGGTAAGACATCCCATCGGCCCCCAATAAACGATCCGGTCCTTCCATTCGGCATCGTTGCGCAAATAGGTGGCAATGACATGTTCCACCGTATGCAACGCAGCCGGCTCAATCGCCGGTTCGATATTGGGACACTTCATGCGGACATCAAAAGTGGTGACCTTCCGGCCGTCAACATCGTCAACCCGCGAGACGTATATCCCGGGAACAATTTTGGTGTGATCGACCTGAAAACTTGCTATCAGCTCCATAATCCCTCCCATCCGATTAAACGATTCGGTCTCCCCAGACCGGCATAACCGAAGGAACGCCAAGTTTCTTCATCTCGTGCAGCACCCATTTAGGTTCGTCTCCGAATGCCACACAGCGGTAGCGTCCAGCCAGATGCCCAAGTTCCTGATGGTGCAGAGGAACCATCATTTTCGCCGGCATGGTCGTGTTCCACGCGGTTTTGAAATTAAGCCCGATGGCGCAGTGTCCGAAGAAGATATCGGGGTTTTTCGTTGCCGGGCGCAGATGGTCTGCGCGGTTGCAGTCGCCGGAGTGGAAGAGCGTATAGGTATCCTCGCCTTCACCGCAGGTGATTTCGGAGCAGAGAATCGCCCAACGCAGATTCGGATTGTGATCCGCTTCTGTTGCGCGGATTTTCAATCCCTTGTGATTGAACTCCCCATCCCGCTTGCAATACCACTTGGAGAGGATGAAATTGGTCATGACCGGCTTTTGGGCTTTCCACATCGCGCGGAAAAACTCCTCGGTGTAGTGGTCACCATGACGATGCGAGCAGATTGCAAAATCAATATGCGGAACCATCGCCGCAGCTTTACGATGGCACAAATCAATCGCAAAGGAACAGGTTTTCGTCTTCACCACGATACCCATGTTGTAGACATACCAGATAGCCGGCTTAGCGCCTTCGACTTTGGTTTCCTTCATCTCCTTGAGCACCTTGTCAAAGCCATGGTCGTACCATTTCAACGCCGGGAATGTCTCATGCGTTTTTTTGACGGCCGCCTCATCCATCTCAAGCCCGGCCTTGCAGAAATCAGAATAGTTCTTCCCCTTTTCAAGCCCCCAGATGTATTTCTGCATAATATCGAGCGCCGGCTTGCGCTTAGCGATATCTTCAGGCCTGGTGGAGTCAAGCAAAGCCACCGCTTTTTCATAATCGTCCATGGTAAGTTTTGACAAATCCACCTTCGGAACCGGTACTGCCATGCACTGCGCAGCGGTTGCGCATGCGCCCAATGCCATAAAATCTCTGCGTTTCATAATTTGTATCCTCCTGTTGTCCTAATCGTTGTCATCACTGCGTCAGCGAGAAGTCCCCGACGCTCATCTACGCTCTTCCAATTCAGCCCAGCGGTCGACCGCTTTCTCAAGCTCTATTTCCAGCATGGGCAAACGATTGTTAAGTTCCGTGGCGCGCGCCGGATCGTTGCGGAACAAAAGCCCGTCGGAAAGCAACTCGCGGATTTCCGCAAGCTCGCCCTCCATCTTTTCAATCAAACCGGGCAGGGCCGCCAGTTCGCGCTGTTCGTTGAAGCCGAGTTTTTTCGCCCCCGCCGCCGGAGCCGCTCTTGGAACGGAAACGCATTTGTCCGCCGCAGATGCAGCCTCTTTGGCGGCGGCGCGGCGCGCGGCCGACTGCGCTTCGTAATCCGCATGACCGCCCGGATAGCAGCGCACTTCACCATCACCTTCAAGCACGTATGTTGACGTAACCACATTGTCAAGAAATTCACGATCGTGGCTGACCAGCAACAAGGTTCCCCGATATGCCAACAGCTGCTCTTCCAGCAACTCCAGCGTTTCGATATCCAGATCGTTGGTCGGCTCATCCATAATCAGCAGATTGGATGGCTTAAGAAATAGTTTTGCCAACATCAACCGGGCGCGTTCACCGCCGGAAAGCGCCCTGACCGGAGTGCGCACCCGCTCTGGGGGAAAGAGAAAATCAGCCAGATACGAATATATGTGCTTGCGCACACCTCCAACCGTCACTTCATCGCGGTCTTCGGCGATATTCTCGCCCACGGTCAAATCCGGCTTCAGTTCGTCGCGCAGCTGATCGAAAAAGACCATCTCAACATTGGTCCCCGGTTCAACCACACCCGAGTCTGGTGTCAACCGCCCGGTCAGCAACTTCAAAAGAGTGCTTTTCCCGCTGCCATTGCCGCCGAGGATGCCGATTCGCTCGCCACGAAGCACCGTTGCGGTAAAGTCCGATATTATCGGTTTCTCCGGCCGGTAGCCGAAACGCAAATTTTTGATTTTCAAGACATTGACTCCGCCTGGAACGGCGGTATCCAGCCTGATTGTGGCGGACGAAGTGCTGACGCGGCGAAGTGCAAATTCCTCGCGAAGCTTTTTCAGTGCCGCCACCCGTCCTTCATTGCGCGTGGTACGGGCCTTCACCCCGCGACGTATCCACGCCTCTTCCTGCGCGAGTTTCTTGGACTTCCGCTCCCAGTATACCACTTCGTCTGCGATCAAATCTGCCTTGCGCGCCAAGAAGGTCGGGTAATCACACTCCCACCCCGACAATTCACCGCGATCGAGATCGTAGATGGTCTTTGCGACTTTCTTGAGAAATCTACGGTCGTGCGTGACGATCATCACCGACATTTCACGCTGACGACGGATAAAGCCTTCAAGCCAATCGATGCTTTCGACATCCAAATGATTGGTCGGCTCGTCGAGCAAAAGCAAATCGGGCTTTGCCAGCAGCGCCTCTTCAAGAAGCTTACGCCTGCGACGGCCTCCGGAAAGTTCATTGAACGAATCATCATCTGGGCGGTCGGCGGGAACCTCCTGTGAGACATAGATTATTTTTGCGCCGGGGGCACGTACGATTTCGCCGCTGTCGGGCTCTAGCTCACCGGCGATAACCTTCATCAAAGTCGACTTGCCTTCGCCGTTTCTGCCGGTCAAGGCGGCGCGCAAACCGCGCGAGATCGAGACGGATACCTCGTCGAGTACCGGAGCGCCGCCAAAAGCCAAAGTTACCTTTTGAAGCGAAAGCAAAAAGTCGCTCATGAGAGTTCCGGAGACTAATCTTGATTGACCCAGATCAGCGAGGAAATATCATATCCTCTGCGCTTCGCTTCGCTCATGATTTTCGCCAGTACCGTCAGATCGGGTTTTTGGGAACGGCAAAGCACCCAGAGATAATCGCTGGAACCACTTCCAATCAGGGCATGGGAGTAAGTCTTGTCGATGAAAAGCACACGATAATCGGAATAGAACGGGCCGAAGAATGAGACGCGCATCAAGCCGGGAGTCTTGGTGAGACGGACCTTGCCTTTTACCTCGCGCGCCACCCCGTTGTACTTGGCGCGATTGACAACGGTAATGGTCGAATCGGGATTGACGGAATAATGTGCTTGGGCGTGGTCGGCCCCTTTCTCAAAGGAATGGTCGAAGCGGGCAAGCTCATACCAGGTGCCAACAAATCGCTCCACGTCGAAAGCCGAAACCGGAGTGATGTCCACCACACTGGTGACAGTCCTGCATCCAGACGCGATCAAAGCAGCAACCGACAGAGCGAGAAGATTTTTTTTCATACATGAACTCCAATACGACCAACATCACACCAAGACAGTGCAAACTTAATCCACATAACAATCAGATGATTCCATCTTATCAAAAAAAGCAAAATTGGAAAAGCCCGTAATAAAAAGCCTACCCCTTATCACCGAGAACGGCAATATCAAACGGGATTCCGGGATAATCGGAAAGAGAAAGGCACGAAGGAGGAGGTCCACCTTCACGCCCAAGGGCGACGGCCCGCGAGTCTGAAGAAATGAGATTACGGTGCGGATGAACGAAATCTAATGAAAATTGATGAATGAAGAATGAATCGGGCTAGAGGTATCAGGACCGGACACTCAATAACGCGTCACCGCCGGTGGCGGAAGAACTATGCGCGTACACGTTTTTTTACACTCTGATGAATTTCCGGTTACGATAAAGCCAATAGAGCAGAAGAAAAACGATAACGATGCTGCCAACGCGAACAAGATAATCAAACCACCCCTTGCTCACATACTGCTCCACCCCGAAAATAAATGAGCAGACCACTGAACGGAAATTGACCACATGGGCAACCACGTAGGCAAAGATGCAGTTCATCCCGTAAATCTTCAGCCAACCCAAGCCCTTGATCCAACCTTTTATGTCGACCAGCCAGTATACCGCGCCAAGCAGCAGCGCAGACCAACCCGCGGCCCATATCGCCATCGAAGGCGTCCAGATCTTTTTGATGATCGGCACCCAATGACTCATACCCCATGCCGCGCCCAGCGCCAACAGCCCCGCACCCAAAAGCACATAGGCCCGCCTTGCGCTCTTTTCCCCCTTGAGCAGTTGTCCGCAAAACGCACCGGCCAATGCGCTCAAAATAAAACCCAGCGAACTCCAAACCCAGGTGTAGCTGTAATAATGATTGAATTTCCAGGTGCCGTCCTTGCTCCATTGCACCAAATCGCGCCACCGTCCCAGCACCTTGCAATCGACGATTTCCGCGAAATTCCCCGTCTTGGTAAAGTCGCCGCCGACCGCAAACCCCACCCAATAAATGGCAAAAATAACCCCGGCAATCGCCAGACGAATCCAATTTTTGCGGCTATGATAGAAAATCACCGCACTTGCCGCATAACCGACTGCAATCGCCTGAAGCGTGTTCGAGTAGACCGCCAGCTTGTGCAAATCAAATGCCAGCAATCTCCCCTGCACCACCATGCCGAGTATCCACAGCAGCGCAACGCGCTTGAGCAGACGCTTGTAGAAAACCAGCGGCGTTGCATATTTTTCGAGCGCAAACGGAATCGCTGCACCGGCCATGAACACAAAGAGCGGCATCACCATGTCCCAGACGGTAAAACCGATCCAATCGCAATGCCCTAGCTGGCGAATCGCCTCCTTGCTGAACTCGCCATCTCCAAACACTCCCAGTTTGAACAGACGATAAATCAAGGTATGCCCCGCCACCAGCATGAAAATGTCAAAGCCGCGCAGGATGTCAAGCGAGGCCAGACGCCCGCCGTTATTTTCCGTTTTCGCCGATTCCATTGCCACCCCCTCGATTCTTCTCACTTCAACCCGGAATGCCTGAGCAACGCTTCGATTGACGCGTCGCGGCCGCGGAACATCCGAAACACCTCCGCCGGTTTAACGCTGCCTCCAAGCGCCAAAAAAGTGCTGCGGTAGCGTCTCCCGGTCTCGCGCACACGATCCTCGTCGTTCAACCCCGCCTCTTCAAATGCCGCGAAAACATCCGCCGACAGCACCTCCGACCACTTGTAGCTGTAATAACCGGCCGAATACGCACCGCTGAAAATATGACCGAACGAGCAAAGGAAACGATCCTCCGGCAAACAAGGGGTCGGCGAATATTTTTCAAAATTATCCTCTGCAACCTTTTGCGGCGTATCTCCGTCAAACCGGGGATAACGCGCATAAAGATCCATGTCAAGCGCGGCAAAAGTGAGTTGGCGAAGCATCATCGTGCCAGCGCGGTAGTTGCGCGATGCAAGCATCCGGTCAAACAGCCAGCCGGGAAGCGCTTCGCCGCTGTCGATGTGCTGGGCGATATCGGTGATGACGCTTTTTTCGTAGCACCAGTTCTCCATGAACTGCGAGGCGATTTCCACCGCATCCCATTCAATGCCGTTGATTCCCGAAGCATCGACATCGTCGACCTCAGTAAGCAAATGCTGCAGGCAATGACCGAACTCGTGGAACAGCGTCTCTACCTCGGCAAATCTCATAACCGGCTTTTTCTTCCCCACCGGCACCGTCTGGTTGCAGACGATGACCGCCAGCGGTTTGCGAACCGAACCGTCCGACTTCCGGCATCTGCTGGCAAAATCGTTCATCCACGCCCCGCTGCGCTTCAGCCCAGGGCGGGAATACGGATCGAGGTAGAATGCGGCGAAACTCTCCTTGGAGTCCCGCTCGTAAAGTCGGAAGAACCTGACATCCTTGTGCCAGACGGAGGCACCCTTCTCCTCGCAAATGCGAATTCCAAAGAGCCGTTCGGCCAATTTGAACAATCCGTCCAAAACCCGTTCAAACGGAAAATAACGCGACAGCTCCTCATCGCTGTATCCGTAGCGCACCTGCTGCTGCTTCTCCACCCAGTACGAGATATTCCACGGGGCATCCTTGATCTTCATCCCCGACAACGGATCGCCAAACGCCTCGGCAAAACGCTCAAGTTCGTTCCGTTCCGACCGCCCCGCTTCGAATGAAGCAGCTGCCAGTTCAGAAATCAACCGGTCAACCTTCTCCACGCTGCCCGCCATCTTGTTGGAAAGGCTCCATTCGGCATAGCATCCGTATCCCAGCAATTTCGCCATTTCGTCGCTGAGCGCAAGATACTCGCTGATGACGGGCTGATTGTCAAACTTGCCGCTCGACGCTAGCGCACATCTGGCGCGATAGACCGCCTCTCGCGCGGTTGCATTGCGGCTGTAGGACATGAACGGCGCGTAGACCGCCTGATTGAGCGTGATTTTCCACGGTCCTTTTTTGGCATCGCCCTTCGCCGTCTGCGCCGCCACCGCCAAGAGAGAATCGGGCAGCCCTTCGACTTCCGACCGCTTCTTCAGCGTCAATGAATAAGCTTTAATCGCATCGATATGGTTGTTGTGGAATTTTGTACCCAGAACCGAAAGCCGTTTTTGGATTTCACAATAGCGCAAACGCTTCTCGTCTTCCAGTCCAGCACCGCCATCCTCCATCGTCTTGATCGCTTTGTCCAGAATCCGGCGACGCGTAGGCGTGAGCGCATCGTAAATCTCCGGGGTCTGGCGCATCTTTTTCATGCGCGAGAAAAAATTCGGATTTTGAGAGAACATCATCCCGATCGAGACAACGTCCATCTGGTGTTTCTCGTATACCTTGCGCCAGGCAGGAGTATTCGACACCGACAGGAAATGACTCAGAAATCCCCATGCGCGGCCAACCGGACGGAAAGCGTCGCCGATCTTGCAGAAAAAACCGTCCCAGGTAAGATCGTCCGAAGCTTCGATTTCATGAAGCCCCTTCTCAGCCATTTTTATGAGTTGCGGCAGCGCCTTGTCGGCCAACTCCGGCATCATCGCCGCAAAATCTGGTTCGGCTGGAACATTTATAAACGGATTACTGCATTTCTTCGCCATTGCAAACCACTCCTGTTTTCAAAACAAATCCACCAATTGTCATACGCATTTTGCGTCGTCCGGAAGGCCGATTACGCCGTAAAGCGTTCAATCAGCGAGACCACACCGGCATAGGCGATGGCCAGCGCGAATATCAGCGAGCCGACCAGCCCGATGTTCAACAGCACTCCCGCGCGGTGCTCGCCCATGACCGCCTTGCGGTTCAACATGTACAGTATCACCGCCACCGTCAGCGGCAGCACAAATACATTCGATATCTGCGCCATGATGGTCACAAATACCGGGTTTCCACCGAGAAAAGGAACTATCAGCGCAGCTAGCGATGCAACCAGGCACCACATCCTGAACGACCGGGATTTCGTGTCCATCGCTCCACTTTTCCAATCTCCCATCAGCAGCGGAGCCACCATCATTATCGGGAATATGGAGGACAGTCCCGCCGCCAAAATACCAAACATGAAAAGCACCACCGCAAAACGACCAGCCAGCGGTTCGAGCGTATGGGCCATATCGAGTATCTTGACAATGGTCTTCCCCTCGGAGAAGAGCGATCCGGTCGCCACCAGCATGATTGATCCGCTGATTACGAACATCAAGGTCGCCGACACCGCGGAGTCGATGCGCTGCTCCCGAATGGTCGCCGCCGTACCGCCCTTCTCCTTGATCAGAAGCGGGCGAGTGACGAATGTGGGCGCGGCCAAGGTCGTCCCCACCAATGAGGCCAGCATCAGCAGCCCTTCGCCGCCCGAAGGGATCAACGGCGGCAGCGCACGTTTCATGGTTGCGGCATCCGGCCATACGACAAATGCGCTGGCGATGAAGGTAAGCCCCATAATCATGACGAAAAACGCCAGCAGCTTTTCGAAAAATCCGTAGCGCCCGATCAGCATCATCATGAGCATAAAACCCATAATCAATACCGCTACCGTCAATACCATCCATCTCGCGCCGGGCTCGATGCCCGGGAAGAACATCGTCAGCATTTCGCAGATCGCCCCGGAGGAGAGGGTGAGAATTCCTCCCATACAAGTGTATTGTCCCACGACCACGCCGATAAAGACAAGCACCGCCCACAGCGTTCCGCCGGGAATATATCGGCGGACACCGTGAAGAGAGGTTTCGCCGGTCACACAGGCGAAGCGCCCGTAAGCCTCCATCAGCACGCCTGAAAAAACACAACTCAACAGCAACGCCCAAGCCAACTTCAGACCGTAGTCCGCGCCGGTCATCGCCATGCTGGTAACGCTACCGGTTCCAATGGTGTATCCGATGGCGAAGATTCCCGGACCGAGCAGAGAAAGCAGTTTCAAGATGGCGTTGCGGCGCATTATCTGACCACCCTTCCCGAAGCGTTGCCGGCGGCCAGAGACTTCACCTCCGCGACGCTGACATGGTTGAAATCCTGCTCGATTGAATGTTTGAGACAGGAGGCGGCCACGGCGTAATCGATGGCGGCCTGCGCTTCATAGCCGGAGGCGAGCGCGTAGATGAGACCGCCGCCGAAGGAATCGCCGCCGCCGACGCGGTCGACGATGTGAACGAGGTACTCCGGGGCGAAAACCGCCTGATCACTGGTCCACAACATCCCGCTCCATTTGTTGTCGGAGGCGGAAAGACTGCTACGCAAAGTGATGGCGACCTTCTCGCAGCCGAACCGGTCGTGCAGCGCCTTGGCGGCATTAATGTATCCTTCGCGATCGAGTTTACCGCATTCGATATCGCTACCGCCCGCGTGAATGCCGAAAACGTCGGCCATGTCCGATTCGTTGGCGATGCAGACGTTGACATACGGGACCAATTCCGCCATCACCCTGCCCGCTTCTTCGCGGCTCCAAAGTTTTCCGCGGTAATTCAGATCGCAGCTGACGGTGATTTTCTTCTCTTTGCACACTTTCAACGCATCAAGACAGATTGCCGGAAGTTCTCCGCCCAATGCCGGAGTAATGCCGGTGAAATGGAACCAATCCGCACCGTCAAGAATGGCGTTCCAATCGAAATCCTCACGCTTTGCAAGCGCTATCGACGAACCGGCGCGGTCGTAGATAACCTTCGAGGCACGCTGCGAAGCGCCCTTCTCCACGAAATAGATGCCCAACCGGGGACCGCCCCAAACGATGGACGAAGTATCCACTCCGAACTGCCTGACCGCATTTCGCGCGCTCCGGCCCAGATCGTTATCGGGCAGTTTGGTCACAAACGACGCTTCCATGCCGTAATTGGCCAGCGAGACGGACACATTGGCCTCGCCTCCGGCGTATGAAGCCTCGAATCCGTTTGCCTGAACAAACCGCTTGTACCCTTCCGGGTTCAGACGCATCATGATTTCACCGAAACAGACAACTTTCATTTTTGCATTCCTTTTTTGACTTTTTCCGTCAGTTCGACCGCGACGGCAGTGATTTTATCCCAAGCTTTCTCTTCAATAAATTCTCGTTTGGTGAGGTTTCCGCCGACTCCCGCCCCAACACATCCGGCGGCGATAAATTCCTCCACATTGGCAGCCGAAATTCCGCCGACCGCCAGCATCGGAATGTGCGACAGCGGAGCGCGGACCGCCTTGACATACGATGCTCCGAGAGCCCCCGCGGGAAAAATCTTCACGAATTGCGCCCCGGCTTCATGCGCCGAAACCATCTCCGACGGAGTCAAGGCTCCCGGCATTGCCACCAAACCTTTTTCCACTGTTTCGCGGATGAGTTCAGTGTTCACATTGGGCGAGATTGCGTACATCGCGCCGGCATCGCGCGCGATCTGGAGCTGTTCGCCGTTTATTACCGTTCCAGCGCCAACCAGCAGCTGTTCGCCGAAACGGTTTCTGATCAACGAGATTGCTTCAGCCGTCCGGCACCATTGCTCCGGCGCCGACTGGGGGAAGGTGACCTCGATCATTCGGATGCCGCCTTTGACGTAGCATTCCGCCAGATGCAGGCAGACATCAGGTTCAAATCCGCGGATGATCGCGATAATACGACTGCTGCTCACGCATTCCACCACCTTGGATTGATCTGCGTTCATTTGATTAACAACCTTTCTCGTTATCGTAAAACATATTGATTGCCGTAGCGCGAATAAGGATTCGCATTCATTTCCCCACCGTTGAAAACCCACGCAGTCAACACGTTCACAAGTATATCAGCACCTAAAGCGTACGGCAAGATTGTATTGCACGCGAAAAACCGGCGGCGCCGTTTCGTCTCGCTCGAACGGGGGTGCAGAGGCGTTTGATCGCCTGCCAAATCGACGCCGCTCCCCGCAAAAGGAGGATTTTCAAACCACTTCGCCGCATTTTCAAAAATATGGCAAAAAAACATAGCGCATAAGCTTACAATTTGATACCATTCTTCCAGTTAAAAAGAAAAGAAAAACTTTACACTATCCCGGAATCTTCAGGAGGATACTAAAACATGAATACAGCAATAATCGTAGCAGCCGGAAAAAGCGAACGCATGGGGAACAACATCGATAAGGCGTTTGTCAATTTAGGTTCAAAACCGGTCGTTGTCTGGTCGATGCTGGCGTTCGAACAGTGTCCGGACATCGATCAGATTATTTTAGTTGTTCGCCGTGATCAGATGCTCGCGGCAAAGGGATTGACCCAGATGTTCGGCATTTCGAAAATCCGCAAAATAATAACCGGCGGCAACAAGCGTCAGGATTCGGTAATCTGCGGGCTCAAAGAGATGGATCCAGATACCCGTTACGTCATCGTTCACGATGGTGCGCGCCCTTGCGTGAAGCCCGAACTCATCAGCGAAACGATCAAACAGGCGCGCAAAAACGGCTGTGCGGTAACCGCCTCCAGAATTTGGGACACCGTCAAGGTCGCGGGTAAGGCCAACATGGTCGACCATACGATCGATCGCTCCAAACTCTGGGCGGTTGCAACGCCTCAGGCGGCGGAGGCCGAGCTTCTGAAAAAAGCCTACGCTCAGGTTACGGAAAAGAAGCTGGTCGTCACCGACGAGGCCGGCGCGGTGGAAGAGTACGGCAAGCCCGTGCGCATCGTCGAATGGGAGCGCCCGAACATCAAAATCACCACGGCCGAGGATATACCGCTGGCTGCGGCGGCCATCCAGATTGTCTAAAGGAACGTTTCGCCAATGGAAAAGAAATTCGCCATCTTCGGAGACATACATTCGAACATCATCGCTCTCGACGCCGTGCTTGAGGATGCACGTTCGCGCGGAGTTACGGATTTCCTTTGCGTCGGCGATGTAGTCGGTTACAATGCCGCTCCCGTCAAATGCATCCAGCGCATAAGAGAGCTCGGATGTCTGACGATCAGAGGCAACCACGACCACTACTGTTCAAGTCCGGACGTCTGCCTGGACGATTTTCAGCCGCTGGCGGCAAGCGTCATCGAGTGGACACGCCGCCAACTGGGCGAGAACGACCAGAAGTGGCTTCGGAACCTGCCGCTGGAAAAAACCCTCCTCGGCGCGTTCCAGGTGGTGCACGGCACGCTTGACACCCCGAGCGACTGGGGCTACGTTTTCGACGCCCTGTCCGCCGAGGCAAGCTTCAGCTATCAAACCGTCCAGCTCTGCTTCCATGGCCACACGCACGTGCCCATCATCTACATGAAGCACAACGGCATCACCCGTTTGGACCCCAAAGAGACAGGCGGAAGCATTAAGCTTGAATTCGGCAAACGCTATTTCATAAACGTCGGCAGCGTCGGACAGCCTCGCGACGGCGATCCGCGCAGTTCCTATGCCATTTACGACCACAAGAGCAAGGTTGTGGAGTTTGTCCGCGTTGAATACGACATCGCCGCCGCGCAGCGTCAGGTTCTGGATGCCGGACTTCCCGAACGTCTGGCCCAGCGTCTGGCGCTGGGGAGATAGGCAATGGCCTTGAATTCAACACCTAGCACCGGCGGCAAGCGCCTTATCATTGCCGAGCCTCACGGTTTCTGCTCGGGCGTGGCCCGCGCCGTGAAAACCGCAGACCTCGTACTGTCCAGTCCCCACCACCCCGTTTTCTGCCTACATGAAATCGTCCACAACCGGCAGATTGCGGACGCGCTCTCCCGGCGAGGAATGGTTTTTGTCAAAACCGTGGACGAGGTTCCTTCGGGCGGCAAGCTTCTGTTTTCGGCACACGGAGTCTCTCCCGCGGTGAGGCTCGCCGCGGCCGAACGGGACATTGAATGCATCGACGCCACCTGCCCCTTTGTCAACCGCGTGCACGAGACGGTCCGTCGAAGCGCCGCGCAGAAGCACAACGTTATCTGCATCGGTCATCGCGACCATGATGAGGTCGTGGGTATTTGCGGAGAGGCCGATGGCGTGGTGGTGGTTGAATCGGAGGAAGAGGCCGCCGCGCTCAATCCCAGTCCGGGGAAAACCACCGTTGTCTCGCAGACCACCATGGAGGCGGGAAAAGTCGCCGCCATCTGCAATTTGCTCAAAAAGAAGATCCCCGAGCTGGAAACCTCGGAGGCGGCGGGTGTCTGTTACGCCACGAAAGATCGGCAGGAGGCGGTGCGCAAACTGGCGGACGAAGTGCAGAACATCATCGTTCTGGGATCGATAAACTCCTCCAACACGCTACGACTGGCGGAAACCGCGCGCAATGCGGGAGCAAGAGCGCATTTGGTCTCATCGGTCGAGGAGCTGAATCCGGTTATGGAAACCATCGATACAGACCTAGGCATTACCAGCGGGGCATCCACTCCGGAAGAGTTCCTCTCAAGCATCGTCCGTCTGCTGGTTCATAAATTCGGTTACACCCTCGTCGAGAACGAAGCGTGCGCAAAGGAGCGGCGATGAAGAAGGAACGTCTGGACAACCTGCTGGTTGCGGCCCAACTTGCCGAAAGCCGTGAAAAGGCGCAGCGCATGATTATGGCCGGAGAAGTGAGAGTCAACGGACAGGTCGAGACCAAAGCCGGGCACAAGTGGCCAGAAGACGTGACGCTTGAAGTTGCGGAGAAACAGCGTTTTGTCAGTCGCGGCGGCGAAAAGCTCGAAGGTGCCTTTCGAGCATTCCCCTCTTTTTCCGTCGAGGGCAAGGTCTGCATGGACGTTGGCTCATCCACCGGCGGTTTTACCGATTGCATGCTGCAGCATGGCGCAAAGCGCGTTATCTGCATCGATGTCGGCAAGGGGCAGCTGCACTGGAAACTCAGACAGGATCCGCGCATTCACGTCATGGAGAGCTTCAACGCGAGATTTCTGAAGCCGGAAGATCTTCCGGAGCAACCGGAGGTAGGGGTTACCGATGTCTCGTTCATTTCGCTGAAGCTGATTCTGCCGCGCATTGCCGATGTGCTGCCGGTTGGAGCAAGAATCGTTTCGCTGATTAAACCTCAATTCGAGGCGGGTCGCGAAAATGTCCCCGGCGGCGTGGTACGCGATCCCGCGGTGCGAGAAGCGGTGGTCGAAGACATTCGCAACTTTGGGACCGGCGAACTGAAGCTCCGGTGGCTCGGGTGCGAGACCTCGCCGCTACTGGGTCCAGAGGGCAACGTCGAATTTCTGGCATATTGGGGAAAAGTATGCGACATGGGAGACCGAAATCCATGAAAGTAGGAAACGTAAACCTTACAAAAAATGCGTTGTCGAGACTGGAGCGCCTGATTACGCTGGGCGAGAAAATTTTTCCGCTGTTGCCGAAAATCGCCGAAAGCGACAAGGAGATCGTCGCCATCAAACTGCACGAGGATAAAGAGCCCTGGTTTATGCTTTTCGGGGAAACCGCGTCCCGCATGCAGGTTCTGCGATATCTGCGCGGCTGGCGGGAACTGTCGAAGATGGTCGAATATTCCAAGCCCGGCAATCCCCCCGTCCCCGGCTGGCTTCTTGAGCTGAACATGCTCGAGCTGCATTTCACCAGGGGCGAAATGGCTTTCCCCGGCGAATTGGAACTGCTCAAAACACTCGGGCGCCCCACCGGTGCAAAGCAACCGGTCCGGCCGCTCGTCCGCTCCATCCGTCCCGGCATGACACCATGGCAGCCCGATATCGACGACTGCGAAAAAATGGAACAGCTGCTCTATCAGACTCTGGGGATTTTACTGCGTCTGGAAGATGATGGGGAGATGCTTACAAGGAATCTGCCCTACGGCATTTTCATGCGCCAGCAGGATGAAGACGGGGAATGGCGGGACGGAACGCTGGAAAAACCCAAGCTTCCCCAGCCTAGTTTTTCAGTGTTCGTTCCCGAAGAAATCAGAAAAGAGTTCGAACGCCTCCCCATGACCGATGCCAAACTCGAGATGGATTTCAGGTTCCTTCCGCTTCACTGCTACGGAATCGGGAAACGCGAACCTCTGAAATACGTTTTAATGGCGGTCAACGGCGAAAAGAAAAGCATTGCTTCATGCTCGCCGATCTCCGGCGACAGAGGGATTGAAGAGCTGTGGAATTCGCTCCCTGCGATTTTGCTCAAACTTCTCAAAGACATCGGCGGATGCCCGGCGGAAATCCATGTCTGCACGGAGCGGTTTCACTCGTTCATGCGTCCGTTCTGTCTGGAGCGCCCTTTCAAACTGGTCTTTCATCAGCACTTGGAGAATCTCCAGCAGGCGACGGCGATGCTGACGCAAAGCTTCTGCACGAACGGGGACAACGGCAGACGCAACGAGCCGGAAAAGAAAAACAGGAAGGATGCCAAAGATGACCGATCAGGAAATTGAAACTCGTCTCAAGACGATGATTGCCGACCGCTTATTTCTCAAACTCGCCCCTGAAACCATCGGCAACGATGTTCCGCTGGTGGAGGCGTGCGGCATTGACTCGGTATGTCTGCTTGAACTGGCCGTCGGAGTCGAGGAGGAGTTCGGAATATCCCTTGCCGACGAAACCTTTGACATAAAACGGTTCCGCACCGTCGCCTCGTTGCGCGACTTTGTCAAAGAACACCTTGCCCTAAAGCAATGACGGAGCTGGCGATGGATGACGATTTCAGAGTGAAGGTGAGCAATATACGGAAACGCAATCCCAGTTACGAGGCCGACGCTTATACATTTCTCATGGAGTGCTTCCGCTATACATCGGGCAAGAGACGACAGACGGCAGATCGTCACCTAAAGGCGGCCGACATTTGCGAAGCGGTCAAGTCTAATGCGCTGGAGACGTTCGGGCCGATGGCGGCCACGGTTCTTGAGGAATGGGGAATCAGGTCTACCTGCGACATTGGAGAGATGGTGCGCAATCTGGTGGATGAAAAAATTCTGATACGAGAAGAAAACGATGCCTATGAAGCGTTCGAGGGCGTATTTGATTTCCATGAAAGTTTCGTAAAACCATACGAACCGGAATGAGATGATGATTCGCTTTACCCAGCAGCAATTGATTTCCTGGGGGGGCCAGGAGGTTTACGAGCAGGCGAAGGCCGACGAAAAGCGCGGAGCGGTGCATCGCGCCGACATCAACGGCGACGTCGTCACCGGCGTGATTCTCCGGGACGACGCATCGGAAATATCCACCGGTTTCAAAGTTATGCCCGGCGGCTTCATCGAATCGCGCTGTCCCTGCCCCGCCAACCGCAACTCGGGAATGATCTGCCGCCATGTGGTGGCGCTGGGCATTGCGCTGATGAAACGCCATGCCGATCCCGAGCGCGAACGGCGTTACCGCGAAGAGCTGCGGCACGCAAAGCACATGGAAGAGGTGTCACGCAGCGGCCAATATGTCAAGCGCTCGCCCAAGGGGCTCGCCGTAAAAATCTGCCTGTCGCTTACCGCAAACTGGCGTGACGAGTTTCAGAACGCCAATACGATACCGGTCGGGCTGTTCTTTCTTCCCGAAAACGGCACGGCACCGTTGTCGCCTTCACAGCTTCCGGCGGCGCAAGGCATTAAGCTGAGCGATGAAAACGAGGAATTGCTTTCGCTGCTGGAAGACATTTGTGAAGGGGCGCCTCCTGCTCAGATCAAATTATCACAATCCGATTTTATTACAATATTGATCTGCGCCAAAGGTGCAAGAATCGTGGCGGGGGGAAAAGAAGAATGGCGTACGGTCCGCGAACCGGTTCCATCCGCACTCATGGTCGACATCGACGAAAGCACCGGCGAACTTTCCCTCCATCCCAAGGCTGAAATTCCGGGTGGAGAAGAAGGAGAACGGCCGAAATTCCTCGTCTGCGGCCGAAGCGGCGTGGTTACCCATGCCGGGAAGATAATGAGGCTTCGAAACATCCTGCCGCCGCCCTACCATTCCATTTACCAGCAAGACGAGATAATTCCCCGGGAACGGGTCATACCCTTCATCCGGCGGGACCTTCCCACGCTGCGAAGAGTGTTTCCGACGATCATGCAGATACGGGAGAGCCTTTTTGAATGCGTGCCTATCGTACCGAGATTCATTCTGGATTTGAAGGGGACCGCGGCTTCCATCCAAGCGGTTCTGTACGCCGAGTACGGCTCGAATAAGATTCCGGTAGGGGCCAAAGAATCCGTCCCGGAGGAAGTGGCGATTCCCGATCCCGACAACATCATGCGCTATCGCACGCGCCACCGCGAAGCAGAGCGTGCAGCGCGGCTAAAGCTGCTGAACAAGCGGGGCTTCCACAGCGATCAGGACGGACGGTTGTTTATCACCGAACCGCGGCGAGTGCTCACATTCCTCGGCAAAGACATGCCCGCGCTCGGGCGCGAGGGGTGGAAATTCACCTTTTCGCCGTCACTTGAAAAGTTAATGGACTCCACTCCGGTTATCACCCCGGTGGTCAACATCGATGCCGTCGATGAGCGTTCGTTTGAAGTCGGATTCTCCTTTGACGCATCCGGCGAAGGATCGCTGAACGCTTCAGACGTGCAGGTGGCGGTAAATCGCGGCGACGGTTTTCTGAAGCTCAACGGGCGCACATACTTCTTCGATTCCGAAGCGGTTGAAAACATGCGCAGTATATTCAACGACTGCCGCTGCCGCCAGAGCGAGCGCCCCGGATATTTTCGGATGCCGCAGATCTATGCCCCGTTCGTTCATGCCTCGCTTACAGAAATGGACGGCATTGATCTGGAAATCACCCCTTCCTGGCAGAACCGGGCGCGACTCGTCAATCGCGACAAAAATCTGAAAATCAAAGAAGTACCGCTCGGCGAGAGGCTGGAGGGCATTCTCCGTCCATATCAGAAAGACGGCGTCTACTGGATGCGCTTTCTGGAATGTTCCGGCATGAACGGACTGCTCGCCGATGAGATGGGGCTCGGTAAAACGCTGCAGACTCTCACTTGGTTGAGTCTTGAACGCGTCCGGGAGGAGGCTCGCGGCAAACCTGCGCTGGTGATCTGCCCGACCAGTTTGGTACAGAACTGGAATCACGAAGCTGAAAAATTCGTGCCCCACATGAAACGCCTGGTTATCAACGGTCCCAAACGGGACAAGCTTTTCGCCATGATTGGGAACAGCGACCTGGTCATCACCTCCTATGCGCTGATCCGGCGCGATTTGGAGTATTATGACGGATGCCGGTTTTCGGCGATCGTTCTCGATGAGGCGCAGCACATAAAGAACAGAACCACGCAGAATGCAAAAGCGGTAAAACAGCTGCATGCCGACAGCAAGCTTGTTCTCACCGGCACTCCGATTGAGAACAGCGTCTCCGACATCTGGTCGATTATGGATTTTCTGATGCCGGACTATCTTGGAAATCACGACGAATTCAGGATAAACTACGAAGATCCGCTGTCAGATCCGGCGTTGGGCGGCGACGCGGCGGTGCAGGACAAACTCCGCCGCAAGCTGCATCCGTTCCTGCTGCGCAGAATCAAGAAGGATGTCGCCAAGGATCTTCCCGACAAAATCGTCCAGATTCAATACTGCGGCATGTCGCCCGACCAGAAGCGTTACTACGACCAGCTACTCGGCGAATGCCGCTCCAAAATCAAAGATCTGGTGGGAGCCAAGGGCTTTGACGCTTCGCGTTTTGAGATTCTGGCGCTGTTGACGCAGATGCGGCAGACCTGCTGTCATCTCAATCTGATAAAAGACCGCAAAAAAATTCCTGGCGAAGCACCTTCGGAAAAACTCGAGGCATTTTTCGAGATTGTCGGAAATGCGATGGCGGGCGGCCACCGGATACTAGTCTTCAGCCAATTCGTCTCGATGCTGAGCATCATCCGCGGCGAACTGGAGGAGCGCGGCGTAAAATACTGCTACCTTGACGGACAGACCTCAAACCGGCTTGAACAATGTCAGATGTTCAATCTGGACTCGTCCATTCCGATTTTTCTGATTAGCTTGAAAGCCGGCGGCACCGGGCTGAATCTGACGGGCGCCGATGTAGTGATACACTTTGACCCTTGGTGGAATCCCGCCGTGGAAGACCAGGCGACCGACCGCGCCCACCGAATCGGGCAGAAACGCACCGTCTACAGCATCAAGATGATAACCGCTGATTCAATTGAAGAGCGAGTGCTGGAGATGCAGCGACGAAAACAGGAACTGATCGACGCCACGGTCAATGCCTCTGACGGTGCCGTACTTTCCAAGTTGACCTACGACGACATCAAGCGTCTTATCGACCTGTAGCGGAACAAAACCGATCAACGCAAGAATCTGCGGGAGTGTTCTCCGGAGATGTCGTTGATCAGAGCGTTGAGTACGCCGTCGCCGACCATCGACCACCCCGTCCATGCATTCCAGATGCAACCGAACGGCAAACATGGCAGCCAGACGAAATTGCGCAAAACCTCGGCATGCGCGGATGAAGCAACTTGAATGTTTTTCAGATACAGCTGGGCGGAACCGTCAAAGTACATATCCTGCCAGATGGGGATAGCGCAACCGAGGGCAATGGAGGCAAACGTCAAGTCCTGCGAATCCTTTTCAAGCTCTCCCCAGAGAAAGAACTTGAACATCACATGGTAATCGGTCGGATTCTCGGAATAGCTGACCGAACGGAACAGTCCCGTTTCCGCCAATTTGTCGCGAAGCGCCTCAATGATGTCTTTTTTCTGCGGCGATGCGATAAAATCGCCGCGTAGCTGATCGAACGAGACTGAATAGGTAATATCAACCTTTTGCGGAGTACTAACCGCATGACGGCGAACATCTTCGTTGGCGGTATAACCCAAATCCACCATCACGCAGCCGGAGGCCAGAACTGATGCGAGCAATGCCATTGCAAAATTTTTCATTTCGCAGCTCCTTTCGCCGGGATGGTCTGCGCGGAACGGATAACCTCTGCCGCTCCCAGCGCCTTTGCCAAATCCGCATAGGTCTTGATCGCAACACCGTTGAGGTTGACGACCTTGTCGCCGGGAGCGATTCCCTGTCTGGCGGCGGGACTGTTCTTCACCACCACCGCCACGCTCACCTCGACGGGGGCCGTGCTTGGCACATCGGGGGTGCGCGGCTTGTAGCTTAAAATCAGTCCGAACTTTCCTGATCCCGAATCACGTTTCAAAAACACCGCGCTTTGGTCGTAGAGTCGGACGGGGATTTTAATCGGGCGGGCGTGTGAGACGGCGGTAGTGGTAAATCCCGAATACGGGCGAGAGCGATGGCGGCCTCGATGCCAAATATTGACATTCCCGAACTCGTAGGTATGGACATAAACCGTATCAAGCGCTATGGCATCGCGCTCGCCCATGTTGGTGAAATTCTCGCATAGAATTACCAGATCCGCTTTTTTATCTTTAGCCAGATCTATCGCTTTACTCCAGGGATTGTGCATTCCGTTGAAGCCGGACTGTCCGACCACGATCCAGCCCTCGCTCATCGCCTGCGAAACAAGCTGCCGCACCGAATCGGGATCGGCCATGCGCATTTTGACTCCGCAAGAGGCACCGCCTTCGGGAAGCACCGTGCTTGAGGGCACAAAGGTGTCGCGGTACAGATTCGGTACGCAACCACCAAGTAACAACACCGAAAGGATAGCGGCGGATGCCTTTGCTGTAGTCATTGATAGTCTCCTAGGCGTGACGGCGCTGCTGGCGCGTCAACGGGCGGTCGTCACCGCCGCCTGCGCCGGGCTCTTCGCTCTTCTTATTTTTACGGCGTATCAGCACCATCTGGACGATTGCCAGCACCTGACTGACCGTCCAGTACAGCGACAGTGCCGAAGGGAAAGAGTAGAACATGAACAGCATCATCACCGGCATCATCACCATCATCATGCGCTGTTGTTTAGGATCGCCGGCGCTGGGGGTGAAGTAGCTCTGCAGACCCATGGTCACCGCCATGAGAATCGGCAGGATGTTCAACGGAATCGGCAAAATTCCTGCCAGAAGGTTTTCCGGTTCGCTCAAATCGGAAATCCAGAGGAACGGAGCGTAGCGGAGTTCGACCGAATTGCGAAGCACGTAAAAAAGCGCGATGAACACTGGAATCTGCACCAGCATCGGCAGACAACTGGCCATCGGATTGACCTTGTTTTCACGATAGATGGCCCATGTTTCCTGCTGAAGCTTCTGGGGATTGTCTTTGAATCGCGCTTGAAGCTCCTTGATTTTGGGCTGAATCTCGGACATCTTCTTCATGCTTTCGGTGCTCTTGTGAGTAAGCGGCCAGAAAAGAACCCGAACCAAAACCGTCAACAGCAGGATTGCGATTCCGTAGTTGGGGATAAGCGCATAGAATCCGTTCAGCGTCGGGACTAGCAGCTTGCACAGCCATGACCACATTCCGAATTCCATGACCTCATCGAGCTTCGATGCCGAATCAAATTTCTGCAGCATTGAGAGCTTCTTGGGGCCGATAAACAACGATGTGATGCGCTCGCATTGCCCGTTGGCGGGAATCTGGCGGGCGGCAAACTGCAAACGGGCGGAAAGGCCGGACAGGCGGTATTCCGCACGAGTCATGTCGCGACGGGCACAGAACTCAAATCCTTCGGCATCCCAGTTCGACATTGCGGCGCTTACAAAAAAGCGGTTCTTAACCGCCAGCCAGCGGGTACTCGAACGGATAGGCAGTGTTGTAAATTCTGCAAGACCGGCGGCAGAGCGCGATGATGATCCGCAACCGAATCCACCGCCTGATGTCGCCGCCAGAAAATTCTGCGATTCCTTTTCGTTGCCCCAGTAAACCACTTCGTCGTCGGCGATTGAGAAGGAGTCGACCGAGAGCATATCGTTTGCCGATGTCCCCTTTTCCAGATAACCGACATCCAATGTATTGCTGGACAGTTCAAATACGGCATCGGAAGAATTGCGGAAGGTATCGCGAACCGCAATTTTATAATCGGGAAGAATTTCAACGCGACGGACGATCGACAGACCGTTTTTCGCGCTCGCGGTGAAAACGGCCACCGTATTACTCTGGCGCACAACCTGATAATCCGCTGCCGGATCGAGTCCGGCGACTCCGTCCATGCGCAGTGCGCCGCGCCCTGATCCGCCCAGCACAACCTCGGTATTCTCAGCCGAAGCTGCTCCCGGCAGATTATTGTATCCTTTAAGACGGACACTGCGCACGATCGCCCCCCAGGATGACAGTTTAACCTCCATCTGCTCGTTGGAGAGGAGAACAATCTCTTCTTTCGCCGTATGGGCGTATGCAGCCGGGGCGGAAACCGGTTTTGAAGCAGGAGCGGTTATAACCGCCGACCCCGTGCTCGATACGACATTAGTGGCGGCAGCGACGACCGCAACCTGCTGCTCGGCAGCCAGTCTGGCCGCCTCGGCGCGGCGCGGCGCATCGACCTTGAACGAATAAAACATCCAGGCGACAAGTCCAAGCGCGAGGATGGCGGCTAAAAATTTTTCTTTGTTATTCATAAGCATTCTTTTCTGGGCGGCACTGGATCGTAGCCGTAGGGACCGCCCGGACGGCATTTGGACAATCGCTTGATTGTCAACCACAGCCCTTTGAAAACTCCGTGTACGCGCAGTGCCTCCATGCAGTAATTGGAGCAGGACGGCGTGAAACGGCAACAATTCCCCAACATGGGGGAGATCACTATCTGGTAGCAACGCACCAAAAGCAGCAAACACCAAACAATTACATTAGAAATCAATTTGATTGGTGATTTCACCGCTATTCCTCCCGGGGGGCTTCTATTCCGGACTTGCGAAAGAGATATCGAATATCCCCTGCTACATCCTGCATTGACTTGCCATTCATGAAACCTCTGGCAATCAATACAACCTCCACCCCTGAAACAAGGCGGTCGCGGTTCAATCTGAACGCTTCGCGCATCAGGCGCTTGGCCCGGTTGCGGTCTACCGCAAGCGGAAAGGTTTTTTTCGAAACAACGACGCCGGCCTTTCGACCGGCGTCGCCACCACGACGGACGAACATCACCACCGTGCGGCTCCGATACGATTCGTTCGCATCAAACACCGCGTGGTAACGGTCGCCCGTCAAGCGAAAGGAACTTTTTCTTCGGACAGACATACGTCTTCCGGTTCCTCATGCCGCTTAGACCGCCGTCAGGCGCAGACGGCCCTTGCGACGGCGGGCGTTAATGATTTTGCGGCCGCTCTTGGTCGCCATGCGAGCGCGGAACCCGATTTTACGCGCACGCTTGATCTTTGAAGGTTGCCATGTCATTTTCATGATTCAAACTCCTTGTGTTAAGACTTATTTCTCGCCAGGCTGCCAGGTGTCTTCGGACTGGGCGAAAGCATCGTCGAAAGCGGAAGCCAAATCACCGAACTTATCGGACCCATTGAGCTTCGCAGGTTCAGTGACGGAAGCCTCCTGTTCAAGGCGGCTGAGCTCTTCTTCCGTCATGCTGACGGCCTTGATGCTCAATCCGATGCGACGTTCATTGCCGTCGATCTTGACGATACGGGCTTCGACATCGTCACCGACCTTGAGCACGTCCTTGACCTTTTCAACATGCTCGTCCTTGAGCTGCGAGATATGGACAAGACCATCGACGCCATCTTCGAGGGCGACAAATGCACCGAACGATGCGATCTTGGAAACCTTGCCGGTAACAACCTGACCGATCTTGTAACGGTCGGAGATGTCGCCCCAAGGATCGCTCTGGGTCTGCTTGAGACCGAGGGAGATGCGCTGATCGTCGGAATTGACCTCGAGCACGACCGCCTCAACCTGCTGCCCCTTCTGAAGAACTTCGGAAGGATGGTTGATCTTGCGCGTCCAGGACATATCAGAGACGTGGATCATGCCGTCAATGCCATCTTCAAGCTCGACGAACGCACCGTAGGTCGTGAAGTTGCGGACCTTGCCGGTAACGTGGCTGCCGACCGGGTAGCGATCCTGAACGGTATCCCAAGGATTGGCTTCGGTCTGACGGATGCCCAATGCGATCTTCTGGCTTCCGGAATCGATGCCGAGAACCACCACATCGACTTCATCACCGACATTGAGCATATCGGAGGCGCGGGCGACGCGTTTGGTCCAGGAGAATTCGGAGACGTGGACAAGACCTTCGACGCCGGGTTCGATTTCAACGAACGCGCCGTAGGGCACGAGGTTGACAACCTTGCCGTGCAGACGGCTGCCGATAGGATACTTGCCTTCGATATTGTTCCAGGGGTTTTCCGAAGCCTGCTTGAGACCGAGGGAGACGCGTTCGCGATCCAGATCGATATCGAGAATGATAACCTCGAGCTCCTGGCCGACCTTGAGCATTTCGCTCGGATGCTTTACGCGGCCCCAGCTCATATCGGTGATGTGCAACAGACCGTCGATGCCGTCCAATCCGACGAATGCACCGAAATCGGTGATATTCTTCACGCGGCCGATAACGCGCTGGCCCTTGCCCAGAGTGGAGAGCAGCTCGCGCTTTTTGTCAGCCTGGCGCTCTTCAATGAGCTCGCGGCGCGAAACGATGATGTTACGGCGCTCGTTGCTGATTTTGATGACCTTGAATTCGCAGGTGGTGTTGAGGTAAGGCTCGGGATCGTGCACCGGGGTGACATCCACCTGAGAGCCGGGCAAAAATGCCATGACACCGTCGACATCGACGATAAGACCGCCGCGGACCTTGCTGGTGATTTTACCGGTAACAACGCACCCTTCGGTGTATTTAGCAAGAACCGCTTCCCAGCGGATCTTTTCATCGGCTTGGCGCTTGCTCAGGCTGACGGAACCGCTCTTTTCGCTCTCGAGCTCGATCAGCATGACATCGATGACGTCACCGATTTGGGGTTCTTTATCTGAAGAAAATTCATTGGCGTTGACCACGCCCTCCGATTTGTAGCCGATATCCACGAAGACATCGTTGCCTTTGATGGCGCTGACGGTACCTTTAATGATGGAACCGGGGGTGAATTGATTGTTCTCGGAGGCCAAAGCCGCCATCATCGCTTCGTACATGGGCCCTGTCTTGGCCGACGCGGGCATGGGTTTGCGAATTGCCATTGTATTGAGTCTTTCAGAGCTGTCGACGGCATCTTCTATCGACGCTCTTTTTTGTTGTTTTTGCCTGCCACTACGGGACACCGCACAGCTCCACCCGGAGCGGCCGCACCTTTTGCGCAAACGAAAATGGCTTCTATGCTATCAAAACCGCAAATATTTAGCAAGAACACATTTGGCGAACTGGAATTTTGAAAGTTGATTTAACTCGAAGGCTGGTGGCCTTGGCGGTCAGGAGACTTGCCCCCAGACTTGCCCCCAGACTTGCTCCCAGACTTGCCCCCAGACTTGATATTTCTCCTGCCCAAGAACGTAGAGGCCCTCTTCTCACGGCTCGCGAGGACGCTCGCCCTCCCATAGATTTTCATCCGCACCGTAATCTCATTTTAAAGTTGCCCGTGCGAGATCGGTGCCAATGAGTGACTTGCAGGGTACGTCCCTAGTTCCCAACATAATCGAAGAGGACTTCGGACTTAGGACATCAGACTTCGGTACGAGTGCGCACGGTTATTCACTATTCATTCTTCATTTTTCACTAAATTTCGTTCATCCGCACCGTAATCGCTTCGCTAATAAAGAAATTCATATTTATACACTTGGGCAAATCCACCGCCATACGCTTCAGCAGAGCCCACTCAACCGTTAAGCGACTGGAAATTCGCACTATAACCTGAAACATGAAGGACAAAAGACGAGAACGGCGATAAGTTACGGAGTTTTGAACGCCATCCGTAGAAACGACAAAAGGGAGAAGTGCACTTCCCCCTCTTTGACTTTGATGATGGTGGAGGTAAGGGGAGTCGAACCCCTGACCTTTTGAATGCCATTCAAACGCTCTACCAACTGAGCTATACCCCCATTGCTTTCGCTTGAAAACGTGTCCATTAAAGCATTTATTGCTTCTACTGTCAAGTAAAAACATGATACAATTTGCGCACTTACGGAGAATACCATGGAAGAAGAGACGATAGAACGCAATCTGGGCATACAGCCCATCGCAGCGATTCTGCAGGAACACGGATTGAAAGCTCACGATCTGGTGCTCGCATCCTCGGAGCCGATGAATCACAAAATGGTGGCGAGAGCTTGCAAAGGGCGGCGACTAACCCCTAACACCCAGCACAAGGTTCTCAACGCCCTCAACAATGTCACGGGCAAAGAATATTCGCTTTCAGACCTTTTCAACTACTCGTAACGAGGTGGACATTGCCGCTTTTGGATCGAATCAACTCTCCCGATGATGTAAAAAAACTCGCCGCCGCCGAACTTCCTCTGCTCGCCGCCGAACTTCGCGAGGAAATTCTCGCCGTCGTCAGCAGAAACGGCGGACATCTTGCATCATCCCTCGGAGCAGTAGAATTGACTATTGCGCTGCTGCGCATCTTTTCCCCGCCGGCGGACAAGATTGTCTGGGATGTCGGACATCAGACCTATCCATGGAAAATCATGACTGGCCGACGCGATCGCTTCGAAACTCTGCGACAATTGAACGGCCTGTCCGGATTCCTCAAACCGTCCGAAAGCGAATATGACATATCGGTTACCGGTCATGCGGGCGCGGCACTTTCCGAAGCGATCGGTCTTGCCGTGGCGCGCGATCTGGACGATGATAAAGCCGGGCGGAACCAGGTGATTGCCGTTGTCGGCGATGGATGCATGACCAATGGAATATCGCTCGAGGCTTTGAACAATATCATTGAGGCGAAATCGAAAGTAATCGTCATTCTCAACGATAACAAGTGTTCAATATCCCACAACACCGGCGCCCTTTCAAGGCAATTGGGCAAAATGCTCGGCAACCTCCACTACAACCGCATCAAGCGCGCGGCGGAGGCGGCCGGACACAAACTTCACATGACCTTCCTGCGCGGCATCTACCATCGCATAGAACAGGCGATAAAAAGTCTGTGGCTGAAAAATTCATTTTACGAAGAATTCGGCATCCGCTACATCGGCCCGATTGACGGCCACGACTTTGAAGCACTGGACAACGCATTGAAATCCGCCGCTGAATACGATCGCCCCGTCTTGCTGCACATTGCGACCGTCAAAGGCAAAGGATTTCGTCCTGCCGAAACGGCACCCAGCGCTTGGCATGGGGTAGGTCCGTTCGACCTCGCGTCTCAGCATGGGTTGTATCCTCCGGCCAGTACGCCCGGTTTTTCCGAGGCGTTTGGCGAAGAGCTTGTGCATCTTGCCGAACACGATGCGCGCGTCATCGGCATTACGGCGGCAATGCAAAGCGGAACCGGAATGAATCAATTCGCCGCGCGCTATCCTACCCGATTCTTTGACGTGGGAATTTGCGAAGAACATGCAATAGTGTTCGCCTCGGGTCTTGCCGCCGGCGGCAAGCGTCCGTTCGTGGCAATTTATTCAACCTTCCTGCAGCGTGCTGTCGACTGCGTGATGCACGACATCTGCCTTGGCGAGTTGCCGGTCGTGATTGGCATTGACCGCGCCGGCTGCGTAGGTCGCGACGGCCCCACCCATCACGGGTTGTACGATATTGCCATGTTGCGCTCGCTGCCCAACCTTGTGCTTCTTCAACCCGGCACCCGCGGAGAGCTGAAGCTGATGATGCGCTGGGCGCTCGCCCATGGGAAACCGGTTGCAATCCGCTACCCCAGAGAAGTGACATATGATGGCAGCGCTCAAGCCGCGCCGATCGAACTCGGAAAGTCCGCGGTTGCGCTTGCCGCCGAAAACGGATCGCAGGTGTGGCTCTGGGCGCTTGGCGATTTCGTCGACACCGCGCTCGAGGTTGCGCGAATGCTGAAAACATCGGGAATTGACGCCGGTGTGGTGAATGCTCGCTTTATCAAACCATTGGATGTCAAGTTGCTTCGCGCGCATGCCGCCAACGCCAAAATGATCGTCACACTGGAAAACAGCGCACTCAAGGGGGGGTTCGGCAGTGCGGTCCGCGAGGAGCTAGCGGATTGTCCAATCAGAATCAAATCATTCGGCTGGCCGGATGAATTCATTCCGCACGGCTCGGTTGCGGAACTGCGGAAGAAATTCGGACTCGAGGCCGGACAGATTGCCGAAGAGATAATGAGCGCGCTGTAAATGGCGCCAAGCTCGGACGGGCACGAAATGGCGCTGATCAACGGAGCGTCGAATCCAGCACCATATCCATCTCCTGCGGAGTGCGGCACAGCTTCAGCCTTCTCCACAGGCGCGCACCTAGATTCCCGGGCATCCCGCAGCAGAGATACGACCATATCTCCTTCATGCGTCCAGTTGCCGCTGCTGGTCCCGACAACTCGCCAAGACACGCGTCCATGCAGTCGGCAGCAAATTTGCGGATCCGGTTCAAATCATATTTCGTCTCGCCGCCGATAATTTCCTCCATCAAAAACGGATTGCGCAACAGTCCGCGCCCGATCATCCATCGCTTGATCTGGGGGAAACGGCGCTGAAGGCCGATGAAAATTTCAGCGGTGAATATATCGCCGTTGTAAACTATCGGATGTTTGCAGACACCTGCCGCAGCTTCGAATGCGTCAAGTTCGACATTGCCTTCGTACATCTGACGGGCTGTTCGTGCATGGAGACAGACCTCGACCAGCGGAAACGAATTCAAAATCGGCATCAGTTCCAGAATTTCGTCCGTGCGCTCAAAGCCGAGGCGAAGTTTTACTGAAAAGCCGTCGGGAAGCTCGCTGCATCCCGCCTCGAGCATCGCTGTCAGATTGTCGCGGTTCTTTGCCAACCCCGCTCCCCTGCCCTTCTTTGCGACCATCGGCCATGGACAGCCTGCATTGAGGTCGACGCGGTCATGCCCCATTGCCTTAAGCGCCCTGATCATCACTCGCAAATCATCGGGATTTTTCCCGATAACCTGCGGGACGATGCGCATACGCTGTTCACGACTCAAATCGACATCATCTAACAGAGACGGATTGATTTTTCCGCCGGCCACCGTAGAAATAAACGGACTGACCGCCAGCTCCGGGGCTTTGAAACGGCGGGCGAGAGCATTGCGGAGAAATCGAAGGGTGACTCCGTGCATAGGTGCGAGAATCAACAGGTCGTGTTCACTCATCGGCCGCGTCTTTTCCCGCCCAGGGCGGCAACTCGGGAAGCGCATTCAAAAATGCCGCCGCCAATTCGTCTCTGCGCGTCTCGGTGTATTCTCCTTTCAAGAATGCAGGATAGACATCCGTCAGCAGCATTTCCCACGACTGCTCTTCCGCCTCTGGCATAATTGGATAGAATGCGCATCCCGCCTCACGCGATGCGATCAGATCACCGGGAGCGTCCCCGATCATCAACACTCGCCATGCATCATATTTGCCGGCGGTCGCCGACAGCAGTTGCTCGGTTTTCGAACCATGCTCCTGCCCGGCGATGAAAGATGGAATATCATAAAGATTGTGATATTTCCATTCGCGCAGCAAAGAGCTTTCTGGGGTTTGCGAAACGACCACGATATCGCTGGAGCGGCGCATTTTCTCAAGGGCGAGAACCGCATTTTTAAAAGGGGGGGCCGGCTGCATGGCGGCAAGGTCCGCATCCATCAAATCGGTCCATTTCAGTATGGACTCCAACTCGGTGCTTTGCGTGCGCCTGACCTCTGCCTCAAGCGACGCTCGCCCCATCGGGAGACCTGAAGTCACATATCTGCGCAAATCTCCGGTGGCGGGCGCGGCGAATCCCGAAGCGACGACATCCGGATGATCCTTGAGCAATTCGAATGTGCGCAACAGAGCGTGATAGCGGTTGGCGCCACGGCGGCGCGAGGTCAGATTTGAGAACACCGCACATTCCCGAAGAGCCGCCGCCACCGGCTCAAGCCGCCAGTGCCTGATGATCATCGGATGGAAATGATCTCTCTGTTTTACATTCATCGTGTCATAGACGCAACCGTCGGAATCGACACCGATAAAGTTGTCATATCGAGCAGGCAAAGCTTTTAAATCGAGAAATTCATTCATGGATCAGTTGCCTTGAATCACAATCAGCGAGACATTTTCGTATGCATCGCGTTTTTTCACCGCACCCTTGAAACTTTGTTTCAGGTCTCCGCTTTTTTTGACGGTTTGAACGCTGTTGGTAGATTCGGTAGTCGCCTCGAGGGTTTTGACAATATTTGCAATATGACGGTCGTGGCGCGAATTTACCGCCATGGAACAAAAGAGAGAGCCCGCGATTCCTCCTGCGGCCAAACACAACAGACCGGCGAGCACGGCGGTGGACAACGGAACGGTGATATGTCCGGCACCGTCTCTGAAGCTTCGCGACTGCTCGCTGATGCGATCCCGGGCATTTTCAATGCGTGCCCGCTCCACCGCTAGGCGTTCGCGCTCGAGCGAGAGCTTCTCCTTTTCAAGCTGCATTTCTATTTCTGTCATCTTCGCACTCCTACCTCAATCCACGAAACACATGACGGAGTGATTGTATCAAAACCCCGAAGAACTGTCATTTAAGAAACGCCCGCCTCTCTCTGGTCGCAGTTCCCTGAAAGCTTCCCTTGCCGCCTCTTTGTTAAAAAGAGTATAATCGTCACCAACCGAAAGGAACTGGCAAATGAGCAAGGCTGTAACAGACATTCTGAAAAAAATCGGCGGAACCCCGCTCGTTGAAATTTCCGGCAAGCTGAATAAAGGCGGTGCGCGCGTACTTGCCAAGGTCGAATACTTCAATCCCGGCGGTAGCGTAAAAGACCGAATCGCCCTTGCGATGATCGGCGCGGCGGAGAAGTCCGGCGCGCTCAAACCAGGCGCGACCATCATCGAGCCGACAAGCGGAAACACCGGAGTTGGGCTTGCGCTCGTCTCCGCGGTGCGAGGCTACCATCTTATTCTAACAATGCCTGAAACGATGAGCATTGAGCGGCGCAAACTTGCCGCCGCATACGGCGCTGAAATCGTCCTCACTCCCGGTGCCGCCGGAATGAAAGGCGCGATCGCCAAAGCCGAAGAGCTGCGCGATTCGACACCCGGAGCGGTCATCCTGCAGCAGTTCGAAAATCCCGCCAACCCGGCATCCCACTACCGTACGACCGGACCTGAAATCTGGACTGAGACCGGCGGCGCAATCGCTGCGTTCGTGGCTGGCGTCGGCACCGGCGGTACCGTGACGGGTACGGGGAAGTTCCTCAAGGAGCAGAATTCTGCCGTCAAGGTCATTGCCGTCGAACCCGACACATCCGCAGTCCTTTCCGGCAAACAGCCTGGACCTCACAAGATTCAAGGGATCGGTGCGGGCTTCGTGCCGAAGGTGCTCGACACCTCGATTGTCGACGAAGTGATTACCGTTACGGCGGAGAACGCCGGGGATACGGCGCGTTCCGCCGCTGCGAAAGAGGGACTTCTCGTCGGAATCTCCTCGGGCGCGGCGCTGTGGGCGGCACTAGAACTCGCCAAGCGCGAGGAGTTCGCGGGCAAGACAATCGTCGCACTTCTTCCTGACACGGGAGAGCGCTATCTCTCAACCTGGCTGTACGAATAATGTATTATGTTGTAATGGCTTAAATCAGCAGATACCGTAGCGCGCCCCCGGCAGAAGCGCTCCTCCGCCGCGTCCGGCGAACGGTTGATATGAGACGATAGACTGCCATAAAAGTTTTACTTCACCTTTAATCCAAGCTTATAGGCTTGCGTGATATACTTCGAACCCTTGATCGTCCCCTTCTCATAAAAGCCAGGAGCCGCAACCATTCCTTTGAGCTTCGACCCTTCATAGCAATCAAGAAATCCATCAAGCGACTTGATTGTTCCAGCAAACATTTCCTTGTTTTCATCCGCCTGGACGAGCAGATAGTAATACTGCTTATTGATGAGATTTGGGTAAATCACCACGCTACGGTCAAAAAGCGCCTTCAGCTGGGCGGGGCAAGAATAAAAGTATGCCGGTGCGCCAAATACAATCACGTCTGCCGCCATCATCTTTTTGAAAATCGCAGCAGCATCGTCCTTGATGACACACTCCCCTGTCTTCTTGCAGGCATAACACCCAGTGCAATATCCAATCTTCTTGTCGGCAACGCGAATCCTCGTCACCTTGTTCCCAGATTCCTTCGCCCCCTTGGCAAAAGCGTCACAGAGCATATCCGTATTCCCACCCTTGCGGGGTGACGACGACAGTATAAGCACATTCTTCATGAATTTCTCCTTTCTAATTTTTGATTCTAAAAAGACTTTCGCGCGCGCGAGTTTTCAATGTGACATTAACAACAAGCGGTTGAATACGGGAAACCGGTAAAGCTCGAAACACATTTTCAGTCATTTCACCTCAACATCAACCACGAGCGCGGCGTGATCGGTCGCTTCTGGAGCGGCAAAAACCTGCGCCTTTATGCAAGTATAAGCCTTAACATGGGCGTTATCGATCATAATATAGTCAATGGTACGATCGGGAGCTTTCGCCGGGAACGTGAACATTTTCGGGTCGGTCAGTGCCGTAAAATCCTCTCTCAGCGACGCCATTGTTTTGGATCCGGGCTCGGCGTTGAGATCTCCCATCAAAAAGACCGGTTTCTTTGCCGCATAGTTCTTGAGCGCGACGCGGACAGTTCTGGCTGCCTCGACCCGCGATTTCTCCGACAGCGGGAAATGCGTATTGGCAATGACAAAATCAGGATATTCGCTGATCATCAACGCACGCGTATGCGCCGAACCCTTGAACAGCACCTTTGAAACTTTGAACGGTCGCTCTTTAAACAGCGTCGAAATGCCGTAATTCTTAATTTTCTCCACCCAAGAGCCTTCCATGCCGACAAGCCGGCCCAGTTCCGCAGTCTGATCCATACCTCCGGCCCGTTCGGATTTCCGGTCAACTTCCTGCAAAGCGCAGACATCGGGGTTGAACCGACGGATCACTTCCGCACACTGCGGCAGAAAGCCGAGCGATCCTTTCTCCAGTTTGAACGGAGCATCATGACCGCATCCCATGCGGATATTGAAACTCATAAGACGCTTGAGCTTGCGCACTGACGGCAGCGGACGGATACGGATATTTCGGAACCTAACGCCCGCTCCGCCGTGACTGCCCTGAAATCCGATTTTGCCGCCCCTCTCCAGCTCCGACCACGGGCGCGACGAACACGGCGGAATACTCGAACCATCAGCAAGTTTCTTTGCATCGGTCCACTGCGAAAGATCGCACTCGCTGACGACAATACCGTTGAGCGTGATTTTAAGCCGGGGTCCGTCCGCGACGAGGTTGATTTTATTCCATTCTCCTGCCGGTTTGGCGAGATTCGATATCGAAGCCGGATGTCCGAAAAAAGCAAGATTGGCCTGATGCAGATTGAGATTCATCCATTTCGGAACGTCTTTGTCGACAAGCCGGATCGCAACCGAATTAGGAATCCAGTTTTTAGTATCGGAGCAGTAGATTACGATTCCGCTGTTGGCGGCGGGTTCGAGATTATATTCGCATTCGAGTTCAAAACGCGAATAATCGTCTTTGGTCCAAAACGCCACATCCTTATTAGCCGCAAGGTTGCCTTCGTTGTCGGTATGCCAGATTGCCGGATCGAAATTCCCATCAGAGTAATCAGGTGCGAAAAGTGCCCGCCATTCCCCGAACAACGGCATCCCAGCTGCGAGCATTGCCGACAAAAAGATGTATTTTATTTTTTTCATAATTTTCCATTCTTGCAATTGCGGTATCGTCTATCCATCAACGGATCAGATTGATACTTCCGTCGCTGCACCCGGTTCTATCGTCACGGAGGTTGAGCAAGTACGAATAATTTTCGCAATAACCGGTATCATTCGTCAATACCTTCTTGTTACCTGTCCGACATTGCCATTCTCCGCTTAGAGACAACAGTCGTGAGATTGACCAATTCTCGCGACAAACAGCGATGGCTTTTTACTTCATAGAAACCTTTTGTTATGTGGTTAAATTAAAAACTCATCTATCATGCCCGTCCTTAAAAGCATAACGATGAGCCTTTCGCCGCGAGAGATTCTGACAGCTGCCACATTCCGACATTACCGCGGCAAGGGTTGGGCTCGGGCAAGCGTCTTACATTCGACAAATCCCACCAAAAGCGATAGCCTTCATCCCATTGACGCTTTGGTGTCGGCTTGGACTTGTAGACGACATCCTCCAATACTAGATTTAAACCATCCCGCGCCTTGTAGTCACACACACCAACAATCTTACCCGGCCAATCCTTCACCTCGCGCTTAAATATGTTCCATCTGGAAAAATCACCAATCCATCCTCTGCCATCTGCGCCAAGTCTTCATAATACTTAAACTTACTTGCACCCTACGGATTCTCTTGATTAACTTCTAAATATTTTCCCCGCCGCTTATTCCAACGATTATCACATGCTCCCTCCCCCTCTCCCTCTTTGCTCACACACTTTCATTCATCCGCACCGTAATCTCACTTTCCCGTTCATAATGCGTCGCACACGGTCCTTCGGCCCATATCCCGAATTTACCCCCAGTTTTTCGCCTCTTTCGTGGCGTAAATCCTATCTTAAAAGCCGGTCTCTGCCTTCGGCTTTATCACTTTTAATCACTTGACCAAGGCAGGTGCCATGCCGGATTTACTAAAAAAGCACTTCGCGCATATTTATGCGTCTCA
>JAZQGX010000095.1:0-7730 GCA_045540275.1 Kiritimatiellia bacterium | reverse complement strand
GGTCAATGCCCAGCCCGCTCAGGCGCTTTATCGGATGGAGTTGGCGCAGGTGGCGGGAGTGCTCGCCGATTTTGACGAAGCCGACCGTCAATATCTCCAGGTGCTGCGAATCGATCCGAACAATCCCGAGATATACTTCCGTTACGCCAAAATTCTGGCCGACCGCCGTCGAGAGAAACCTCAATACGAAGATGCATTGCTTTATGCCGAAAAGGCTTGCGCCATGACTAAATGGCAAAATTCCGAGTTTGCGTATGGGCTTGCCGACCTCTATATCGAGGCCGGAAAAACCCTGGAAGGTCTTGGCCTGAAGCGGCGACTGAAGAAATCGACGTTCTCCGGCGGGGAGGCTCAGCGATGACACCTTCGGGAACCAGTAATAAAATAGCCGTGCTCTCCGAGCATGTGGCCAATAAGATCGCCGCCGGCGAGGTGGTGGAACGCCCTGCATCGGTGGTGAAGGAGCTCTTGGAAAATTCGATTGACGCAGGAGCGACGAGAATTGACATAACCGTCGAGCAGGGCGGTTGCCGCCGCATCGAAATCCGCGACAACGGCTGCGGGATGAGCCGGTCCGATGCCTTGCTCTGTCTTGAGCGTCAGGCCACCAGTAAAATACGCGAAGTTGAAGACATTGAACGCATCAGCACCCTCGGCTTCCGAGGCGAAGCCATCCCGTCTATAGCCTCGGTTTCGCGCATGGAGATTGTGACGCGTCGGCATGACGAAGACGCCGGTACACAGCTCGTCATCATCGGCGGTCGGGTCGAGTCGGACTCCGACTCCGGCACCGCACCCGGGACAATCGTCAATGTGCGCGACATTTTCTTCAATGTTCCGGTGCGCCGCAAATTTCTGCGTTCGCCGCAAACCGAGCTGACCCATATAAAAACGGTCTTCACGGTGCAGGCCCTAGCCCATCCGGATCTTGCGATGTCGCTTGTGTCCGACGGACGGCAGCTTTATCGCTTTCCCGGGGGAGGCACGCTCAAGGAGCGTATCGCCGACGTGTTCGGACGGGAGTTCACCGCCGAACTTCGCGAGATCGATTATGCTTCACCGGCCGTCAGGATAACCGGTTTCACCGGCGTGCCTTCGTCGGTCCGTTCGTCGCGCGGCGAGCAGTTCGTGTTTGTCAACAATCGCCCCGCGACCGCCCCCGTCGTGCAATACGCCATCCGCGAAGCCTTCCCTGGCGCAGACACCGGGAATCGTCCGCCGATCGTGCTTTTCATCGAAGTCGATTGCGGTGCGGTGGATGTGAATGTGCATCCCGCCAAACGGGAGGTACGTTTTATCAATGCCGGTGGCATCCGGGATGCAATAATTTCCGCTATCCGCTCCGCGCTGTCTCCGGCGCGTTCCGCGCCGCCACCGGCTGCGCCATCCTCTTCACCGCCTCCGCCGGTTTCTCCAGAGCTGCCGCCGCCGTCCTGCCCTCCCAAGCGGGAGGAGACGTTTGATGCGGAATTCGGCGAGATAGAATTGCGCTGCTTCCCGCAACGACCTGTGTCGCAAGTTGCACCGGACGATATCGCCGCGCCGGTGGGCGAGGGGTTGAGGCTTTTTGATGACGAGGCGACATCAGGCGCGCCGTGGAAATGGGCGAAGGCGGTTGGAGTTGTAGCCGGGAAATATCTGCTTGTCGAGACCGACTCGGGATTTGCAACCGTGGAAATTCGCGCCGCCCGCGAGCGCGTGCTGTGCGAACGGATGCTGCAGAATTCCGATTCCGCCAAGCCTTCATCTCAGAAACTGTTGATTCCCGAGACGGTGCGTCTCTCTCCGCCGGCAGCTTCCCGCCTTCGCCGCTACATGGATGCAATGGCGGGTATCGGTTTTCAGATTGAGGATTTCGGAGACGACCATTTCAAGGTGGATGCGTTGCCGGCAGCACTGGCCGAGTCTGGAATCGGCTGTCGCGATTTGCTTCTCGGCATCGCCGAGGATATCGAGAACGGCGGCGTCCGCCGCGGCGGAAACCGATGGCGCGAGGAGGCGGTCGCCAGATGCATCTGCGGAACCATCCCAAAAAAGACAGTATTGCGGATTGAGGACGCCCAACGCCTGATCGACGAACTTGCCGCCTCTGAAATGCCATACATCTCCCCCAGAGGAAAACCGACAATGGTATTCACCTCCTTCAACGAGCTGGAGCGCAGGTTCGGCAACTGAAAGGGGATTTGCCTTTTAGCGGTAAATTTGAGAAAATCAAGAAAATTCGAGAATGACACATGAGTGAGAAAACACAAAACAGCAAAGAGCCACTCGGCGAACTGGAGCATATCGTCAAGCGCCGTTTCATCGGCATGATGCTGGCAATGGCGACGGTCGTCCCGCTGCTGGGCATGATTTCATACGATTGGCGCGATGTCTCCGCCTTGCGGTTCCCGGTACTCTCGCCTTGCGCGAACCTGCTTGGAGAATTCGGCGCGTGGATGGTCTTTTACGGATATCTGATTTTGGGTTTCGCCATTTGGCTGGTGCCGTCGCTGATGTTTTGTGCCGCTGCGGCATTGATGTTCGCGCCGCATGCCCGCTTGCGTTGGCGCACGGTCTGGGCGACGATTTTCCTGATTTTCGCTAGCGGACTCTTTCAGCTTGGCAGCAACGGATGTTTTGTGAAGGCGATGACCGAGCTGAACATTTTGCCCAATGCCGGCGGTGCGGTCGGTTATTTTCTCGCAACCAGATTGATCGCCCGCTGGTTCAGTCCGTTTACCGGAGGCATTATCATGATGTTTGGCGCCATCGCCGCCTTCGCGATGACGATCGGCCCGCGTGAAATCGTAAAATTCATAGTTGCGATTCATGGTAGAATTCAGACGAGAAACGAACAGGAGGAGCTTGCCGACGAGATTGAATCGGCAACATCGGAAGATGGACTGACGGAGAAAGAGCGCCGTCGCCGTGAACGCGATGCCGAAAAAGAGGCGATTCGCAAAGCGCGTGAGGAGGCGAAACGTTTGCGTGCCGAGGAGCGTGCCGCCGAGAAAGAACGCAAAAAACAGCTGGCCGAGGAGCGCGCCGCCGCCCGCGAAGAGAGCAGAAACTCCAGTATAGCGATGCAAGCGGAAAAGATTCAGCGCTTGCGCCAGAAGCAGGAGGAGGCACGGCGCAGAATGCGGGAAGAGCAGAGTCCGGCAACCGCCAATGTCGCAACGCCGGTCGTCTCTCCCGCTCCTGTTCCCGCCCCGGCAGTCTTGGCTCCAGCGGTTGCCGAACAGCTTCCCGTGCAAAGACCTCCGGTCCCTTCGGCCGTCAAGCAGGAGGTGGAGACCGAGGAGAAAACGGTTGATGTTTCCGAGCAGGAGTATCCGTTGCCGCCGGTCGATCTGCTTAATCCCGTTCCCAACATTTCTGCCGAGTGCGGCAATGTCGAGGAGATGGGCAATCGGCTGATTGACACTCTGCGCCAGTTCAATGTCGAGGCGGAAATAGTAGGCATCAGATCCGGTCCCGTGGTCACGCAGTACGAGCTGCGTCCCGGTGCGGCGGTGAGAGTCGGCAACATCAAGGGGTTGTCCGACAATCTTCAGATGGCGTTGGCCGCCAAGAGCCTCCGCATTGAGGCGCCGATTCCGGGCAAAAGCGCGGTGGGAATCGAAGTACCCAATCTCAAGACGATTCCGGTGATATTCAGGGAATTGATGGAGAGCGCGGATTGGAAGAATGCGACGGCCTCTCAGGAGCTGCCGATGGCGCTAGGCAAGGACGTGGCCGGCAATGTGCTGATCGCCGATCTGGCCAAGGCGCCGCACCTGCTCGTCGCCGGCGCAACCGGATCGGGAAAGAGCGTGTGTCTCAACACCATCATCACCGGATTTCTTATGTCGCGCGCACCGGAACAGCTGCGCCTGATTCTGGTCGATCCCAAGCGCGTGGAATTTGCAACCTACAACGGATTGCCGCAGCTGCTGGTGCCGGTCATAAACGATTCCCGCAAGGTTTCGTTCATCCTGCGCTGGGCGATTGTGGAGATGGAGCGCCGCTACAAACTGCTCCAGAAGCACAAGTGCCGCAACATCGTAGGCTACAACAACCGCCCCGTCGAGACCCAGGGCGATCTCTTCGGCGGAACGGATGCGCAAGGCGAAGAGGGCGATCCCAAGAAGCTGCCGTACATCGTTATCATCATCGACGAGGTTGCGGACATCATGGCCGAGGTCGGCAAGGATATCGAAATGCCGATTAGCAGACTGTGCGCAAAATCGCGGGCGGTCGGCATCCATCTGCTACTCGCCACGCAGCGTCCGTCGGTTGATGTCATCACCGGCACGATTAAATCAAACATTCCCGGGCGTATCGCCTTCAAGGTGTCACAAGGCAATGACAGCCGCACTATTCTCGACAGCCCCGGAGCCGAGGATTTGCTCGGTCGCGGCGACATGCTCTTCCTCAAAGAGGGCTCGGTGCTGATGCGCGCCCAGGGCGCCTATCTCGACGATCAGGAGATCGAACGGGTGGTCGATTTCGTGAAAAAACATTGCAATCCGTGCTATGACACCGCTTTGCGAACCCGCATCGACAGCATCCGCGAGAGTGACGATGAGGAATCGCTGATGAATGACGAAGAATCAGGTTCGTCGTCCGCTTCAGGTTCTCAGGGCGGGGATGACGATGGCGACGAGGAGATAATCCGCAAGGCGCTTGAGGTGATTCGAACCACCAACCGCGCCTCCATCAGTTATCTGCAGCGGCGTCTTCGCATCGGTTACAACAAGGCGGCAAGCATTATCGAAACGCTTGAAGAACGCAAGATTCTTGGACCGTCGTCCGGTCTTGGCCCGCGTCCCATTCTTGTCGACCTCGATGCATTGCTTGACGGGGCGCAGCAGGGTGAAGGCGCGGATGCGGAAGCGATGCCGCCGCAAGATGATCAGGAGACGATCGCCGCAAGTGCGATTCCCCCTCCCCAAAACGATATCGTCGAATAATTCCAGCAGGAGCAAAATGTTATGGTAGGTGAATTTTTAAAACGCGAACGCGAAGCGCTCGGTCTTACACAGCGTGATATCGCAGAACGTACCAACCTGATGAGGCAGCTGGTGGACGAATTGGAGCGCGAGGATTTTCATCGTGTGGCGGCGGTCATCTACGGCCGCGGCTTCATCAAGCTCTACGGCGAAGCGCTCGGTCTGGCACCGGAGAAGATCGCGCTGCTCCAGCAGGACTTCTCAACGATTTACAACGGGCTTTCGCAATCGCCGATAAAAATCAAGAAGGAGGAAAAACCTTCTCGGGCCAGATCCGATGCGGATGTTCCCGAGAAAATCAGCATACGGCTCAAGCCGGTCGAAGAACCGAAACCGGAACCGGCAATACCTGAAACCGGAGTCGGACGGCAACATGAAATAGAGCAGGATTGCGCCAGCGGCGAAGCGGAGACGGAGGAGACCGTGACTGGCGAAGCGATGGCGCCCGAGCCGCCGTCGGAAACGGAAGATGCCGGGGAGATTGTACCCGAGCTTTCGATACCGGTTGTTGAGCCTGAGACGGGTGAAAAAGAGGAAGAATACGACGATCTCTTTACGCTGACGCGCAGAATTCTCGAAATGCGCAACGGAGATGCCGTTTCCGCGTCGACTGATGAGGTTTTACCGGTCGTGTCCGCAGACGAGGACGGCCCTTCGGCGGCAGAGGCCGCATTGGAAAAAATTTCAACCGCCGCAAAGAACATCGTTTCCGGCGCGATGCGGATACAAAGCGCAACCGCCAGAAGGTTCGAATCGCTCGGCGGTGCGCTGCCCAAGTTCAAAACGGTGCTGGCATGTGCGGCCGGAGTAGCGGTGTTGGTTCTGCTTTCGTTCGCAATCAGAATGCTTTTCGTGCTGACCGACGGCAACGGCGGCAATGTTGACTTGATGGTTTCACCGCCGCCGCCGTCATTTTATGTAGATTGAGCACCGGTCGGTTGCGGAGAAGATTTGTAAACTGGGGCATTTGTGATATAATCAGATAAAGTTTTTACGGCGGCGCGCAGGCCGGTTATTCGTGAACCGTCCGAATCGCCGCATGAAATAAAATGCATGGAGGAGTTATGCACTTAAAGAAGATGATGATGGCGTTGTCCATGGCCGCGGTCGCGTGCATGGTGCGCGCCGAGCGGATGCTGATTTGGCCGGAAGGCAAGATGCCTATGGTTCAGAATCACCAGATTGCGGCGATGACCGATGAGGCCGGAAAGAAGGGTTTCAAGAAAGATGAGCATCGCGTTGCCTATATCGATTGGTTCGCACCGCCTGCGGCCGATGTAAAGAACGGCGCATGCGTCATCATGATTTCCGGCGGCAGCTACGAGAACTGCTGCGATATCGGGTTTGTACGCGGCCGCGCCAAAGAGCTTACTGCGCTCGGCGTCACCTGCGTGAATTTCGTATATCGCACGCCGCGCCCGAAAAATGCGCCGATTCACATGAGTGCATGGATCGACGGACAGCGTGCGGTGCGCATGGTCCGCAGCGAGGCGAAAAAACGCGGCTTTGATCCCGAGCGCATCGGCGTAATGTCGATGTCGGCCGGCTCGCATCTGGCTACGATGCTGGCGACCAGTTCTCAGACCGCCGCTTACGAGCCAATTGACGATTTGGACAAAATCCCCTGCCACATCAACTGGGCGTGCGCATTTGCCATCGCCTACGGCGTTTCCGATGGGCCTGGCGGATGCAACAGCCGCGATGGCGATGCTATCGATGTCCATCTTGACAAGTCGTTCAAATTCGACTCGAAGACCTGTCCGATGTGGATGGGCCACGGCGGCAACGATCCTTATTCTCCCGGTTCTTCGACCGCGGTCTACCGTCAGCTTCGCCGGATGAAGATTCCCGCAGAACTGCATCTGTTCCCCGATCGCGGCCATGGAGTGCACGGTTTTGGCCGTGCGGTCGAGTTCATGCGCCAAATGGGATATTTCGGCAAGCTCGCCCCCGAAGAAAAACTGATGGAGCGTTTCGCCTCCGACGACGATCGCGCCGAGGTCATCAAGCAGCCGGTTTGGGGCAAACGCAAGCCGCCGTGCTTCAGCGATAAACAGAACGCCCCGTACATCGAGTGGCACATTCCCAAAACGCTTACCACCAAGGCGATTCAGATCATCTATTCCGGCGGCGGCTATGGCTGCAACAGTCCCGACGGATTTGAAGTGGCTCCCGCGCGGCGCTATCTCAACGCCAAAGGCATGACGGTTGTGACACTGTGCTACCGTTCACCGCGTCCCGAGAATCTGGCGAAGCATACGACTGCATGGCAGGATCTGCAGCGCACGATCCGTCTGGTCCGCAGTCAGGCGGCGGAGCGTGGACTCGATCCCAACCGCATCGGCATCATGGGATCATCCGCAGGCGGCCACCTGACGATTATGGGGGCGACCAGCTCCAAGCGTCGCGCCTACTGGCCGAACGACAGCATCGATTGGAAGAATAGCTGCGAAGTGCAGTGGGGTATTGCAATTTATCCCGCCTACGCGCTTACCGACGGCATCGATAAACCCAACGCCACCGGCGGCAATGACGACAGCGCCCGCCTTGCTCCCGAATTCTCGTTCGACCTGAAGACCCCTCCCATGCTGTTCATTCACGGCGATGCCGACGGCTGGGCGGCGATGAACTCGGTCAAGTGCTGGGAACAGCTCCGTCGCATGGGCATCCAGGGGCAGCTGCATACGCTGGCCAAGCGCAACCACTGCTTCCAGCGTACGGCGTCGCCGGGCACCGGCAGCTACACCTGGCTCG
>JAZQGX010000094.1:0-2385 GCA_045540275.1 Kiritimatiellia bacterium | reverse complement strand
GCCGCGGTAGCGCGAGCAGGTTCTCACCATGTCGGCAAAATCGATCCCGTCGTGCTCTCTCATCCAGACAAGCTGGCTGGCATGACACTCAAGCATCGCGATCTTGAGGTCGATCTCGTCGCTGATGTCGACATACTCGGTCGGTACGAAATTCACACCGGCAAGCGTGTCCATGTAATAGATCGGCACCAGTTTTGCGTGCTTGCCGGTCTTGGACGGCCAGTTCGGAAGAGTTGCGGTAAATGCCGCGTCAAAAACAAGCTTGGAAACCGCCGTATGATCTGGCATGTAATCTTCGGGATTGTGCGTAATGATGAAATCGGGTTGAGCGTACTGGATAATCTCGACGACTTTGTTGCGCGACTCAGCATTATCGGCATAGATGTCCAAATCGTCAAAGACTCCGTCGAGCACTTCGATGCCGGCAAGTGCGCCAGCCCGGCGCGCTTCTTCGGCGCGAATTCTGGTCAATTCGTCGGGAGGAATGACAACGTGACCGAGATTGCCGGTCGAAAGATGGGCGACGACAACTTCATCCCCGCGTTTGATGCATTTGGCAAGCGTACCGGCGCAGGCAATTTCTATATCGTCGGGATGACACCCGATTGCTAAAACTCTCATGATATCACACTCCGTTATTTACGCACTGGCATAGAGCCAGTTGCAAAATATTCTTCGATCTCTTCCAGGGTGCGTCCCTTGGTTTCCGGCATCCAGCACGCCACCAGGAAGTAACAGATGGTGAAAACCGCAAATGCGACGAAAACCCATCCGTAGCCGAAAGCGTTAACCGCAGGCAGGAAGGAAGAAGCGATTGCCATCGATACGAACTGGTTGCCGAAAAGCGCAATCGACATACCTTGGGCGCGAACCCGATTTGGCATAAGTTCGGAGAGTGCGAGCCAAACGCACACGCCGGGGCCCATACCGTAGAAGCACATGAAAAGAATAAAGAATGCGGAGATGAGCAGACCGGTGAAAAACGAGGGAGCGACTCCGTAATTAGAAATTGCGAAGAAGGTACCGGCGATGCCGAGCAGACAGACGATCATTCCGGCTGAACCGACCTTCATCAGGAAGGTGCGTCCGGCCTTGTCGACGAATGACGCGGCGAAGATGGTCATCATGAGATTGGCGACGGTGCAAAGAATATCGGCGATATTTGCCGACTCACCTGCCATACCTGATTTCTGGAAGGTGTTAACCGCATAACCGAGCATCGAATTGACGCCGGTGGCCTTGGTCAGGCAAAGCACCAAAAGCGCCATCGCAAACGGAATGACATACTTGCGCTTGAATATGCTGCCGTCACCGGCGGCAACCTTATTAGAAGCGTTGGCGGGAGTGGATTTTTTGTCGGTCTCTGCCATGGCGTCCAAGATTTTGAGTGCCGATTCGCGGGTGTTGTTAGCCATGAGCGAAGCAAGCGCCTCGTCGCGACGCCCTTTTCTGAAAAGCCAACGGGGCGACTCTTTGAGCATGAATGAAGCGGTGAACAACAAAGCGCCGGGAACGATCATACCGAAGAAATTGAGGCGCCATGCCAAAAGCCGATTCGCCATTGACAGTGTCTGGTCGTCGGCGGCACCGATTTTGAAGGCGATCAGCGTGCCGAAAGCCGAAGCGACCACCAAGCCGAGACTGAGCAGCAACTGAAAAATACCGGTACCCTTCCCGCGGCTGTTGGCATCGAGTGACTCGGCAAGATACATAGGGATAACCACGCACAATATTCCTATGCTCACCCCCTGCATTATACGCGAGCACAAGAGCGCCCAGAATGAACCGGTCGAAAAAGCGACGATTGGCACGGCAATGAGAAAAAGCAACGAACAAATTGAAATCATGCGCTTGCGCCCGAGGAGTTCGGCAAGGAAGCCCCCCATCAGCGATGCTGCCATTGAGCCGTACTGGACGGCCGCGAGAATCATCGAACACTGAGCATCGGAGAAAATGCCATTTTGCAAATATGGCAATGCGGCCGATATCACTTTAATATCAATGCCGCACAATATACCACCGATACCGGCGGAGACTAGCAAAAACTTTGCATATCTTTTGACAGAAGCATCAGAAACGCCCATTATTGAACTCCCTTGAAGAACAAATCAATTTAACTGAAAAAAATTCTACCACAACACTATGATTATTTGGAGCAAAAAGTTCGTTAAAACTGATTGGGCTTTGCGCCAACGACACAAGAGCCCATCCCCCATCGCCAATAAAAACATCACCTCTTAAGTTTGTTAAGTCTGGGACTATTTACATTAATGATAAAATGTGTTAATATTTATTCGTGAACAACATTGGAGGTATCCATGAGCAAAAAACGTATTAAGCCGAGCGGATCAAGCGTATACCACATTACAAGTAGAATTGCTCACA
>JAZQGX010000093.1:0-2048 GCA_045540275.1 Kiritimatiellia bacterium | reverse complement strand
GCGCTATGTCATCGCACGCGGACGCGCGCGCGGGCAACGGCGCGGGATAGCCAGCACGGCGGCTGCGGCAATGGCGTTCATCTCGACAGTCCCGATGCTGTACGCCGCCCGAAGATCGCTCGAAAGAGCATTCTCAAGACTAGTCGCCGCAGTCGCGGCGGATGCGCTGTCTAGACGGAAGCGGATGAACTACGTGCGAGCAGTCAAGCGACGCCCGAAGCCTTATCCGCTGCTGACAAAACCGCGCTCGGACTATCGCCAGGAGGAGGTCATATGAGCCTTAAGTTAGCGGCATTCAGCCCTAACCCTTTCCCCCTCTTTGTATTATCGCGAACAGGGACAATCCCCTCCATCGCCCTTAAACCCTAGAAGCCTCTCGCCTTATAACTGCCGCGACATAATCAAGCGCATCATCACTCATACCGGCACAAACGCGGACTGTATTGGAATTATTAGGATGAGTTAAATGAAGCTCCGAAAGTGGAGAACCTCCGCCGTGCCGACCGCCGCCTACAGTATATGATGTCTCGCCATCACACACCTTCGTTTGGCGATCATAGGTAAAACGCTTAAAAATACCGATAAAACCAACCCCGAAAAAATATTTGCCATTGCCACGCTCTAATGTCAACACGCGCTTGCCGAACAGGCAAAACAAACTGACCGACACAAGCACAATCGAACCAACAAGAAAAGGCAATCCAAAAAGCGACGCCTGAAGATCAAATTTCCCGGAAGCGATCTGCGAGCCGTATATCCTCGCCATGCTAAAGCCCGACCACGCGCATGTGAATGGAATAAAGAAAAACGCTGCTGGTGAAAATTTACGATAAATAAGCGAAATGCGCCCCGTCATATCAGTCGGATCTGAAATTACTTTTAAATGCTTCGGGGGTTTAGTGTTAAGAAGCTGAGCATCATAATTCTCCTCTTCCGCTTCACGCTCTAAATCAACAATCTCTGAAAATCTGGATGTCTCACCGCAGGAATAACAAAGCAATATATCATTCGCTACATTAATATTCGCCATCTCGACTTCACACCCACACTTTGGGCAATTATACTTTTTAGTCATAACACTCCTTTTTTCTCGCCTGCTTGTAAATTATTTACAATTTACTTACCAGCATCTTCATCACTACAAATTATACCTCATTAAAGTGAAAAATAAAAGCGCGGCGGCTTCACCATATACCTAGGAATTTCACTCCAGGCCCCAAATGCCGAAGCCTATATAAAAAACTAAAAAGTATTACGGATCATTGTGGTTGATTTATCCAACGGCATCCTTCTCAACCCCTTCGGTGTCCGGCGAGCTCCAAACGAGCCGGTTTTAAGTGTACTCCGTGGTTAAAAATCCCGCGTCAAAATCTCACTTCTCAAACCATAATAAAACGCCGCATTTATCCAATTTTCTATCACTTTTCTCCAATGGGGACAGTCCCCCAAGCTATTAAAAGATCGGATCGGGGGCGATTGGAGAGCCGCCGAACACGCGCGCGGCTTCGCGGCAGCCGCCAAGGCATTTCGCGGCCTTGTCGCAGCCGTCGCACATCTTCGGCAGATAGTCGTGGCGGACGAAGTGCATCCACTCCTCGCATTCAGGCAACCGCTCCCATTCGTCCCACTTCACGAGCTCGACCGGGCTGTGGTTGCAGACGCGCAGCATCCCGTTCGGGCCGACGGTGAAGAAGTCCGCCGCCGCCGAACAGCCCGTGGTCAGAGCTTTATCGGCACAACTCGGGTATTGGATAGACGGCGAACGGTGAAGTTAAGTTCCTTTTTGCCCTTCGTTTTCTCCTGAAAATCCTTCGCCGAAACGACGCCCTCGCCGTTGACCTCAACGATAAGCTCCAACGGTTTCAGGCCGGCGACCGCGCCGACGCCGCCCGACTTGACCTTAGCGATCACTACGCCGGGGGCCTTGTCGTCGAACTTGAAATACTTCCGCACTTCCTGCGTCATGTCGCAAACGGCGATGGAAAGCTCCTTGTTTCTGACGCGTGCGGCGGTAGTAAACTGAACAGGCGCAAGAGCGAGTGTCGTCT
>JAZQGX010000092.1:0-8158 GCA_045540275.1 Kiritimatiellia bacterium | reverse complement strand
AGGGCGCGTTCACCGGCGCGGCGTTTACGCTGACGAAGAAGGGCGCGGCGACGGCGCTGACCTTGAACGGCGATTCGCCGAACGCGGATGTCGTTGTCGAGGCGGGCGCGGTCGGCGGCACCGGTACGGTGAAGTCGCTCGTCCTTCGGGAGGGCGTCGAGGTCGACTTCGGCACCGCGCTGGAGGACGCCACGAGGCCGCATGACGGGCTGAAGACGCTGACGCCGCCGACGTGGGTCGGCACGGGCGTCGTCCGGAACGGCGTGCGCGAAAGCGGGAAATGGGTCCTGCGCTACCGCACCGAGACGGTGACGCCCGAGGAGGGCGACGCCTACAACGTCTACACGGTCTACACGGAATTCATGAAGACCGGTTTCAAGCTCATCATCCGTTGAATCGCGCCGTATCGTTCGCTGACAAAATCAATTTGAAAAACTAAAGACAGGAGAGAAAAGCAGTATGGCACGCTCTGAGCATTTGCACTTCCGCCGCCCGGCGGCTTCCTCTGCATGCGTTCCTCAAAATGTGCAAAATCGGGGGAGGGTCGGCACGGGCATTCTTCGTACAACGGGCAACATCTACATCGCTGAAGGATACACACGCGATACCTCAAACCCCGCGGAGCGGCGGAGCCCCCTAGAATCCGAATTACCCGAAGGCGTCCAAAACACTGCGCCCAAATGGGGGATGTCGCGAGACGGGAGAAAGGTGGTAAAATGTATGGAAAAGAGGAAGTATAATAAAGGAGGTAGCAATATGCAACTAAGAGCACATCCGGCCATAGCTCGTTCAATCGCAACAGCAATGATCGTTTTTTGCGTATTTGCGGCAAACGCGGAAAGTTATAACCTGAGCCAGCACTTTGAGGAGGCTGCGTCCGCTACAGGTGCGTCCACTGTAACTGGCGGTGAGACTGCCGAGAATGCCGTTGTCTTTACCGCCGCTGACAATGACAAGGGACTGACAGTACCGAGCGGCAATATGGCTCTTAGCGAAGGATATTGGGACATCAACAGCGGAAAATACCGCTTCTGCAACGACCTGTTCATCAACGGGGGAAATCTGACGATAAACGGCGGCCATGTCGGAACTAAGTTCTGGTTCGTAATGAACGGAGCGAGTACGTTCACCATTACTGGCGGTGAATTTGTCACGGCTGAGGACAACTGGGCCTCCAATCCCAACAACGGCGCAATGGATCTCGGCAGGAACGATGGTTCCGATGTCACCGTCAACATCAAAGGAGGTACCGTGACTTCCCATGGCTCGGCAAATGGCGGTGACAAGTGGCTTGCCATGATGCTAGCCAATGGGTCCAATTCAAAAGGGAAGCTGACCGTGAGCAAAACAGGCAAATACACATCGCCCAACGACATCTCGGTCGGGCGTGGCAGCAGCTCCGCCGGTGAACTTACGGTGAAGGAGAACGGTGTTTTCAACGCCTGGACTATGTACGTTGCCCATGGTTCCAGCTCCAAGGGAACCTTCAATATTCAGGACAACGCGTCAGTTGCCCTTCAAGGACAGCTACAGATAGGTGTAGGGACTGGAACGGATGCTAAAATGTATGTCACGGGTGGAAAAGTCAGTGTGAATGATTGGCTTGTCATAGGAATCGGCGAGAGAAAATACAATGCACTTCTTGATATTTCCGGCGGAGAGGTCACGCACAATGGTAACAACACCCACATTACAATAGCTTCGCGCGGCGGAGACTCGTCCAAGGCGGAGGTCAAAGTTCACGGGACGGGTAAGCTTTCCTCAAATGCGAATATATACATTGGAGAGCGTAATGTCGATGCAAAGAGCAGAGCTGACGCAACATTGACAATTGACGATAATGCTGTCGTAGACAACTCTGGCGCGATGGTGATATTTTCGCAAGAGGATAGCAACAACGATTCGGTTCTGACTTTAAACCTCAACGGCGGCACACTAACGACTCAACAGCTCCGTCGAGAAAAGGGAAACGGCAAGGCGGTCGTTAAGTTCGGCGGCGGCACATTGAAAGCTACCGCAAATGCAACAGAGAAGTGGATAATATGGCGACAGTCGGGCTTTGATCTATCGGGCACGCTGATCGCGGACACCGAGTCCGCAATTGACACATCAGGGCGCGATCTGATTGTCAACATTCCAATTTCGGGAATGGGCAGCCTGGTCAAGAAAGGTGCCGGCACACTTACATTTACGGGAGGGTTTTTCGGAGAACTTAAAATCTCATCTGAGGACGAAAATGTAGGTGCAGTTACAACGCCGGGCAACCAGACATTGTCAAGCGGTGCCATTTTTCTGGCATCAGGAATTAATGCGACAATGGATGCTGATCAAGCGGCCACTCTTTCCGACAAGAATTTCCGGATTGAGAATGGTGCAGTCATGACACTTACCGGTATCACCTTGGATTTCAGTTCATCTAGCGAACAGGCTCTTTTTGAGGTTTCCAGTCTGCAAATCAATGGATCGGATATCGCTTCTGGCGAGACAGACGTAACAGGGTATTTCAATGTGGATGGTGCGGTTGTCCCGTATGCGTTGCGATACAAGGCTTCAGACAAAACTTTTTACGCTGTAACAGTGCCTGTCGAGCTTGCCTCTGGTGGCGATGTCTCGCTTCCGTCTTGGTACACGACGAACATGAAGCTGATCATAAGCGGTGATACGACGCTCGTTGTGCCGCAGGGTACGCCGCTTGGCGATGTCGAGTTCAGGGACAACGGGAAGATCGTATACACGCTTTCGACCTACACGGCAGGCGAGACGGCAAGTGTTGGTTCAATTGGAACGGTCACATATCCTGAAAACGAGACAATCGCCAATCATATCTACATCTCGGTAGGCGGCGTTCGCATGGCAACGGTAGCGGATACGAACGGAGTACTTACTGCAGCGCCGCGCGAGGTTGAGTGGATCGGAACCGGCACGGTTGATTATACCGACAATACGCAGTGGCAGGGCGGAGCGCCTGGCAGCTTCGACATTGCAGTGTTCGGCAAGAATGCCACGATTTCAAGTGCGCATCCAGCAATGAAATTGACTAGTGGTGCGACGCTTTCTTGCTCGGGCGCATCGTACACATTCACAAAGCTGGTGATTGATTCCACATGCGGCGCGATAGATGATCTTGGCAAAAAGATTTCCTTTGATGGCGCGGTGACGGGAGCGGGCGTTCTTACAAAGAAAGGGGCTGGCATTGTCAACTTCAAAGGAAGTTCGGTCGGATGCGGGGTGACGGTAGATGAAGGCGCGTTCATCTTGCCTGCCGGGGCTTCTGTCGGCGCGTTGACAATAGGCAAAAAAGGCGTGGTGGCCGTTGATCTTTCAGCTGTTTCCAATACACTTTCTGCCGAAGAGGGAAGCAACGAGATTAATCTATTCACGGCAACGAATTTAACGTTCGAGGATGGCGACAAAGATTCGCTTGATACGACCGTCTTCCTGACAGGTCCGGTCGTTTCGTATACACTTAACGAAGACAACGGCACGGTTAAGGCTGAAATTACCGACATTTCGCATAAAAACAGCACCCGCAAAATCACTACGTGGAACGGTGGATTGTATACGGGCGAAGACATGCCTGAAGAGTATCATATTGACAACAATACCCATTGGTCAGACGGCATGCCGTCTGGATCCGCTCAAGGCAGTAGCTATGATATAGCCGTTATTCCAGGTGATGCTAGGATTTTCCTTTGGAGCGTCAATGTCATGAGCTATGGTGATTTAGTTGTTCGCCACGGAACGCTCAATATCGAACGCAACACAGGAGCCCCCGAAGTAAAAGTTCGCCGCATTACCGGAGTCGGCACAATCGTTCAGCCTGATTCGACAGGCTACGCGAACGTGGGCGACGATTCAATGACCGTTGCCTCTACAATAACGATTGTGTGCGAGAAGAGGAACAACAGCCATTTGTGGATTTATCCAAAAAATAGAGGAAGCATCGTTTTCAACGGTGATATCGACGTATCGAATGGCGAAGTGGAAATGTATGCTCGGACTGTAGTCGGCAATATTATTGTCGGTTCTGGTGCTGTTTCTAAGAGCGTCTATTTGAGAGATGCAAATTCGTCGATCACAATAAACGGCGCGGCGACAATTCTAGACGGCGCGACATTCGATTTTGCCAATGCTCCTGTGACATTTGGCGATAATGCGTCGCTGGTGCTTAAAGGCGGAGCGGTTGCCAATTTGAACTATTCCGTTCCTGCGCTTGAAGTCGCAGGGGGTGACTATGTCTATTCGACGTTGCATGCAACGGTTGAAAATAGACCGATTATGCTGTCGGGCGGTCTATTGAAAATGACGGCGGCAGAGGCAAAATCAACTGAGGGACGACGCGTTGTTGTGTCGGGCGGAACGCTTGTCATTGATATGACAGCAGAAGAAATAACTGCAGCAGGCCAGAGTCTTGAGCTTAACGCCATAACATCGGCAGATTCAGCGACCGCCCAGGCGTCGATTACACTTTCCGGCAAGCCATTCGACTGGACGGTGACGGTGCCCGAAAATGATGGTGTCGTGACGGTCACGTCTAAGACTGCGGATATTCTCGTGAACAAATGGATCGGCACAAGCGAAGGCAACCTTGAAGATGCCGGCAATTGGGAATACGGTGTTCCAGGTAACACGCAGACAGTTTGCTTTGACAAGGATGTGGTTGCAAACCGAAGCGATAACAGTTCAAAAGGATTTTGGAAAAAGCTTCAGATAACTAACGGGGCAACGGTCGAGTTACACTCGGTAGATGGAAATTATCCAACATACCAGTTGGCGGAAGGAATAGAAGGGAATGGTACGCTACTTCTTACGCGTTGCGGCATTTCTGCTGCGTCACAGGATGTTATAATACCCGAAACCATTACAATAGACACCCGCAACAATGGTGGAACGAGCAACAGGAATGATTCCTGGCTCAACACTTCGGAAGCCGGCCATTCAATAACAGTCAACGGCCCCGTCGTTGTTCAGCACTATCTCGTTCTGCGATCCACAGTTGTGCTCAATGGCGATGTCAACGTAAAATCAGGCGCACAGTTGAAAGTAGATACAGGTACAACAACAATCAACGGCAGACTTCTGTTTGAAAACGGCGGCACGCTTTCCGGTGCAGCCATGATATCGTGCGGTGAACAGGCAGTTCTTGAATTGAAGGGCGGCGCACCGAGTATATCGGGTTCGGCAATGAATAAATTCAGCGATGTCATTTTGAGCGGCGCGGTTACTTTGCCGTACGATGGGACGCCGATTGAAAAGCTCTCTATCGCAGAAGGGGGCGCATTGACCGTTGATATGACGAAAGTGGATTCCCCGGTTGAAAACACGCCGGTCACGATAGTGACATCGTTTAACGGAGACGAAACCGCTGTTAAATACAGCGACACTTATAAATGGCAATGGACGTTTTCCAAAGGCGAAGGAAGCAGCCTTCTCGCGACTCCGGTTGACTCGTCGGTCAATACATGGACGGGGAATAGTGAAGGCGCATGGGAGAACAGCTCGAACTGGCGGTTTGGCGTTCCCCAAAAGGGGCAGACGGTGAAATTTGACAAAAATGTACAGGTTTTGATCAACGGCGACAAGACCGTGTCAACTATTGACGTTGCGTCCGGTGTGAGAGTCCTTGTCAAGTCCACGAACGTCGGCACTATCCACCCGACACTGCGTCCTGCGGCAATGACGGGTGCTGGAACAGTGGCGCTTCACCACGCAGGCATAATCCCCTCTGTCGCAATGACGATTCCCGATACGCTGACGATCGAGATCGAAAAGGTCAACGATGCCAATACAATCGACAGTTGGCTTGAGGGAGACACTAGCGAAACGGCGCTTACAATCAACGCACCTATCATAGGCAATGGATATGTGATCTTTCGCGATTATGTTGTCCTAGGAGGCGACAACTCGAAATACGCCGGCAAGGTTCTGAAAGACGACCAAGGAGATATCAAATTTACAAGTTCAAATGCGGCTTCTGCTGCGGCAACTTGGGATATCTATTGCGATGTGTATACGACGACCCTCACAGAAGGAACATTGAAGTTCGGCTCACTTAATCTCAGCAACCAGAAGCTGTGGCACCAGAACTCCAACAGCACCATGACGAACGAAGTCGGCGCGCTTGGGCAGGATATGCAGTTCGGCGGAAATTACTTCTTCGGAACGGAAAATTGGAACGATGGAACGAATCCTGGCGGCGTGACTCTCAAAAAGGTTGGTTCCGGCAAGCTGACAAATGCGAGCTACGGCATCCGCAAGATGGTGGTTGCCGGGGGCGAAATGGTTCTCGCCACGCCGACGCATAGCGACAGTGCATGGGAGAGCTACAAAAACGACCATGCCGGCTATCAGATCGACAGTCTGGTTGTCGAGAAGGGTGCGACATTGTCCGGCACGACAGCCCAGACCGTGACAAGCGTTAAGTTTGAAGATGGGGCGTACTATCGCCTGACGAGAACGAGCGAGGCGGATACTGTCTATGACGTCAACTCGCTGACGGCGGCTAATATAGAGTTCGGAAAGAATGTCTATCTGTATCTGAATGAAGCGGACCGGGTCAAAGCGGCTGCTGGCACGGTACTTTCAGGAAACGTGACGGGTTCGCCGATGGCGACGGTGCTGAATGAGGCGAAGACGGGTATCGCGGCCTGCAACGGCGAAGGCTGGTATTGGACGGCGTCAAAGACAGATTCAGGTGTTAATCTCGTTGCTGCGCAGGTTGCTGAAACATCAGTCAATGCGCTGGCGACTGATGAGGCGACAGCGGAAACGCCTATTGGAATCCGAGATGCCGATCTTGCCGCGTGGCTGACGGTGAACAGCGCGACCGAAAGCGTCAACACTGTGAATGCCAACGGCGTGACGGGGATTCTGGCGTACATGCTGGGCGCAGAGGACTATACGAACGCGACGAAGCCGATGATGGGCGCGACGGTGGCCGACGGCGTGGCGACGCTGACGTTCGACGATTCCGCGTTCCGCCGCGTGCCCGGACTGAAGCTCGCGTACTATCTGGAATCGTGCGACAAGGCCGACTTCCCCTCTGACGAAGTGACGACGAGCGCTGCAAGCGACGATCCGGCGGTTCCGCTGGAATTCGCCAACGCGAAAATCTTCAACCGTCTGCGCGCGGACGTGCGCGCGAGCGAATAAACAGCGAGCGCCACCGCATGAGAGACACGCGCGCACATCCATCCTTTCGGGCGCAGGGGTTCTTGTACCTCTCTCTCCCCTTGCGCCGCCGCGGGCGGGGTTTATCCCGCCTCGCGGTTTTTCTTCTTCTCGCCGGCCTCGCGCTCGGCGCGGCGGCGGCGTCCGCGACCCCGGCGCCGAAGGCGCGCAACTCGGACGGCAAGGTGTTCGTCCACCCCGGCATCTTCTACACGCAAGGCGACATCGACCGCATGAAGGCGATGGTCGCGGCCGGCCGCGAGCCGTGGAAGCGCGGCTTCGAGGCGCTGCGCTTCTCGCCGTACGCCAATCCGAATGCGTGGGCGCGCCCGCGCGGCGGCGAGATCGACGCGGGCCGCTTCAACGCGACGATCGGCATCGACGGCCGGCGCGCGCACGACATCGCGCTCATGTGGAAGCTGACGGGCGACACCGCCTACGCCGACAAGGCCCGCGACTTCCTCGTGCAGAATTCGAACTGGACCGGCACGAGCTGGGCGGGGACGGGCCCGCTCGACAACGGCAAGATCTACCTGCTCGTGGAGGCGGCCGAGCTGATGCGCGACTACCCGGGCTGGCGCGCCGAGGACCAGGCGCGCTTCGGCAAGATGCTGCGCGACGTCTTCTGGCCGCACATCTGCGGCGGCGACGTGATGCGCTGGGGCAACCAGGGGCTGACGGCCTGGCACGGCGCGCTCGCCATCGCGATCTTCCTCGACGACGCGAAGATGTACGACCGCGTCTGGAACAACCTCGTGGGCCTGCCGCACCGCGAGGACGACGCGCCGTACTGTTCGGGCGGCGTCTGGAAGCCGGACTGGCCCGCGAACTACGGGCCGTTCTTCATCGAGCGCACCAAGGCGCCCGCGTTCGGCGCGGAGCCCGACTGGGGCTACGACGACCAGCTGCGCTACTACATCTACGCGAACGGCCAGTGCGAGGAGTCGTGCCGCGACCAGGCGCACTGCATGTACGAAGTCGGAGGCCA
>JAZQGX010000091.1:0-11905 GCA_045540275.1 Kiritimatiellia bacterium | reverse complement strand
GACGCAACTTTGCCGCACGCGAATTGGCGCGAGAGGCAGGGGTTTTGTTGGCGTTGTGCGCATTGATTTCGTCCATGGGATGCAGTGTAGCAAAGCGGTCGGATGGATGCAAGAAGAAAATGAGATTACGGTGCGGATAATAGCATTGGACCTAAATTCTGTAGATTGGAAGATTGGAGTCGAAGCAATATTGGCGCCGGTGGCCAAAGAAGTGAGCCAGAGAAGGACTATCTTGAGGCTGCTTAAGACGGCTATATTATTTCCTATAACCGCTCTAGCCCGTCCAGGACCGAAACTCCGCCTGCGGGGATTCTGCCAAGCGGGTCGGGACCGATGTTGAGCATGTAGTTCGAGCCTATCGAAGCGCATTTGGCCTTTATCGCCTTGATCTGCGCAACCGACCGGTAATTCACATCCGTCGGGCGGTAGCCCCACGAATCGTTCATCGTGCCTACCGTTTCATAAAGCATACCTGCATCCGTCTTCTCGGCGATACAATTATCGCCGGGCGTGGTATAGTCGCCAAGCCCGTAGCCTAGCCGCCCGTTGATAAGACACCCCGGCTGGCAGGCGCGCACCATGTCCTTTAGCTCCTGACACTGCGCGGGAAGGATTGTCGACGGCACGTCGAACCAGATTAGGCACAAATCGCCGTACTGCGTCAGTATCTCCTTCACCTGCGGTTTGCACTTGCGCTCGAAATAGCGCGAGAAGTCGTAGTCGCGGTCCGCCGGCCAGTCCCACGTGTTGCGCCAGTCCTCGTCGCCCCAATTCTTGAGCCCCGCCTCGTTCTTCTTGCCTCCGCCATCCGGATCGCTCCAGTCAAGATCCTGCGAATAGTAAAGCCCGAGCTTCAATCCCGTATCGCGGCACGCCTCGGCAATCTCTTCGACGACATCGCGCCTGAACGGCGTCGCATCGACGACATTGTACTTCGACACGCGCGAACGGTACATCGCAAAGCCGTCATGATGCTTCGAGGTAAAGACGAAATACTTCATTCCTGCGTCGCGTGCGCGCTTCATCCAGTCTTTCGGGTCGAAGAGAACGGGATTGAACGCCTTGGCGAGCGCGGCATATTCTTTCATTGGTATCCGTTCGCCCCACTGAATCCACTCGCTGTACGCCCGGCGGCCCGGACGGCCGTTCCACTCCCCGCCCAAAAGCGTATAAAGTCCCCAATGCGCCATCATGCCGAACTGCGCCTCTCTGAACCACCTCTTCGTCGCGGCGAGCCGCTGCGAATCCGCCGCGGAAAGCCCCATCGTCGCCAGCGCAACCGAAGAACCGATAAATTCCCTTCTCGTCATGGCAGCACTCTCCTTATTGCGCCGCTTTCGGCGCGTTGCGCATCGTGACCGTAACCGACTGGAGCGTGTTAGGCCCGATTTCAACTTCAAGCGTATCGTACTTCGACGCATTCCTGTCGTCCGGGCCAAGCGGCGCATAGCCGGTCTGCGTGTCCTCATAGGCGAATTCCTCCCAAAGTTTGGCTTCGCCGGGGACCTCGCGGCAGTCGATGTATTTGGGATTCTTGATACGGACAAGACGGTATGTCGGGGCGGCGAATATCTTGCCCGGCACTTTGACAGAGACCTTTTCACCTGTCTGTTTCGTGTTGACCATCACAAGGCAGAGTTCATCCTTCCCGGTAAGCGCAATCCACTCGACCTCTCCCGGCACCGCCGGCGGCTGGACGCCCCTTTTGAGCGCGTTGCGATAGGCATAGACATCGCTCATGGTCTTGGCAGACGTATAGAAGCTCAGCTCGAAGTCCGTGTCCTTGGAAGTGCCGTGATGCCAAAGAATCGGATGAGTGCGAAGTGCGTTGCCGATGATGCGGTAGACGGCTCCCTGCGCACCGACCTCCATCCGGGGTCGGTTTAGCGGCGAATCAAGGTCGGGATATTCGCCGCCCTCGTCGGACCACTGCACATTCCAGGTCCTGCCGTTGGAAATGTACAGACCTCCTGCGAGGTTGCACATGTTATGGTGGAAAAAGCCGTCCACTTCCGGCTGGCACGTCATCATGAGGGAATAATGCCCCATGACGAGCGCTTCGCGAAAAATCCGCTGGCATCGGTTGTCTTCGTCGGAGCGGGGACGCACCTCCGTCCACCACGTGCGCTTGCCCTTGATCTCGGGGAACGCCTCGGCGAAGCCGCGAATGCGCTTGAGACCGAAATAGGAACAGCTGTAGGGGATGTCCGCTCCGTAAGTGTGGTAGGTGACGTGCGAAATCTTGTCGAGGACGCCGCTCTTGGCAAGTCCCATGATAAAATACGCCGAATACTTGTTGAACATGTCCGCGGCAAAATAGGTGTCGCGCTTTATCTCCCCGGCGGCAAGCATTCTGTTGCGCACCTGCGTTATGTCCGGATTTTCCTCGAAGTTCTCCGCCACCGGCACGCCCATCCTGCAGTCCGGCCATATCTTGAGCGCCGCCGGGACAAACTCCGTCCACAATCTGACAAGCGCGTCCTGATCCTCGTAGGGCAGATAATACGTCTCGCTCCCAAGCTCGAAGCCCTGTACGACATCCTTGTAGCCGTTGTCGACGATCCACTTGACGAGCGCAAGCTTGTTGTCGATATCCGCCTTGAAAGCGGCCGTGTCGGCGGCGGTTTTGGCCCGGATGCCCCGCATGCCTATCAGCACTCTGAAGCCGTTTTCCCTCCAGAATTCGAACTGCGCTTCCGGATTGGAGCGCTTCTTTGGATCGGGATCGTTGCGCCGCGCGAACCAGACATCGGACGACCATGTGGCGGTGCTGTAGCAGCCGGCCTTCTTCATGACCGCGGCAGTCTCCAACTTGTTGGTGACAAACCAGTAGTCGTCGCCGTATTCGTGCATCGCGCTGATGTAGCCGACGATCGATTTGGACGTCGTCTGCGAAAGGTCGCGCATCGGCTTCCCCGAAAGGTCGAGGTCGATCGTGAAATCGCCCTTCGCCGCAAGCGCGGCGGAGACGAAGACGGTAAGGGCAAGCATCTGTCTTTTCATGTGTTCTGCTCTTTGTTGTGTTCTGTATCTTTAGCTTACATCCATATCGAAAATGCCGCGGACGGGTCGTCCACGTCGCACGAAGAGAAGTCGCAGACCGGAACAACGAACTCCTCCTTGCCATTTCTGAAAGTCGCGCTCCAGGCCCTGTGCGTATCGACTGACGGAAGTGGCGACAGAACGCAGGTCCACTTTTCGCCGGTTCCGATGCGCGAAGAGAAAACATCCTCTCGCGACAAACCAAGCTGGGTCGTCTTGGCAAGCAGGTATGGGCCGTACATAAGATACGCGCCCGGTTCCATTCTCGAAAGTCCGGACATCTCGGGGGTGGCCTCCCGCCGCTCGAACGCCTTTGCGCGGGGATCGGCCTTTGCCGCCGTGCGCCAGGCGCATATCGACGGCGCACACGAAATCGAAACCTCGGCAGAATTCCCCCCCGCCGGCGCTTCGACCTTGAAGTCCTTCGCCCAGCCCGGCCGTCTCACGGCGATTCGGCGAGCAACAGGCGAGTTGACGTGAACCGAAACCTTTCCGCCGAGGGGACATCCCGACACGACCACCTTTACGGCATCCCCCCGGTCTCGCAGCGAATACTCCCCCTCGAAAAGCATATCCACACGCACCGATCCGTCCGGCGCAAGCGAGACTGCGGCATCGGTTGCATCTTTCCACGCGCGCGCCGCGTTGTCTACGCAGCAATGGTGATATTTCATCCCCACCTGATGCGGAGCGGGAAAATGGCGCGAGCCATGGGAACGGACGCCGTGGGCGGCCCATTTGCCGTCACGGAAGATGCCGGGCAGGAATCCGTTGAGGAATGCCGATTCGTACAAGTCCATCCAGCGGCCGTCTCCCGTCGCGCCGCGAAGCGCACGGCACAGCCGCATCCAGTAGATGACGTCGCAGAGTTCCGTCATCGCGTTGGGGCACTCCCTTGCGTTCGTGAAATGGTCGAAGAATCCGACAGATCCCATCGGATTTGCCTCGTTCGCCTTGAGTTTAAGCGCGATACCCTTTACCGCATCGACGAGGCGGACGCCCTTCCCGCCGCCGATGCAGTCCGCATAGTCAAGAACCCCTTCAAGACAGCTCATCATCTCGTAGGCCTTCGCCCAATGCCCCGGGTCCGGATGCCACTCGTGGACCGGCTTCCCCGAAAATGCGTTTCTCACGAGATTCGGGACCGGATTGCCGTCGTCGTCCCACGTCGCGACGATCCCGGACGCGAAATCAAGATATTCCTTCCGGCCTGTCGCGCGGTAGAGCATTATGAGCGGCTTCAGTACACTCATCGAGGGAAGTCCCGCGAAGAACCCCGTGCGGTCGATCGATGGACCTTCAGGACGCTTCAACTGCGCAATCGTCTGGTCCATCAGGCGCGAAGCCGCATCGAGAAAAAAACGGTCTCCCGACATGGAATGGATTTCGAGGAGCGCCCAGACGGTGTATTTCCGCCCCCAAATGTTCCAGTTGAACTTTTCGGATCCGTCCGGATTCGGCCCGGTATCGAGAGGGTCCGAATATGTGCCGATATAGCCGTCGGGACGCTGAAACTCGCGGACGAACGCGCGCGCGTTTTTCTCAATCCAGGTCTTGAGACCGTAGTCGGCGGAGATGGACCATGCGGCGACCGCGCCCAGCATGTGCTTCCCCCAGTATTCGCCCTGCCACCATCCTTTGTCGTCGTCGTGCTTGCGGAAGGCGTCCACGGCCTCGGCGTAGATCGCCTCGCGCATGCCGCCCGAAAAACGCGCGCAGAGGAAGCGGGATTGCTTGTTCTTCCAAAACCCCTCGGCGCCGCCTGCGACGGCACCCGCGGACGAGAACGCCGCGACAAAGGCGAGAAGGAGCATTCTCATCGCACGAACCTCGCGACAAAGCAGCAGGAAAGGCGGTCGTTCTTCTTCAGTTCCAGCCGATTGCCAGCGACCTTCGCGGCGACAGGCGCAAGATCGTTCCTGTCGTCGAGGATCCGGACGTCCTTAAGCCGCCAGCCGCCGGCATTCCGGAGCGAAAGGTCTATCTTGTCGAGCCCGCTCCTGTAGTCCGCGACAAGCACGACGGCGGAAAGTCCGTCCGCGCTGACGGCGGCGAACGGCGTGATACCCTTCTCGGACGATGCGACATGCAGTTTCGTCTTGCACGAACCTATCAGTTCGCCCATCGCCATAAGCGCGTAGAAAGGCTTGACGTAGCGACGCTCGAGAACGTCGAAGCTGCCCCAGTCCCAGTCGAAGCCGCAACCATAGAAAAACGCCTGGGAAAGGCAGGTGTCCTGAAGATTCGCTTCGACGGCCATCGTGAACGCGGCGGAGTCTATTCCGTTCATCGACGCCGGTCCCGAATGAGTCCTCAGCCATTGCTCGCGGTTGCCGCGAATCGCGTCCCAGCTGTTTTCCGCGAGAAAATGCCACTCGTCGAAAATCAGCTCCGTTTCAGGGAATCCGCATTCTGCGACAAGCACCTTCGCGCGGGCCGCCTGGCGCACGGGTTCGTCGGGATCGACGCCGTACCAGTGCCAGCTGAAGAAGTCCGGCGCGACGCCCGCCTTTCTGCACGCGGCGAAAAGCTCCCTGGCAAACGGCTCGTCAAGCCATGCAAGCGCGGGGCCGCCGAACTTCAGCTCCGGAAATTCGCCCTTCAGCCGCTTCAGGCATGTAACGAAAAGATCGATGAATCCGGCGCGCGTTCCCCGCCAGCACGGCGTGATGTTCGGTTCGTTGAAAAGCTCCCAGTATTCGATGTCCCATTTGAAGCCGTCCGCCCAGCCGCGCGTGTAGTGGCGGACTATCCCGGCGAGGGCCTCGGCGTATTTTTCATGGTCTGGCGGATTGAGCGTATTGACGGCGTTTCCGTCGCGCGTGTGCTCGATCGACGTGCCGAGGCGGTAGAAGACCTTCATCCGGTTCTCTTCGCGCACGGTCTTGAGAAGGTTGTCCGTCGCCTTGAAATAGTAGTTCGCGGGATCCTTCGCGTCGAGATGCATAAGAGGAAAAATGAAATGCGTGTCAATCACACGCTGTCCGCCATCGACGAGCGGCGCATCGTGGGACCGCCAGGCATGGAAGTTCAGTTTCGCAAGATTGAAAGCGTCCCAAAGCTGCTTCTTCGGCGCGGTCGCATAGCGCGACCGCCAATGCGACGAATGAAGCTTCGGATTGACCGTGCCGCCTTTCGCGGCAAAATCGACGCTCACGCCGCCGAACGCGACGACGCCGACGGACAAAACCAGCAAAGAGAGAAGAATCCTGTCCATGCAGCGCCCCTATCTGACCATGATGACAAAACCGGAACCCTTGCAGTACGGCGAATCGCGGTGGACGAGCCACATGCCGTAAGTCCGGTTGTAGATGTCCAAAGCCTTGAAAACGCCGAAGCACCCGTCCGGCGCCGCCGCCTTCTCGTCGGAGGTCATCTCCGAGGCAAGGTCTTTCCAGCCCATCTTCTCTGAGCAGTAAATAGTTCCGTATGTCTCGATTGTACGCATTCCCGTGCCGGAAAAATTGCAAAGACCATTGACGATTTCGGCCGGCAAGGCCTCATTCTGGAACCAGTATGTCTTGACCGAACTTGGCCAACAGTAAACCGCCTCGACTTTCGGGATGTACAATACCGCATTCGTTATGGAGTTACAGCCGATCCATGCATAACTGCTGTTGAACAGCATATTGGTGCACTCCGGCGCGATAAAGGTGACATCTTTGAGAACGTTCTTTCCATTGAACGGCGATGTATTGTAAAGTGTCGCGCCGCTAAAGATGATTCTCACGCTGCCGACGCCTTCGAAAGACTGAAAGTTCGCAGACTGCAGGTTGTCGAGAACGAGTGTTCCGGTTACGCCAACGGCCGGATACTGGATGTTTTGATAGAAGTTGGTGACGGTTGACGGAATATAGTCGCTCACGTCGCCTTCGAGCATATTGCAGCCGTAATAGATGTTCTGCCCCATCCAAGCGAGATTCGGACAGTCGAGGACGACTTTCTTGAGCGCCGAACAGTTGTAGAATCCCTGATTGGCGTTGTTGCCGAATTTCACAAGATTCGGGAGACGGATGAGCGCGTTCGTAAGTCCGGTCATGGACGCGAACCCGTCAATGGAAGTGACATTGCCGCCCGTAATCTCGATATTCTTCAGATTCGGATTGGTGCCGAACGTCAGCGTGTTGCGGCCGTCCGCCGCAACGCTGTCGAAGGCGTCGATGAGAAAATCGGAAATATCCCAGGTCTTCCAGCTCGTAGCGTATGCGCCGGTATTTAAATGGAACATGATCGAGGTGATTGGATGACCGTCCACAGTCATGTTGCGCAGGTCGAGGACGCCGGATCCGGCTGTGATGTTGTACAATTGTACTGCGCCGTTGGCGATGTCGGTACGGTCGTCGATCAGCGTAATCGTCCAGTTGCCGTCCGAGATGGTCTTGGGAGTGGTGGACGAGTCGCATGTCCAAGCATTGTCAGCAACGGCGCCGCCCGCCGCAAAAAGCGCAGTAGCAGCGATTACGGAGCGAAACAGATGGTTTTTCACGGTTGTCATGTCAGCATCCTCCTGAGTTTGCTGGTATTGTACACTTTTCCACGCTCCACACCCACCCCACTAAATTAGGGGGTGCCCAGTCGATCCATGGGGGTGGCACGAATCCGATATTGATGGTAAACTATGTTTTATGAAAAAAATTGTTGCTTTTGCGCTGTATACGGCTGCCGCCAGAATCTTCGCCGCGACCGGAGGGACGGAAATAACCATCGCGGACTTTTTGAGCGGAAGATATGACGAGCAAAAAGTGACTCTTGAAGCCGACATCGTCGATTTTCTCTACGACGAAACGAATCTGAAGTACGTCTTTCTCGTCCTCCAATCCGGCGACGACACTATTTACGCGCCGATGCCCAACAGCGGCATTCCCGACGACCCCGTCAAACGGTTCGTCGGTGCGCGAATACGTGCAAGCGGGATCTGCGATGCGTTCGTGCCGGAGAAGAGAAAGCACATGGGCCGGCAGTTCTTCATTCCGAAAATCGAAGACATCGAAATCGTCCGGCCGGCGCCGGCTGACGTTTTCGACGTGCCTCAGCTCGAAACGACGATGAATATGACTCCGTCCGAAATCGTGCGTCTGCCCTACCGCCGGATAAAAGGCTCGATTCTCGCTTCATGGGACGCAAAAGAATCCCTGCTTGAAACGACCGACGGCAGACTGATGCGCATATCCTTCACCGAAAGTCCTGCTCCAGATGCAGGCTCATTTGTCGAAATCGTCGGACGCCCCGTATCCAACGTCTACTGCATCAATCTTGAACGGGCCAAATGGCGTCCGGCGGGGCCCCAACAAAAAATGAATCGCCCTGCACTGAAAATTTCAGCTCGTGAAATATTGCTCAACGATGACGGGAGGCAGCAGATAAAACCTCAATTCCTAGGGAAAACCGTCACCATGAGCGGAATCGTCAGAAACAAAACGGAAAACGGCCATGACACCGTCCTGCAAGTGGAAAATGAAAATTTCATTGTGCCGGTCCACGTAAAATCGGCGGACGGGGTAGAGACAGGATGTGTGATCGAAGCAACCGGAATATGCATTTTCAACATCGACAATTGGCGGCCGACAGCCGCATTCCCGCAGATAAAAGGTTTCTTCATAGCTGCACGAGCCGACAATGATATAGAGATCGTCTCTCGCCCCTCCCGGTGGACTACAGGGCGTCTTCTGGCGATAATCGGATTGATAACTGCAGCGGCAGGAGCCGTGGCGATATGGAATTTTTCGCTTCAAAGGCTTGCCGAAAGACGCGGGAAAGCGCTTTTGAAAGCACGGCTCTCACTCGTCAAATCCGAGCTGAAGATTGCCGAACGCACGCGATTGGCGGCAGAACTCCACGACTCCCTCTCCCAGACGCTCACAGGCGTGGCGATGGGAATTGAAGCTGCAAAGAAAAAACTTCCCTCGGGAATCTCCGCCGAGGCGTTCGGCCACCTGAATTTCGCCTCTAACGCAATCGACTCGAGCCGCGACGAACTGAGAAACTGCCTGTGGGATCTGAGGGGAAAGTCTCTTGACGAACCGGACATGAACAAAGCGATCGAATATACGCTAAAGCCTCAAACCGGCAACGTTAACCTGTCGATCAGGTTCAACGTCCCGCGCTCGCGGCTTTCCGACGAACTCACATACGCCACATTGAGGATAATAAGGGAGCTTGCCGCAAATTCCCTGCGCCACGGAAATGCGAAAAATCTGGCGATAGCGGGCCTCATAGACGGCGACATGCTGAAATTTTCCGTCAAGGACGACGGGTGCGGTTTCGATCCCGACGCCGTACCGGGAATCGAGACAGGCCATTTCGGGCTGCAGGGAATCAGGGAACGGGTTGAACGTTTCGAAGGGATTCTCGAAACGGAAAGTTCCCCGGGCCGAGGCGCACGGACGACAGTTTCTCTCAAGATCGACAAAACGGCAAGGGAAAGTCCAATATGAAAACGATACGGGTTCTTATCGCCGACGACCATGCGATCGTCAGGCACGGGCTATGTGCATTGCTCAGCACGGTGAGCGAGATAGAAGTTGTCGGCGAGGCGAAGGACGGCGAGGATGTCGTGCGCAAGGCTCAAAAGCTTTCTCCCGATGTCATTGTAATGGATCTTGTGATGCCGCGCAAAGACGGAGTCGAAGCGACATCGGCAATCCGCGAGTGCTGCCCGCAGGCCAAAATAATCATATTGACATCGTTCAGCACCTCCGACAAGATAGCCAAATCGCTCGAACACGGCGCTTCCGGCGCAATCCTCAAATCGGCGGAAGACCGGGAACTCGTCTCCGCCATAAAGAATGTTTCCGCAGGAGAGAAAGTCATTTCTGCATCCGTGCGGCAATTGATATCGTTCGACCCTCCCGCGCAACCCCTGACGCCGCGGCAGGATGAAATCCTCAAATACATGGCCAGAGGCCTCACCAACCGGGATATCGCAAAAGCTCTCGACATACGGACGGACGGCGTCAACGAACACGTCATTGCCATTCTGGAAAAGCTCGGCGCGGCAAACCGGACTGAAGCCGTCGCAATCGCTCTCAGAAAAGGCCTGGTGTGAACCGCCATGTCCAAACAAACCGGTCCGCCCGTCCGTCGCCGGATTTCATTCAAAGCCGATTTTAAACACAAGCGCATGTGCGCAAGGGGCCGCACCCTGACGGAAGAGCGGCATCTCGATCTCGACGTCGGGACCGTTCTTCCGCCATGCAATATCGCGTCCGCTGCCGAGCAGCGCCACCGACTTCACCTCTCCCGCGTCCGGCACCGTAATCTTTTCTGCCGATCCAAATGCGATTGCATAGATATTCGCACCCTTTCTGGTGAAATACACCCGATTCTTCTTCATGTCGCCCGGGCGATTTCCCCATACTTCGGTACCGTAAATAGCCTCGCCATTCACGGAAAGCCACTTGCCGATCGCAAGTAGGCGCTCCTGCATTATGACCGGAATCAAGCCATCGGCAGTCGGGCCTATGTTCAAAAGCAGATTTCCTCCGCGCGAAACCTTGTCGCACAGAGTCTCGACACAGGCTTCTTCGGAAAGATAATGTTCTGTCGTCTCGAACCGGTTGTATCCAAAAGAGAGCCCGATTCCGCGGCACTCTTCCCAAGGATGCTGCACCCCCTCTACCCCGTACGAAAAATCGTCGTATTCGGCAGTGTAGTGATCGCCGCACTTCCCGCGGAACCCGGCACCCCACCGGTCGTTGGCAACAACCACATCCTTTACGGGAGAATCGTTGTAGAGCCAGGCGAGAAATTCCGGGCCGCGCCAGACCTGCCAGGGATAATCCCACTCCCCGTCTGTCCAGACTATCTCCGGGCGGTAGCGCTCGACCAGCTCCCTCAGCTGCGGCAGATTGACCTTTTCGACGAATTGCGAAATTCCCTCCTTATTGTACAGCGGATGCCGCCATTCCAGAAGCGAATAGTAGAACCCCATGCCGAGTCCGCGAGCGCGCACCGCTTCCGTAAGCTCCCCGCAGATATCGCGCTTGGGCCCCATCGCCCCCGAATTGAAATACGGCGAATAAACCGAAGGCCACAGCGCAAACCCTTCGTGGTGCTTCGATGTCAACACCACGTATCGGGCGCCTGCTCGGCGGAAAAGCTCCGCCCAGGCCGCAGGTTCGAAATTCGCTGCAGTAAACTCCGCGGCGAAATCGCAGTAGGATTTGCCGTGGTGGTGCCTGGAGTGAAACGCCGGAAACGCCGGATGAGTCCTCCATCGTTCAGGGTTGCCGTAATGTTCGGCGTAGCACCCGTAGACGTTCGACTTGTCATAGGGTGCGAACGCGGGAACGGAATAAAGTCCCCAATGGACGAATATTCCGAACTTCGCATCCTTCCACCATTGCGGACACGGACGGGTATTCAGCGATTCCCAGTTCGCCCCGTATTTCCGTGACATATCTTGAGCGCTTGCAGATGATGTGACAAGCAAGACTGAGACGGCCGTCGCCAGAATTTTGTTCATAAAACATCTCCATCTTTGAAAATCCAGCCCTGAAACAGCCCGGGCATCCCCGACAATTCCGTAGACAATCCTACCAAAACCTATACATCGCGCACACCCCATAGAATTAGGGGGCGTACTTCTCAACATTACGAGGAGGACCCCGCCCCGGAACTTGCTTCGTAATCGACGACGGGGAACTGCTCATATCCGTATTCAACAAATCGCAACCGGCGGCGACCCCGAAACCGGGGGACCGCATTGGCGTCTCGGGCATCTTCGAAAAAAAAGCCAGTCGACGAATCGACTGGCTTGGAAATAAAACCCCGGCAGCTCCCTACTCTCCCGCAAGCGAACCTTGCAGTACCCTCGGCAACGCGGCCCTTAACTTCCGTGTTCGGAATGGGAACGGGTGTGACC
>JAZQGX010000090.1:0-5091 GCA_045540275.1 Kiritimatiellia bacterium | reverse complement strand
CCGCGAGAGAAATCCCATTCCATATTGCTTTCGCTGCGGGGAGATTTGGAGATTGGGAGGTTGGGAGACTATCAATTGGTATTGGCAATTGGAATTGGCAACATTATCACACTGGCAACATTCAAAATGAGATTACGGTGCGGATGATAAAGTTTGCAAGTAGAACCAGTTTGCGAGTTTGGCAGTTTGACAGTTTTAGGTTTCTGTCCCTACACTCCCCGGAGGATTCTTCATTCTTCACTTTATCCGTTGCGGCTCGCGAGGACGCTCGCCCTCCCATGCGCGAGGACACTTCTTACCTTTTACCTCTTACTTCTTACCTTTCTTTAGGTTAGAGGTAATAGGTAATAGGTAATAGGTAATAGGCTCCGCATTGTACCTCTGCGAGAGAAATCCCACCCGAACCGCATATATTGCTTTCGCTGCTGGGAGATTAGGAGACTGTCAATTGGAATTGCTAATTGGAATTGGCAACATTAGCATACTGGCGACATTTGGAATGAGATTACGGTGCGGAGGAATAAAGTCGGCAAAGTGGTATAGTCCACTTTTTTACCCCGCCCCCTCAACCCCGTTGACTAATGCTAAAAAAAGCTTTATTCTTAATCTCGTAAGTTTGTTTTGGTTTTGAGAAATAGGAGTATGATTATGAAAAAAGTGTTATTTTGCTGCATATTTTTCGTCTCTAGCCAAGTGTTTGCCGACTGGCTGTATGACAGTGGCGCTAAGACATTTACCGAGTGTGATAGCGCCGGCGTACCCTTAGCCGATAACCCTTGGGTTTTTGCCACAACGGCACAAACAGTAAAAGACTCTACAAAAATCTTGCTGACTCTTGCCAAGAAAAACATCGGCAACTCTTCCTGCCTAGATTTGCAAACCCCGATTCACGGGGCGGATGATGTCGTTATCAATGAGTTAGCAGCAGACTTGTTTTACAATAATTCAGCTTCCAAGTTGGTTTTGAGAGAGGTAAAGTTGCCTTTGTCTCTAACTAGTATTGGCAGGCGTGCATTCATGGGGCATACTAATCTAGTTCATGTTACGCCATTTATCCCTGACGGAGTAAAATACATCGGATTATCCGCCTTTGAGGGAGCTGCTATCACCAATGATTTGCGTCTTGGCTATATTGAAGGTGTAACGAATATAACGCTCAATTCGCAAGCGTTTTACGGCACAAAGATTAGTACCGTGGATATCGGTCCGAGTATATCAAAAATCGACTCCAAGTGTTTTCAATCATGCGGCAACCTTAAATCGGTGAAGCTCTCTGAAGGTTTGAAAACTATTGCCACCCAGGCTTTTTGCTATTGTGGCGCATTAGAGTCGGTAATACCGTTTTTTCCTGAGAGCGTGACATATCTTGGCGTAGGTTCATTTGGACAAACTACCGCTGGCTACTGCGCAATTACCAATAATTTAAGAGTTGGATATGGTGGGCCTACGACTTTTTCATCTACATTTATGCAGTGTAAATTTGCCGAAGCGGATATTGGCCCAGGTGTAACGTCAATTCCTAGTAAATGTTTTCAATCGTGTCCAAACCTAAAGAAAGTAAAACTTCCTAATACTTTGAAGACGATCGCGTCCCAGGGGTTTGCCTATTCGGAGGCTCTTGAAACCATTGAACCTTTCCTGCCCGATAGCGTAACTTCCATCGGTGCTAAGGCATTTGTTACGCAGGGGAAGGGGGTCCTTGCCGGCGAATTGTTTATTGGTGGAACAACTACCAATAATGTTACAATCGGCGATAATGCATTTGATCAGTGTAATAAAATAACCTCAATTACGTACGGCAAAGGCACGCACACTTTGAGTCAGTGGTCAGTGCGATATATCAATCCTCAGGAGATCCGCTTCCTTGGCGACATCCCGACATTTGCCAGTCAAGCAATGATGAACAGCAAGAATGCAAACAAGGAATTGAAGACAAGGGTCTATATTCCCAAAGACCTTCCGGGATGGATTGATTTTATTGCCGCAAATGTTACTCCGTGGGAAGATGTTCCCGATGCCCAAAAAGAGAAATACTACACCAATTTCGGAGAGGGCGCACCGACACCCGATGGTATGATTAACAATGGCACACTGGGCGGTATGTTAGAGCAGTGGTATTTTGGTTTTTCGACTAAAACAGGTTTGCTACTTTTGGTTAAATGATTAAAACCAAACGATTGCGTCGTATTGACGCAATCGTTTTCTAAAAAAGAAAGAGAGGACAAAACAGATGAGATCACTATGTTGTGCAATTACTCTTGCACTGTTATCGCTATCGGCGATTGCAGCTCCGGACTTTTACCGCGCAGCAAAAAAATGCAATGTCAATGTCTTGGAGCACTCGTTTCCAGAATGTTTTAATCCGGGGAAGTTCGCAGTTTCGGCGAAAATCAAAAATGCCGGCAATCTTCCGCTTCGCGGTGCGCTCAAAGTGGTGCTCTTTGATAAAAGCGGAAAAACCGAAAAGGTTATCGGCAAGGACAATATCGATATTCCGCCGTCATCTGTGAGCAATAGCGATATTACTTTGAAAATCAACGGCTCTCTGTCTCCCTCCGATTTGAAGTGCCCCATAAAGATCAAGTTTGAAACGGCTTACGGCGAGGCGGTTTGCTACGAAGGTATCGTAGGCCAGGCTGTAAAATCAAAGGGAAAGAAGAACGAGGCAAACGGAAAGAAAGACGAATTAGAGGGCTTGAAACGCCCGGCTCTGAAACGCCCGCCAGCTGGCACTAAAATCACGCACGAGATTAAATTCATCGACAGTTTGCCGGCGGGAAAGGGCGCTTCATGGCGCAAATTCATTGAAAATGGCGGCGTTCTTATCGTACCGCTGATCGACTCGCCAGAAGACTTTGAGGGGGCGCTTGAGTTTTGCGACAAAAGCCTGATGCCTACCCTTTCGATAGCAAAGAAGCGCGATCACAATGTCTTTGCCGGAAGTACACCTCTCTTTGATTGGCCTAATCTAATCTCTCCGTCGCTGCTGCATATCACTAATGCCCGTCTTACCTTCAAAAGGGGAAATCCCGCATGGGAGGCGGTGCAGAATGGCTATACGGTCGCGTTGCGTGAGGGGTATGGTCTTCTGATTCTCTCAACTCACACTTGTGCCGACACCCCCGAGCTGCGCGAAAACATTCTTTCGCAACTTGCTCTCGAGGATGAAGGTATCCGTTTCCGTGGATTCTCGCATTCATACAAGGATGTCGATGAGTACAAAGGGAATTTGTGGTATCCAACTCAATCTGGCGGTAAGACCACATTCAGCTTGATCAACATGAATTACGCCACGACCAATCTTCATCTGGCGTTTCGCATGACCTTTACTTCGGTTAAGGATCCGCGCATTTCGCGTAGCTTCCTCCAGCGGAAAAAAGTACACAGGGAAATCGGCAGAATGTTGAACTTTGAGCTTGCTGTGCCTGCTCTTCCGCCTGAATTCGAAGGCGACTTTAATGTTAAGACCGAGTTGATCGAGTGGGGCGGTAAGCGCAAGTGGGAGCTGGACAATCAGGTCGTAACCTTCCCCGAGATGATTTCGATTGTTCCTCCTGATTACCGCGCCACCGTTTCGACTGAACGCAGAGAGGCCGGCGTTTACATCGGCATTCGCGCCAACCGCGTCAATCTCGATATGGGGGGGATGAAGTGGAAACTGGAGGCAAAGGATTCATCGGGCAAGACTATCGCCCAATCCGAGGGCGTTTTTGCGAACGGCAGCAACTTCGTTGAAACTCAACTCCCCGTTGCAAAAGATGCTGCCGCAGGCAAATATGATTTGTTCGCCGAGGTCGAAACCCCTTGCTCCGGGGTTAAAAAGGCGAAGAGCGAGTTTAAGATCGTAGCTCCCGAGCTTGGTCAGATTATCGTCGACCAGGATGGCTTTTTCTTGAATGAAGGCAAGCCGTTCTTCCCGATGGGATCGTACCATTGCTCCAAGACGCAATGGACGAATGCGATTGACGAAACAGGTTTGTGCGCTAAGGACATGGGCTTTACCTGGATGCAAATCTGGGAGAGCAATTGGTTCTACAACTACACGCTTGATCGTTGGGCAATCGGCAGAAATATCGACAAGTCGATTACCGGAGCAGAACGTGAGCGGATGATTGATTGCTGGGTTGAAACTAACAAGGTGAATCGTTCTCACATTCAGGGCGTAGCCCTTTGTATTGAGGGCTTCAGGCTTTGGGGATGCGTGCTTTTCGAGCAGCCGCGTCATGTCGGCACCTATCGTTTTGAGCGCGAAGCCGATTATCCGCGCATGGTTAAGACGCTTGTGGACGATCCAGATCAGTTGGTCAGAATGTATTATTGCGCTGATGAGGCAAACGGCAATTACTATCGTGGGCTGAACCGTGCTGCGAATTGGGTGCGCAAACATGATCCCAAATACCACCCGGTTTTCAACTTGGGTAATCTTCCTGCCGTGATGGCCGGCGATTGGGGTGGAAACGACATCTATTTGCGGTACTACGGCAGTGTTGGCGAGGGACGTGCTTTTGCTATGCGCGTCCGCTCCATGCGCGATCAGCTTAAGCCGTATCACCGTCGTCCGTTTATCGTTCCGCAGGCGTTCGGTTTGAGCAAGCGTCAATCCACCGAGACGCCAGAGTGGGTGCGCCTCGAGTCATACGCCTCGATTATTTACGGTGCCAACGGACTTGGTTTCTACTGCTGGAAGCAGGTAGGCTCAAAACCGGAAGAGGCTCAAGGCATGGGATGGAATCCGGCCACCGCCCACGAGGTGAAGAAGATCATCGCCGAAATCAAGGTGCTGCATCCTGCGTTGCGTGTTCCCGGGCAGATGAACCTATTGTCGTTTGACGGACATGTCCATGCGCTGCTTTGCGGTGACGAGACGACGGGGAGGCATCTGATTTGCGTCAATGTTAATGAAGGTCCGGTTGATACCGGGCTTCCCGTTCCCGGCATCGAAAAGATGAAGTTTGAGCCGCTTTTCGGAGCGCCTGCGGGCAAGTTGAATAAAAAGAAAGATGCTCTGGCAATCAAGTTGCCCACTTGGGGAACCGCGGTCTGGCGCATTAAATAACTGGTTGTTTCAACTCGTTGTAACACTTAAAACGG
>JAZQGX010000089.1:0-2586 GCA_045540275.1 Kiritimatiellia bacterium | reverse complement strand
GGCGGTGGTGTAGCATCGATAGTCTCAGTTGCAGGGACAACGCGCTATTCGTTTGATTCAGCAGGACGAAAAACACAAATAAACTTTCCTTCAGGAGAGTTTAAGTTTGGCTATTGCAACTGGAACGGTAAACTCGCGGCTGTTACAAATGGGAACGGGCTTGTTTCCGAATATGCATACAATTTGATGGATAGGGTAACCAATATCACTTGGCGTACTGCTGATGGTGCCAAACTTGGCGGCTTCGACTACGAATATGATGCCGTGGGGCGCATCGTCCAGAGAAAGCACACTCTTGGCACCGGCGAATTGAATCGAGCATATTTGTATGATGACATGGACCGACTTGTCGCTGATGGTGAGACGCAATATGAGTACGATGCTGTAGACAATCGCATTTCAAAATCCTGCAACGGAACCGCGATAAACTATGTACTTGACGCAGGCAATCGCCTGATATCGTGGACGGACGGATCATACACGTATGATGCGGCCGGGAATGTGATACGCATTGAACGAACTGGCAAGTCGGTGCTCGATTTGACGTGGAATGCACGATATCAGCTGGTGTCGGTTTCGACAAACGGAGTGTTTGCAGAAGGCTATACCTATGACGCCTTGGGCCGTCGCGTTTCGACTACAACGCAAGAGGGGATTGTGCGGCATGTCTATGACAGCAACTGGCAGGTAATCGCGGACATCGACGAGCAGGGCAACGCGATAGTCTCCTACACTTGGGGGGCGGGCATCGACAATCTTCTCGCGGTCAAGGTCGGCGGTGCTTCGTACTATCCGCTCACGGACATTCAGGGAACAATCTGGGGCTACATCGACTCGCAGAACAACATCGTCGCCCGCTGGCAGTATGACGCCTGGGGCAATGTCGTTGACGAGGACGTCGCTATTCCCGTTCTTGCCTCGCTCCGCTACCGCTTCCAAGGCCGCGAGTGGTCAGCCGCGACGGGACTCATCAACTTCCGCATGAGGTGGTATGATCCTGTAACCGGAAGGTGGATTTCAAAAGATCCGATAGGGCTGAGCGGTGGATTGAATCTGTATGCTTTCTGTGGTGATGGGCCAATGGAACGAATAGATCCATTTGGTTTGTGGGGAATATGGTTTGGATCAATACGACTTGGGAATGATGAACCCTGGATGATCTTCGACAGATCATCGTTGAATGACCTTAAATGTGGTGCGGCTGCAACAGCTGATGGAGTATTAATAGTTGCGACCATGAATGGTTTAGGTGGCTTGTTTAATCCAAATGTATTTGACTCTTATTATGATCCGTGCGACCAAGATATAGGGGTTAGCCATAAGCTAGGCAGTTGTTCTTTCTCGGTGCTTACGATAGCATTTTCTATTCCGCAGGGAATCGTGCGTGGCTCTTCGCAAGTTGTTACGCATTGGGGGCCTGCCGGAGTGACAGAACTCCGTTCTGGAGATTGGGTTATGACAGGTGGCGCGTCATTCAGAAATTGGGTTATGGCAGGCGCAAAAACCTCACGGCAAGGCTGGCAAGCATCAATTACGACAACAGTCCCCAAGGCATCCCTTCGGTATCCTTCAGGAAGGGAATGGTGGAAAGGATTGATAGGACAAAGGGTTTACAAGCCATGATTTTTTTGCGGGACATAGTTTCAATAGTTTCAGCCGCCTTGCTCACTGCGGCATTTGGTATAAGTGTTATTTCCCTGACGACGCTTTTGGATTCTCTTATTTTTAGCAAAAAAGTACCATCAACATGTTTTGTGTTCGTGTGGGCTTTGTGCGTAATTAGTTGTGGGCTGTATTTGAAACCTCTGCCGATGTGGTTTCGGCTGATAGTGATTACTACAGTGTTAATATGCATGTTAGAAATGTTGATAAGAGGGGCTAATTTACTAATCAAAAAAATTAGACAATTGATTTTGAGGCGTTCTGTAGCAGCCTCTGGGAATGTGAACAAATTGACGCCATTTTGTGCATCAGATTCTGAGACAACACCAGAAGTGTCTGATAGCCACAGTAGTTGAGTTTTGATCTGCAACGTCTTCATGGAAATGAAAAATGTTGAGCAAATCAGTCATATCGGTGTTGGCATCTGATCCGTCGCGCGGCGCGGATGGCACGGAAGTGTCGTATGCCCGCCGCGACGTTCAGCTTCGGCTACTGCGACTGGAACGGAAGGCTGTCTTCGATCACAAACGCGAACGGATTTATGGTAGAATATTTGCATGACATCATGGACCGCGTGACGAACATATCGTGGCGCACGTCGGGCGGCGCATCGATTGGCGGCTTCGCCTATGAATACGATGCGATAGGGCGCATCGTATCGCGTCGTCATGCACTCGGCACGAATGCTTTCAACCGGGCGTACGCATACGACGATCTCGACCGCCTCTCTTCCGACGGTGGCATCGCCTACACCTACGATGCGGCGGGCAACCGCACTGCTAAGACAGAGAACGGCGAGACAGTTGCATACACTCTTGGCGTGGGCGACCGTCTCGCGTCGTGGACTGGCGGCGCGTATTCATACGATGCAGCCGGGTGCGTGACGCGCATCGAGCGCGACGGCAGGCCGACGCTTGACCTCAC
>JAZQGX010000088.1:0-4376 GCA_045540275.1 Kiritimatiellia bacterium | reverse complement strand
AGACGCAGCACTCGCCCATGCCGCGAGCGACGACCGCCGCGTGGGTGGTCATGCCGCCGCGCACCGTGAGGATGCCCTCGGCCGCCTTCATACCCTCGATGTCCTCGGGGCTGGTCTCGTGTCGGACGGGCACGACCTTCTCGCCGCGCGCCTTCCACGCCTTCGCGTCCTCGGCGCAGAAGACGATGCGGCCGCACGCCGCGCCCGGGCTGGCCGCGAGGCCGCGGCCCATGACCTTGGCCTTCTTGAGCGCGACCGTGTCGAACTGCGGGTGGAGGAGCGTGTCGAGGTTGCGCGGGTCGATCATGAGGACGGCCTCTTCCTCGGTGCGCATGCCCTCGTCCACGAGATCGCACGCGATCTTCAGCGCGGCCTTCGCCGTGCGCTTGCCGTTGCGCGTCTGGAGCATGAAGAGCTTCTTGTTCTCGATGGTGAACTCCATGTCCTGCATGTCGCGGTAGTGGCCCTCGAGCGTCGCGCAGATCTTCTGGAACTGCGCGAACACGTCCGGCATCACCTCGGCCATCTTCGCGATCGGCATCGGGGTGCGCACGCCGGCGACCACGTCCTCGCCCTGCGCGTTCATGAGGAACTCGCCCATCAGCTTCTTCTCGCCGGTCGCCGGGTCGCGCGTGAAGGCGACGCCCGTGCCCGACTCGTCGTTCAGGTTGCCGAACGCCATCATCTGGACGTTCACGGCCGTGCCCCACGAATACGGGATGTCGTTGTCGCGGCGGTAGACGTTCGCGCGCGGGTTGTCCCAGCTGCGGAAGACGGCCTTGATCGCCTCGAAGAGCTGCTCCTTCGCGTCCGTCGGGAAGTCCTTGCCGATCTTCGCCTTGTACTCGGCCTTGAACTGGCCGGCGAGCGTCTTGAGGTCGTCGTCGGTCAGCTCCACGTCGAGCTTGACGCCCTTCTTCGCCTTCATCTCGTCGATGAGCTTCTCGAAATACTTCTTGCCGACTTCCATGACGACGTCGGAGAACATCTGGATGAAGCGGCGGTAGCAGTCCCACGCCCAGCGCGGGTTCTTCGTCTGCGCCGCGAGCGACTCGACCACCGTCTCGTTGAGGCCAAGGTTGAGGATCGTGTCCATCATGCCCGGCATGGACGCGCGCGCGCCGGGGCGCACCGAGACCAGGAGCGGATTCTTCGCGTCGCCGAACTTCTTGCCGGCCGACTTCTCGAGCTTGTCGATGTACTCCATGACCTGCGCCATGATGTCCTCGCCGATGACCTTGCCGTCGTCGTAGTAGCGCGTGCATGCCTCGGTCGAGATCGTGAAGCCCTGCGGCACGGGAAGTCCGAGGCCCGCCATCTCCGCGAGGTTCGCGCCCTTGCCGCCCAGCAGTTCGCGCATGTTGGCGTTGCCTTCGGTCTGCCCGGCGCCGAAGAAGTACACATACTTTTTCTGTTCGCTCATAGTCGTTTTTCTTTTTCTGGTTTTTCTGTTTCTTTTTTCTCTTTAATTTGGCGTATAGTTTATCACATTTCGCCGCGTCCGTGTGAAAAGAATCACGTCGCCGGCTCGTACGGGCGCACGCGCAGCGTCGCGCCGAGCGCGCGGCAGATCGCCCGGCAGCGCGCCTGCTTCGCCGCGTCCGTGACCGGCTCGCCCACGACCGTCATCACGACCTCCACCCCCGCGCGCACCGCATCGGCCGCGAAGCGCTGGAGCGCGCCGTACGCCGCCGCGCCGAACGTCGGGCGGCAGACGGCGAGATACTCGTCGGGATCGTCCGTGTTGAGCGAGATGGAGAGGCAATCGACCATACCGGCGAAATCCGCCGCCGTCGGCCGCCCGTTGATCAAATCCGAGAGGCCGTTCGTGTTGACGCGCACGCGCACGCCCGGGTGCGCCGCCTTCAGGTGCGCCGCCGCCGCCAGGAGGGTGTCCAGCCGCTCGGTCGGCTCGCCGTAGCCGCAGAAGACGCATTCGCGGAACGCCGTCCAGTCCCACGTCTCGAGCGACGCGATCACTTCCGCGAGCGTCGGCTCGCGCGCGAGCCAGAGCGGATCGGAGCCGTACACGCCCGCGCCGTTGTTCCGCAGGCAGAAGGTACACGCGCACGGGCAGCGGTTCGTCAGATTGACATAGACCGCCGACTTGACCTGATACGTAATCGTCATGTTCATTGTGTTGACGCGTAGTATATCATATCTGCCCGCGCTCCGTACCGTAGCACTTCATGACCGCCGCAGGCGGAACCTTGCGTGACGACAGAAACCCAACCTTGTGCAGATCAAGGATTGAATCATTTCCCAACGTGGCAATCTATGTGGACTTGCTCATTCTTTTTTATGAGCCGCATCGCCCGGCTCCCATAATACTGGGTCGCCGCATACTTCTCGCTGATGTCCTTTCCCAAATTCCAATAGAACTCCAGAAGCGCCGAATTAACCGAGACGGCGGCCTTCTTCTCCACCGCCCGTCGTTTGATCGCCGTACGTTCCTTGCGCGAGAGATTCCATCCCCACTCGTCCACCTACTCGTCAGGCATTATCCGATCCATTATCCTCGCAAGGCTCCGCCACTGCAACGTCAACTTCCCGTCCTTGTACATCCCACGCACCGTCTCGCTGGCCAACTTATCCGCCATCTCGGGAGTCGACTTCTCGGCTTCTGCCTTTTTCTTGTGATGTGCCATTGGTTTACATCAGAGATTCCACAGATTCTAATGTGGCGCATGTTTCCTTGTGAAACTATTACGTCACTACATAATGTAAACTCAGACAGGAACATTCCAAATTGTATCTCGGCTATCGACCCGCTATTTGCCCCACGATCCGGCCTACGGCATACGCAGCAATAATGAGCCCCGATGCTGCACAAATAAGTTTCCAAAATTGACCAGGACGCAAAACCTTGAGCAATTGTAAAATTGTTAAGGAACCAGGATTAATCCCCTCTACAAGTTTCTTTTCCCTTGTCTCCCGTTCAGTTCTGTACTTTGCGAGGTTCGCAAACCACTTTCTAAGAGTTGCTGTAAATTCTCGCGTGTTTATTATATTGGCATCTACCGTCACAGGCATCACGAGCCACTCAAATTTATCCTCTAACAACCCCTCACGACGTGCTCCTTTCTCAACAAGTACCAAAATCGGCTGATTCAATCCATACGCCATTGCAGTCTCAATTTGATTCCAAACCGTTGGAATAATCTGACTTTGTAATGCCTTTTGTTCTACCCCACCACGTTTTTCCTCACCATTATTGACAAAAATACGCTCAAAGGCTATTACAAGAGTACCGTCACATTGAGTCATTGTTTCTTGAATAACCTTAAGTGGTTGTTTGTCTGGATAAACAGTTCTTCCCAAAATTTGAGGTGACAACCCTTCAGCTTGTAGCCATTGGACAACGGCATCGACAAATGCTTTTTGTTTGTTTGTGTATGCCGTTCCAACACTTACGAACACTTTTTCATTCATTTTTCATCTCCTTTTAATGGGTTAATCATCAATTCAAAATCTTTCAAACCACGATTCGTTATACTCCATCGTCTGGTCATGGATTGGTTGAACATGCCACTATCGGGCAGAGCCATGGTTCGGGGCGTTTGAAAGGTTCCAGAGCTCGTGCCCATCTCTTTCTCGCCTGCGCCTTCTTTTCCGTTGGGAACATTTCGACATACAGTTTCCCGCATTCACGGTAATAGTCGTAAACGTAATATTCCACGTAGTCCTTATGGCAAAGCCTGTCCCGTTCGGAAAGCCGCGCCTCAACGGCGCGTCTCAACGCATTCATCCGCCGGATTGAAAAACCACGCCGCTTCAATTCCCCGACCGGCTCCCTAAATGCCCATTTCATCTGGGCGAAACCATCTATCTCGCCATCAACCTCTAAATCCTTGAGCCGTCGCCTGTATGTCGCGCGGGCACGCGCCTCAGCTCTCTTCTTTTCCTCGGCGGCCTTCTTCTCCGCCGCCCGCCGCTTGATCGCCGCCCGTTCCTTGCGCGAGAGATTCCATCCCCACTCATCCACCTTCTCATCAGGCATTATCCGATCCATTAACTTCGCAAGGCTCCGCCCCTGCGGCGTCAGTTCCCCCTCTTTGTACATCCCACGCACCGTCTCGCGGGCCGACTCATCTGCCATTTCAGGAATTGATTTCTTTTTTTCTGTCTTTGCCTTGCGTCGTGCCATTTCTCACTCCACTTTTTTATCTGCAATCAACCCCTTGCCGATAAGAAACCGTTTAAACGATTTATTCAACGCCGTCGACGGCAACTCTTTTCGGCGCTTTTCATCTAAAACGTTATTGTATGGTTCTTTCATTTTTGGAATCATGGCCTTAACCTTTGCGGCATCTGGATCAAGCCTCTGCATGATTAAGACTTGTAACTCAGGCTGTACAAGATACGGGAAAACTCCC
>JAZQGX010000087.1:0-3367 GCA_045540275.1 Kiritimatiellia bacterium | reverse complement strand
CGAAGCCGTCGTCCGCGCCCAGTGCCCAGCCCGCGAGCTTTTGGACGAGATCGCGTCCCTCTTCGGCGGACAGCTCCGCGCGAATGCTCGCCTCGGATGCAGCTTTCTCCGCCGCCACCTCAGCGTCCCCCTTCGGCTTCCGGCCGGCGCCCGGACGCGCCCCGCCGTAGTCAGCGTTTGCCTTCAGTATCTTGAGCTGCTTGTAGAGTCCGTTCAGCGTCGGGGCGTCCACGTTCGTTGCCGCCTCGTTCAGTTCGGCCGGACTGGGCGCGACATCCTGCGCGATCGGCTCCGGCAGCTTCGCGCGCGCCGCGCCGACCGTCATCGAATAGACCGTCATGTAGTTTTGGGCCGTGCGCGGCGTGATGTCGGTATTGGCGTTCAGCCAGGCCAGCCATTGGCCGTGGTCGCATTTCTCCTTGGCGCGGGTCAGTTCCCATCCGGCCATGATGCCTGCGGCGATCGAAAGTTTGCCGCTCGCCACGCTGAGACGGTGCAGGAAGTTGATGCGCTGGCCGGGCGTCTTGCCCTTGATCTTCGGCATCCGCGCGGGCTTCACCGTGAGCGCCGTCGGCTCGTCGACGATTTCCGGCTCGACCGGAGCGGCGACCGCCGGCGCCGGCATGTTCTTTTGCTTCTTCATTGTCAGAGAGTCCCTTCGTCAGGTATGTATTCGTTTGCCGCGATGTAGTCGCGCGCGGCGTCTCGCGAAATGACGTATTTTCCGCCGATTATGTTCGCCGCCAAACGCCCCGTCTTGATGTCCGCCAGTATGGTGTTGGTCGTCGCCAGGCCGTAGGCGGCGGAAATGTCGGCAGGCGCCAGCAAAGGCTTTTGCGGCAGCATCTTGATTATCGATAACGTGGTGGCGTTCATGGCGTCGTCTCCGTTCGCGTCCGCAGCCGGTCAGCCCAGCGCGAAATGCGCCACCGCCCCCACGACCGCCCAGATCGCCAGCACCGCCAGGTGCGCCCCCAGAAACAGCAGCACCACCTCGCGCGACCCGTCGTCAACCCGCTTGATTGTTTCGTTGTTCATTGCTTGGTTCTCCTTGTTGTGTGGTTGGTGTTGGTTTTTTAGACAGGATTGACAATAATGGCAGGATCGATGGCGGCGAATTTGAGAAAGAGCCGTGGACTTTTCTCAGGGATGACGTCCGATCGAACGCCGACCAGTTGCCATATCCGGCCGCCATCTCGGAAGCGCATGCCCGGCGCAGGCATCGGCGGAACGTCGAGGTGCTTCCGGTCTTCCGGCAGCATGGGCGGAACGATGAGAGCCATTTTACTTGCCCTCCTTGAGGATGCGCTCGAACGTGACCGTCTCGCGTCCGCCGCCGAAGCGGTCGCAGGGCTCTATCTTGACGACCGTGTATTCGGCGCGCTCGCGGATGCGGCCGCTGTCGCCGTCGCGAATGGCGAGCATGACGCGCTCGCCGGTCTGGACCCGGCCGGCCTTGAGATCGGACGTCTCGCGGGCCATGCCGTGCAGCTGCCCGTTCCTGTTCAGTGTAATCGTCTTCATCATTTCGCCTCCTTGAACTCTTTGCCATCGACGGTGCAGGTTATGCCAAGGCGGGCGAGGCCGCGCGCCAGGCGTTCGCTCGGCTTGCGCTGGCCGTGCAGCACATAGCTCAAATGCGGCCGCGAACATCCCAGCAGCCTCGCCGCCTGCGTCAGCCCGCGATACACTATCTGCGTCCGCTCTACCTTCTCAAGCTTCGGCCTCGTCTTTGCCATTATTTCCTTCCTTCCGTTACGTTCTTTTGTTATAATTACTGTGTCCGTTCCGGCGGACGTGAGAGAGTATAGCACAAATGTTCTAAAGGAGTCAAGAACAAATGCAGGATTTTTTAGAACGGTTGAACAAGTGCAGAAACGGCATGTCTGTCTCTGCTTTTGCAAGGCTTCTGGGGATGAACCAGAAGGCAATAGACGTATACATAAAAGGCGAACGCAAACCATCTGTCAAATTAATCACAACTGTTTGTTCTAAGTGCGGATGTTCCGCCGACTGGCTATTAGGCTTGCAATCCAGCAATGGATTAGAACAAACAGACTGGCACGTGCGTGCTATAACTGCAGAGGGCAAACTAACGCGTGTAAACCGCGCGCTCGGCCACGCGCTCAAAGGATTTGAGGAACTGCAAGAGGCGGTAAAATGAAACCACGTAAAAAGCCTGCTTCTTGGCTTCGAGCCGCCGTCGACCTCTGCGTCCTCCATTAAGACCGGCGACAACGCTCAAGTGGCTATCGGCAACAACATCACACAAATCAACTCAACCAAAAAGAAAGGCAAACGGAAATGAAGATTACAAAGAAAACGGAAGACCGAATCAAAGCGGCTCTGCCGAAGTTCCAGAAGGTTCTTGGAATCGCCAAGGATCGCGACCTGAATGAGTCGGACACGGTTTCAATCATAACTGACATTTTGGCAGAGGTGTTTGGCTATGACAAGTATCTGGAGGTTACGAGTGAGCTTTCAATACGAGGTACATATTGCGATCTCGCGATCAAACTCGGCGACAAGTTCCAGTACCTGATTGAATGCAAGGCTATTGGCACAGACCTCAAGGAAGCTCATCTTCGCCAGGCTATTGGATATGGTGCAAATAAAGGGATTCAATGGGTCGTCCTGACAAATGGTCTCGATTGGCAGATTTACCGCCTACGATTTGAACAGCCCATCGCGTGGGACTTGGTTGCGCGATTCGATCTTTCAACCATTTCGCCGAAGAACGAGCGTGATATGGAGAAGCTGATAACGGTCACTAAGGAAGGTGTCGAGAAAGGTGCCCGTGAGGACTTGTACGAAAAGACGCAGTGCGTTAATCGCTTTGTCGCCGGGGCGCTGATCTTGTCTGATGTCGTTGTCTCGGTGCTCAAGAGAGAATTCAGAAAGCTCGCAGACGGAATCAGCATTGATGATGCTGAAGTTGTTGCACTGTTGCGTGATGGTGTACTTCGCCGCGATTTGCTTGATGGTGAAGAAGCGGAGGCGGCAATGGCAAAGATAAACAAGCACTTCAAACAGACCGCCAAGAAACCTACACCCAAGAAGCCAACCACGGCTGCCGCGCCAGAAACGCCCGCTGTACCTGCGATGTCATTGTCAGATCAAATGCTTGCCGAGGCTTCATCGACGGAATCGCAGCCCCTGTCGCAATCATAAGCAAATCAATAGATTGCACCTGATGCTCCCCCCTTGCAAGCCGCTTGCAGGGGGGTTGTTTTTTATATGCGCGCGGTCGGTCGCCCGCGCGTTTTTCGTGCATGTTTTTGACGTCGTTTTCCGGGGACGAAGTGCGTTTCGCCCTTTGTTTACAGGGGTTTAATGCGTATTCAAGATGATTCAAATGCGAAAGTAG
>JAZQGX010000086.1:0-10575 GCA_045540275.1 Kiritimatiellia bacterium | reverse complement strand
CAAACTACGCTCAGGGCGAATGGTACCAGCACAACATCGCGATCGACACAGAAACCTATGGCCGCATGATGGACGGCTTCTGCCCGTCGAAGTTCGACGCGAAGGAGTGGGTGCGCGTGTTCAAGGACGCGGGCGCGAAATACGTGACGATCACCTCCCGCCACCACGACGGGTTTTCGCTCTGGCCGACAAAAGCCGACGACGGATTCAACATCGCGAACACTCCGTTCAAGCGCGACATCCTCGGCGAACTTTCGCAGGCCTGCGACGAAGCCGGACTCCAGCTCAACTTCTACTACTCGCTCATGGACTGGCGCAGGAAGGACTATCCGGCGGGGGATGCGGCCGTCAAATGCCTCGGCAACCAGAAGGGCGACTACGCCTCGTACAAGAAGTTCATGCTCGCGCAGATAAGCGAGCTCATCGACAGCTACCATCCCGGCAACATCTGGTTCGACGGCGAATGGGAGCACGCCAGATTCAAGAACGGCGAATGGGTGCGCACGCTCGACTGGGATTTCGACACGATCTACGACCTCATCCATTCGAAGCACGTGCTCGTCGCGAACAACAACCACCAGCCCATCCGTCCGAAGGAGGACATCCAGCTTTTCGAGCGCGATCTGCCGGGCGACAACTCCGACGCCGGCTATTCGAAGAACCAGCCCGTCGCGCACGACCGTCCCGTCGAGCAGTGCGACGTCATCCAGCCCAATGTCTGGGGCTATCGCATTCGGGAGGGGAAGTTCCGTTCTCCCCAGGAGGTGTGCGCGATGATCTGCCGCTGTGCGGCCAAGGATTCGAATCTGCTGATGAACATTGGGCCTGACGGTTCAGGACGGTTGCCGGAAAAGGCAGTCGAGACGATGGCGGAAGTGGGACGCTGGATGCGCGAGCACGGTGAGGCAATCTACGCCACGCGCGGCCTCGGGCTCGAGAAGGATGCCGACGGCAACGAGATTGGCAGGACGAGAAAGGGCGATACGCTCTATGTCATCACCATTCCGAAGGACGGCGGCGGATTCCCGAAGGTCGAACGGAGATGCGCACCGGCATCCAATTCCGGGGCGTGGGGGGCGAGCGAATGGGTTTCCGCGCCGAACGCGCCCGTTGGGGGCGATGCGGGGCGCGAAGCGTGCCGAGGGGCTGACGGAACGAGCTGGTTTGTGCATGAACTCAAGAACGAAGGAGAGATCAAGTCGGCGACATGGATGACGACGGGCCTGGGCGTGTATGAACTTTATGTAAACGGGAAGAGCGTCGGAGGCGATATCCTGAAGCCCGGCTATACGCATGTGAAGAAAACGCGCCGCTCGTTCACGTACGATGTGACGGCGCTCCTTCGGAAAGGGCGGGGCGAATCCAACTTCCTGGCCGCTGAAGTCTCGTCCGGATGGTGGCGGGACAAGATGGTGAACTATGCCGGAGAGAAGAGCGCGTTCCGCGCCGTCCTTCTGGTCACGTACGCCGACGGAACGGTCAAGTCCTACGGCACAAAGGCGGGCGAGTGGAAAGCGGGCGTCGCCGGTCCCGTCACGCACGCGGGAATTTTCGATGGCGAGGAGTACGATGCACGAAACGAACGTCCGTTCTTCGGTCGAGCCGATTTGCAAAGTGCGGAGCGGAATGACGAGTTTTCGGGCGACATCTTGCCATCGGAAGGAGGCGAAGTCCGCCTCCGCACGGATAAAACGCTTGCGCCCGTCTCTGCCTACGTCTGGGAAGGAACGGACGGGGCGGATCCCGGCAAGGAGATTTTCGGGCGCGTGCACAAAATGCGCGACGTGCGCTTTGACGGGACGGAGGCCGTCCGGTTGGCGAAAGGCGAAACGCTGGTTGTCGATTTTGGGCAGAATTGCGCCGCCGTCCCCGCGTTCAAGTTCAGGGCCGCCGAAGGCACGGTGCTGACGTGCCTGCCGGGCGAGATGCTGAACGAGGCAAACGGCGAGCGGTCGCGCGGGAACGACGGTCCTGCCGGCAGCGTCTACCGCGAGAATTTGCGCATCCCCGACCTCGGCATGCGCATTCGCTATGTTTTCGGAGAGGCGAATGCGCAAAACGACGGCTTTGTTGACTACCGTCCGGCATTTTCATTCTTCGGCTACCGTTACGTGTCCGTCACGGCGACGGCGGATGTCGAGATTCGCGAGATCAAGTCCATCCCCGTTTCGTCCATCACGAAGGAAATGGAACTGGGCTCGCTCGTCACGGGCGTCGAATCGGTCAACAAGCTCATCTCCAATGTCTACTGGGGGCAGCTTTCCAACTACCTCTCGGTGCCGACGGACTGTCCGCAGCGCAACGAGCGGCTTGGCTGGTCGGCCGATACGCAGGTATTCTGCGAGGCGGGTGCGTTCAACGCCGATACGCGCGCATTCTTCCGCAAGTGGACGCGCGACTTGCGCGACAGCCAAAGCGACGAGGGTGGCTATACGGCGGTCGCTCCCTATGCGCTCTTGGGCAATCTTCCGTTCGCATTCGGGTGGGCGGACGCGGGCGTCATCGTGCCTTATCAGCTGTGGAAGCAGTTCGGCGACCGGGAAATCATAGACGACAACTTCGACGCGATGGAGAAATTCGTCCGGCGGCTCGACGAGACAAAATACGATTTCGAAGGCAAGCTCAAATACATTTACGCGGATTGGCTTTCATACCAGACGTTCGAGACGCGCGGCAACCAATATGGCGACTGGACGAAATGGAAAGACCATCCCGACGCGCAGGACTACCGCCGTTTTCTCGCGGCTTGCTATTGGTGTTACGATGCCGCTCTGCTTGCGCAGATGGCGGAGGCGACGGGACGCGATGCAACGTGGTTCAAGGAGAGCGAAAAGCGGGCCGTTGACTACATCCGCGGCCGGTTCTTGGAAACTGACGGCCTCTTGCTCAAGCCCATGCGCGAGTTGCAGACGGCGTGCGTGTTCGCTTTGCGCTTCGGGATTGTCGAGAACGAGGCCAAGGACGCGACGCTGGCGATTCTGCTCAAGTCAATCAGGGAACATGGCGACTGCCTTCAGACGGGTTTCCTGGGAACGTCGTTCCTGATGGAAACGCTTTCCATGTGCGGACGGACGGATGTCGCCTATTCGCTGCTCCTCCAGCGCAAAGTGCCGTCGTGGCTGTATCCGGTCGAACATGGTGCGACGACAGTCTGGGAACGTTGGAACAGCTATACCGCCGAAGAAGGATTTGGGCCCGTCATGATGAATAGCTTCAACCACTACGCCTACGGCGCCGTCCTTGCATGGATGTACAAGGACATGGCGGGCATCGCCGCCGATCCGGAGTCGCCGGGCTTCAAGAACATTGTCATGGCGCCCAAGCCAGACCGTCGCATGGGCTTCGTCACGGCTGAATACAAGTCTGCCGCTGGGCTGATCAAGAGCGCATGGCGGTATGAAGGGGACGATTGGATATGGGATTTCACAATCCCCGAGGGCGCGACGGCTGATGTTGACGTCCCTGGAGAAAAGGTTTCACATCGTTATCAATCGGGCACTTATACAATCAAGAAAGGAACAAGGAAATGATCATGAAATGCACTGAATTGGCGCGTGTGCGCACTGGACTGCTGGCGGTTGCCGTGACCGCAGCATCATTGGCGGCCTTGGGCGACGCCTTGCCCGACCCCGTGATCTGGTGGGATATGGAGGCCGTCTCAAACGGCAAAATTGTCGACAAGTCGGGGAACGGACGCGATTTGACGCTTGGTTCTGCCGCGACGCTCACGAACGGATGCGGCGGCGCGACGGGAACCGCGCTTTTCTTCGACGGCAGCACGGCTGCCAGTGCATCATTCGCCTGCCCGGCGCTCGGCAGTCGCACGATTGCGTTCTGGTTCCGACGCAGCGAGGGCAGTGGCGCGACGACATACGAAAGCGGAAACACGTATCCTTATCTCATCGCTGATCTCTCGTCTCTCAGTGTCAACCTCAGCAATAAAGATACCGAGCCCTACAATTCCTACATTTTTGCGAGAAACGCCCAACAGCCCGCAAAGTACTTCGCTCAAAGTACCACGCCGGCGTTCTGGCGCGAGGCGTGGATGCATTTTGCGATTACGCTGGAAGTGACTTCCACCGAGGAACTATCCGCTGACACGACGGTTTCGCACGTTGCCTACAAGGCCTATCTGAACGGTGCCTGCATTGCGGCACCGACGACTGATTTCGTCATTACGAATCTCGCCGTTGCAGGAACAGCCAAGATTGGAAATCACGCCAATTCGTCGCGCCCACTGCACGGTGCAATTGACGAATTTTGTGTTTGGAACACGGCACTCGACGCTGACCAGATCGCGGCGGAGTACGAGCGTGCTCGGGCGGAATACGGCGATTCGCTGATCGGACGCTGGACGTTTGACGATACGGAGACGGTGGGTGGCAAACTTGTCCTGAAGAATGTTGCGGGCGCGGCTGGCCATATCACCTGCGGCGCGGGCATTGTCGTTACGAACGTCGGGATGGAAGGGAACGCCGTCTACTGCAATGGCACGAAAACGTCCACCGGCAGTTTTTCGCTTCCTACCGCTCCAATCAACAATAGCTTTAGCTGGACATGTTGGATCAACCAATCGCCAGATTCATGGAAGGATACGTCAACCAAGATTGGCGCGGCCAATTCCTCTCCGCGTCTATTGGAATCGTCGAGTTTCTACTGCCTTCATTTGAATGGTGCACAGGCAAGCGAATGGGAGAGTCAATATGTCAATTTGATCGTGTACACCACACAGGCATCAGGAAACGCCCATGGTTTTTCCGCCACCTATGGACGCGCACCGCAGGGGTCTTGGAGCCACCTTGCGGTGACGACACGTTTCTTTGTCAATGCGTCCAACCAACGTTGCACGGCGGTGCGTTATTACATGAATGGCGAGTTGGCGTATTCGTACGAGAAGGTCATCGCAGAGACATCACCCCGTGAAACATGGTACTTTGTGAACAATTCAACAACCATACGCCCGTTTGAGGGTTTTGTTGACGATCTTCGCCTGTATGCGGGCGAAGTGTCGTCCAACACGATTGCGCGTCTCTTTCGCGGAGCGGCGGCAATAGACGCCGGAGAAGACTTCTCGGTAGCGGGAGAGACGGCGGAACTGCACGGAGAGGTCGGGGTGTCCGCTCCAGATGGGATTCGGACTGGATATGCGGGAACGCCGCGGTGGTCGCTTGTGTCGGCTCCGGCAGGCGGCGAGGACGCGGCAATCCTCCAGCCCGGTCGGACGGCGACACGGGTAACGTTGCCCGTAGAGGGCGAATATGTGTTTCGCCTGTCGAACGTGCTTGAGGATGTGGGGCTAGAGCGGCATGACGACGTGACTGTGACGCGCATTGCGTCGGCAGGTGTTGCACCGTCCCTGTCGCTTGCGTCGACGTCTGTGTCGGGAGAGGTGGATATTCCAGTGACACTTGCTGCGATTGCGACTGAAGGGGCGCGCCTGAATTGGGCCAAGGTGTCTGGACCGGGCGGCGTGTGGTTCGAGCCGGAGAACATTGCGGCGACGGAGGCACGGTTCTCTGAAGCGGGCACGTATGTCGTGCGTTGCACGGCGGAGAAGGACGGTGCGGCGTCCGTTGCCGACGCGACTGTGACCATCGCGGCGGCGAGTGAGTCGTGCGACCTTTCAGACGGCATGATTTGCTGGTGGCCGCTTACGGGCGTAGATATGCGACTCGACCAGGTGGGTCGTTCGCTGCGTGCGAACATGATGACTAATGCAAGCGGAGTCGTGGTGGCTTCGTTCAATGACGGATTGGCGGGTTATGCATTCCGCCCGAACGGCTACGATGCCTATTTTGCTCTCGGCAACGTCTTGCAGGAGACTAAGTCGGCAAGCGACGGCAATTCACCGCCGACGGAACGTTATCGAGCGGTTAGTGCTTGGTTCTATCATGATTCAACCGATACAAACGACTTCAAGTATGCGTCTCTATTCATGGTGCCGAATACGCTTGGGCTGGTGTATAACTACAACTGCTCCGACGGCACGCCGAATCAATTCGATTTGTGCCAACAGGGTTGGGGTATTAACGACACGACGGTCAATTATATGCATATGTATTTTGGAGTTCCATATTCGCTGATTGACCGTTGGACACACATCTATGCGCTCTATGATCGTTCTAACGGAACAGATTTTGAATTGTGGATTGATGGCGTGAAACAGGAGCCGACGAACAGTCCGGCGAAAAAGCGCGGACGAGTTCAGACAAGGGCCTACGTTGGTGGCATTCCCTACGCCGATGCTCAGGAGAACGGGTATTGGAAGCGTAGTGGGAGCGAGAGCGACGAACGAATGACTCGCTGCTTCCCGGGCAAGATTGCCGATTTGCGAATCTACAACCGCAAGCTGACGGCGCGCGAAATCAAGATGTTGGCGGCAAATCCTGACTTGGCGGCTAACCGCGCCCCGGCGATGGATGCGTTCGCAAGCAGCATGGGGCGTGCGCCGGTGGGCGAGGCCAAGACTGTCGCTACCGCCGTTTTCGACGACGGCGAGCCGCAGGGGGGCGCTTTGACCTATCAGTGGCGCGTCCTTTCCGGCGATGCTTCCCAGGTGACATTCGGCGATGCGTCGGCCCGTTCGACAACGTTCACTGCGTCGAAGACCGGCACATATATTCTGCAACTGGCCGTGTCGGACGGCGAGCGCACAACCTACTCCGAGCCGTTGACGGTTGAGGCAAAGTCGGGCCTTGTCATCGTATTCAGATAATCGGGAGGAGAATGCGATGAGAGACCTTGTTGTGGCGGCTGTGCTGGCGGTGGGAACGGTCGGCGCTGCGGAGTCAGAATATTGCGAACTGCCGGTTGTCGATCTGACGCAGGATGTTCGCCGTCAGACGGTGATTGCCGAAGGAACGAAAGAAATCTATCAAGGGCATCCGACAACGGTGCTTTCGAACGACGGCAAGAAGCTGTTCTGCGTGTGGACTCTGAAGCACGGTGGCACGTGCGGCCCGGCGGCGGAATCGCTTGACGGTGGCCGCACGTGGACGCGCGTCGACGACCGTTTCCCGGCGGTCTACCGGGAAACGCACATGAATTGCCCGACGTTGCAGAAAATGACGCTGCCGAACGGTCGCGAGCGCTGGCTGATTTTCTCGCGGAAGGGTGATTGGATGCCGCAGTCCGCCGACATCGAGAAATGTGGCGTCATGGTGAGCGACGATCTTGGCCAGACTTGGCGCGAAGCTGGCGTGTTCAACCTGCCGTCCGCCATGGCGCCCACGGGCTTCATCCAATTGCGGGACGGCTCGGTCGCGCTCTTTGGCCAGACGTTTAAGTTGAAGACCGTTCCCAAGCGCGGCGGCCAGGATGTCTGGATGAGCGTATCAAAGGACGGTGGCCTTTCATGGAGCGAGATTCGCATTGTGGCCTCTGCCGACAAGGACATTTGCGAGCCATTTGCGCTGCGCTCGCCAGACGGAAAGGAAATCTGCCTCCTGATGCGCGAAAACGGCTACAAGGGCTACAGCATGATGTGTTTTTCGGGCGACGAGGGACAGACATGGACAAAGCCGGAGGATTCGCCCTGGTGGTTGACGGGTGACCGACACGAAGGCGTCATGCTGCCGGACGGACGATATGTCATTGCCTTTCGCGACCGGGCGCGGCGCAGCAAGATCGGCGGACAGTACGTGGCGTGGGTCGGTACATGGGACGATATCAAGTACAGGCGTCCTGGTCAATACCGGATTCATCTGTTAAAGCATTATCCGTCGCCGGAGTACGGTTGGTCGACATTCGATACGGGCTATTCGGGGGTTGAGCTTCTGCCGAACGGAGAAATTCTTTGCACGACATATGTCAAGTATTGGCCGGACGAGCGCAAGAGTTCGGTCGTCTGCACGCGATTCCGCATTGAAGAGACGGATCGCCTGGCGCAGATGCAGAAAGCGCATCTGTGCGGGCGCATCGCCGATTGCGGCAAATACGAGGGATTGCATCCCCTGTTCCCCAAGGCGTTCGCGTTCATGCGTCGAGCCGACCTTGCCGACCTTGCCCCGGGGCGCTACGATATCGACGGGACGAATTGCTGGGCGATGGTCTCGGATGTCAAATTGAGACCGTACGAAGACGAGTCGCAGTATGAAGACCATCGGGACTTTATTGACATTCATGTTCCGATTACGGGTCAGGAAACAATCGGCATTGTGCGTCCGAACCTGAAAGTGTTCAAGGATTTTGACGCAGCGAACGATTGCGTGCTCTTCCAGTCGAAAGGCCGTCCGTGGACGCTCGGTCCGGGCTGGTATGCGATATTCCATCCCGTGTACGGCGCGCATTCGCCAGGTCAGTCGACTGACGGCGAGAGAACGATCCGAAAGCTCGTCATCAAGGTTCGCGAAAAGAAATGACAAAACCGGGCATGGAATCTGTTCGGATTATCTTGGCATTGGCATTTGCCGCGCCTTTGATTCTCCGCGCGGAGCCAGTCGTTGTCGGGAATGCGCGCTTCATGCCGCTGACCGATCGCATGGTGCGGTGCGAGTGGAGCGAGGACGGGGTGTTTGAAGACAGGCCGTCCTTGACATTCGCCAAGCGCGATCTGTCGTGCGTCGATTTCAAATCTGAACGGCGCGGCAAGGGCGTTTTCATCAAAACGCCGCGCCTGACGCTTGAATGGACGGGGGGCGCGTTCAATGAAACCAATCTTTTCGTCAACGGCGTTGCGGTGCTCTCCGAAGACACGGAGAATCTGCTTGGCACGCAGCGGACTCTCGACCGGAAGACGTGTCTGGCCGATGTTCTGCCGACGATGGAGAAAGGGCTTTTGTCGCGGCGCGGCGTGACGGTGGTGGACGACACCGTCACGCCGCTCTTCGTCGATGCGCAGGGCCATTGGGGTAAATGGGTTGCGGAACGTCCGGCGCGAAAGAAGGGCGCCTATCGCGACTTGACCGTGTTCGCCTACGGGCACGACTACAAGGGTTGCCTCGGCGACTACGTGAAGGCCGCCGGACGCATCCCACTTCCACCGCGCTGGGCGTTCGGTTATTGGTGGAGCCGCTATTGGCTTTACACGGACGCTGAAATTCGTGAACTTGTTGCCTTCATGAAGTCCGTCGGCATCCCCCTTGACGTATTTATCATTGATATGGAGTGGCACGAGACGTGGCGCATTGCCGACCGCCCCGATCCGTTGGACGAATTCGGCCAGCGTTGGGGTTGGACGGGTTACACCTGGAATCGGCGGCTCTTTCCCAATCCTCGCGCAACGCTCGGATTCCTCCACGATAACGGCTGCAAGGTGGCGCTCAATCTCCATCCCGCAAGTGGCATCCAGCCGGTGGAGGACTGCTATCCGGCGTTTGCGCGCGATTATGGCTGGGAGGGGACGAATGGTGTCCCTTACCGCGCCGACGAGGAGCGCTGGGCAGACTGCTATTTCAAGGATGTCCTTGGCCCGCTTGAACAGGAAGGTGTGGACTTCTGGTGGCTGGACTGGCAGCAGTGGAAAATGTCGAAAGGCAAGCCGTCTTTGAGCAACACATTTTGGCTGAACCACATTTTCGATGCGCACATGGCGGAAAAGGACGGTGGCGCAAAGCGTCCGTTCATCTACCATCGTTGGGGCGGGCTCGGTTCGCACCGCTATCAGGTGGGATTCTCCGGCGACAGCAAGGTTTCGTGGAAGATGCTCGAAGCGATCCCGTGGTTCACTGCAACCGCGTCGAATGTCGGCTACGGCTATTGGGGGCACGACATCGGCGGGCATTGTCGTCCGGAGGACGATGACGGCCGGGACGGGGAGCTCTTTACGCGCTGGCTGCAAAGCGGTGTCTTCACGCCGATCTTCAAGACGCATTGCACGAAAGACCCGACAATCGAGCGCCGCATCTGGAAATATCCCGATCACTTCGCCGCGTTGAGGGAGGCGATGCGGTTGAGGTACCGCCTTGCTCCGTATATCTATACCGCTGCCCGGGAGGCGTACGAAACGGGCGTTTCGATGTGCCGACCGATGTACTACGATTGGCCGGAGGAAGATCTGGCCTACAGCGTAACGAACGCTTACATGTTCGGCAACGATATCTTGGCGGCAACGATTTCGCGGCCGATGGACAAGGCGAAGGGCGTCAGCGACATTGAGATTTGGCTGCCGGCAGGGAAGTGGTATGATGTTTCGACAGGCGAGTTGGTCGATGGCGGGCGTGTCGTTCCCCGTGAATATGCGATGGAAGACAATCCGTGGTTCGTGAAGGCGGGGGCCGTCATTCCCATGTATCCAGATTCGGTTTCAAACCTTGCCAATCCCGGCACGGAGGATCTCGTTCTCCTTTTTGCTCCGGGGGCGGATGCTGGGGCGTGCGAAATCTACGAGGACGGCGGCGACAATGCCGACTATGCGACGAATTGCACCAAGACGAAAGTTGTCAGGGAGGGAACGCGAATTGTCATCGCTCCGCGCAAGGGATCTTACGTCCTCAAGTTCCCGCTTTTGGCCGCGCCGTTCGCGGTGAAGGTGAATGGCGTGCCATGCGGCTGGGAGTACGATGCCTCTGAAATGGCCGTTGTCATTCGAACGCCGCCGCAGGACGGGATGCGCGAAACGGCGGTTGAACTGTCCCT
>JAZQGX010000085.1:0-5496 GCA_045540275.1 Kiritimatiellia bacterium | reverse complement strand
AACTTTTCTCGTTGTCTCCGTTGTCGGATTCATCGTAGTTCGTGTGGATGAAAGTCCCGTCAGCGCACTTTTGCAGTCCGTTGATGATGTCTTGCAGGGAGACAAGGTAAGTGGTCTGCCCGTCCTCCTCGGTTTCGTGTTCCAGAGTTCCGTAGTGTTCGCCCTCATCTGCGTTGTAGTCCGTGCAGGCAATCTTCTTCCCTGCAAGCAGGCATTTCGCCCACACATCTTCCTCGCAATCGCTTTCGGTTATCTCCACTCCCTCGCGGTTGGGAGCATAGCAGGAAAGCCAATTTGAGCCGTAGGTGGCGGTGCAGAGAAGAATCACTAAATCTTCCTGCGTGAGTTCCGTGATGATAGTTTTAGTTTTCATATCGTTATTTTTCGTTAATGGTGTAGTCTATGATAAACCAAAGACAAATGGCGATGATAGCCAAAAGGATGATGCCTACGATAATCATAGCGGTATCGTTTTAGCAGGTAAAGGTCAGTTCGCCCTCGCTTGCCCATCCAAGGTCGGTCTCGTCCAAGATGCGCTCGCAAAGGGACTTGAATTGCTCGGTGGTGTAGTCGGTAATTAAAGAGTCGGCGTCTACAAATCCGTGCATTACTGACCAAATGATGTCGTAGAGCATATCGGTTTCTTCTTTGTTCAGTTTCATATCGTATCGTTTTATTGGTTGATGATGATGTCTCGTTTGCAGGATTCCATAAAGTCCACAACTTCTTTTCGTGTCGGTCTGCGTGTGATATACGTTTCGTCTATCAGTTCGGCATTGTTAAACCAAAAGGAATAGAGGTAGCCACAAAGGGCAAAAGGCTTTCGCCCTTCCTTTACAAGTTCATCGTAGTTCCCGTAGCGGTTTCCGTCATAATCTTCGTAGCAGAAGAATATGTCGCATTTTGAGTACGCACGACCTAACTTTGTTTTTGATTTCATTTCAGTATCGTCTTATCGGTTTTAGGCAGGCAAATCTTCGGTTTTAGCCACTTTCGGCATCGGGTGGAGAATCTCATCGGCCTTGCGGAGAATCTCGTTGTAGAATTGAATACAACGGCTCGCCTTTTCACTCGTTACTCCTTCGTTGTCCCATTTGATGTGCGTAAGCCCCTGCGGAATTAGCGAGGGGTGTCGCATCTTGATAATCTCGCATCGGTTGGCGAGGTCTTGCAGATATGCAATCTGCTTTGATGTTGCTAAATACATAATGTGTTGTTTTAAGTGTTGTTGTTTGGCAGACGGGTAGGCGGTCAAGCCACCCCGTCCGTATCGGCTTACATATTGAGGATAATATCCTCAACAGTAATCTCGTCTGCAAGACTCTCGCAGTTGTTGTCCTCGCACCATTCCCCAATGTATTCCGTAATGGAATCTGCAAGGGAAGGGGATGCGTTTTCAATCGGGATTCGTTCACGGAATGCCATATTGAAAGCAAGTTCCGCACGGAGGTCAAAGTCCTCAATCCAATACCTGCAATAATCAATGATTGCAGGGATTGCGTTTTCAATCTTCATGGCGGTATCGGTTTATTGTTCGTTCAGTATCTCCTTGGCAATCTCGTCTCCGTTCGGGAGGTAGTACTTGTACTCCTTCCCCGTCTTGGCGGAGACTCTCACAACATACGCGGTCACTCTCCCTGCCTTCTCGCCCTTCACATAGCGGTGCAGGATAATCGGGTACTCATTCCCCTTGGAGTCGCGCCATACATAGGCCGTAGGCGTGTCATTGGCGGAGGCCTGGGCACGGGTGGCCTTGGTCTGCACGAAGGCCTTTCCGTCCCGTTCGTAGGTCTTTTTGTCCTGCGCCCCTGCAACGATGGCAAGGGCGAGGAACGCGAGGGTTAAAATGGATTTTTTCATATTGCTTGGGTGTTAGTTGTTGCTTTCTTCTTGTTCGCCCCATATCTGCAAGAGGGCGCAAATGATGAAGGTGGGGATAATGATGTAGAACATAGCGGTGGCAATTATTGGATAACGAAATCGGGTTTTCCAGCGGTCATTCTCTCGTCCTCGGACACATCGTAAATGGGGCAGAAATCATTAACAAGCATATAGCTTATTTCATCAAGGCAGAAAGCAAGTTCGTCTTGCAGATAGGCCTCCACGGCTTCGGTGGTGGTTTCAATGGTTTCGGGAATCCTCGCGTATTGTACGCAGGAAGTCCCATAGTCAAGGATAATTGCGATAGTCATAATTTTTGGTGTTTTAGTTGTACTTGGGTAGCGGATAGGGGTATCAGCCCACACCGCCACAAAGGGGTTTATTCCGCACTTGTAATGGTTATCTTTACCTTTTCAAGGTTGGAAAACCGCGATAGGAGTTTGTCCCATTCTTCTGCCTTTGTCAGCAGATTCTTGGGGTTGTCGCTCGTTACGACAACCCCGTAAATCGTGTTCGTCTCCATAGGTTAGGCAAGTTCAAGATTTTTGTCTCTCTCGTCTTCCCATTGGTGGAAATCTCGGCAAGTCGTGTACACCTGCGAATCAATCAGCAGGGGATTCAGTTCTCCGCACTCCTTTTGGAAATTGCGGAGAAGGGCGAAATACTTGGAGATTGTCCGCTGATAGTCACGGACTGCATCCATATACTTGTAGCGGACTTTCGCATTTGCGTTGATGGCCTTTCGTGCATTTTCGCAAATCTCTTTCGCATCAACCTTGTCGGCCTTGGGGAAACGAATACGGGAGTAGAGTTCGCTATCTACATATTCCGTATACTGCCCGAAACCCTCGCCGATTTGATAACTGCGGTCTTCAGGGAGGTAGAAGGAAATCTCGTTCCATGAATCGCTGTCATAACTCATAGAAACGAGGACTTTGCGGTCATCACAAAATGCGGTGTTGATAAGTTCCTGCACCTTGTTCGTGATTCTGCGAGAAAGTGTTTTCCCGTCCTGCTTTTCAATCTCGGCAATCGTGAGACCGATAGCGGTGTTCAGCACATTGACCGCGTTTTCAATCGCATTGGAACGGAGTTCAAGCGCCTTGAAGTTTCTTTCGTACTTGCTCATAATAAATAGTGTTTAATGGGTTTAACATTTGGGACTTGGGTAGGGAACATTCAACCCCGCCCAAATCATTTTAGTACATTGGGAGTGGTACGTTTCAATCTCGCGTCAATCTATTATCGTCCGTCAGTCTTGTCATTGAACTCCGTCAGTTCCCACCCATCGGGCCAGTTTCTGCTGCGTTCGCCATCTACCTTAATGAAGGCCGTGCTTTGTCCGTCAAGACGAGCAGTCGGAATAAGACCACCGAGCGTTGCTTCATCTCTCTGGTGCAAAGATAGCACATTTATTTTGATTTATGCAACACTTTTAACAAGAAATTTTGAAGGATTATTGAAAAAAGTTTTGAAAACGCCATTACAACGCGGTGTAGGGCATATTTTGAGAATGAAGATTTTTGTATTTATTTTCGGGAAATGGCACTTTCAAGGGGAATAAATAGGTAAGGGAGGGGTCTCGCCCCGATTTCGTAACCTTTTTGTTACCCGCGCCCCACCTCCACCGCCTGCCCTTCGTACTCCCGTCATTGTGCCCCGCAAACTACAATAAGGTCGGTCAAATAGCGACACCAAATGTGCGATATAGCAGTATTTTACCCTTGTAGGGTAGGACAAAATCTTGTTTTGTCCTACCTACTACAAGGTAAAATACGCGCATTCACGTTCATATTGCGCTGATAATCAACCACTTATGTTTTGCGGTCTCCACCTATCACGGGATTAACCCGAAATGGGCATACGGAGGAGATGTGCGTGCAGGTTACAATAAGGTGCGAAAGTCGGTAGCAAGGTAGCACCTACCTGCCAATAGACCCCCGAAAGGTGGCCTACAATCCCGTCAAATGATGCGGATGTGCTTCATCTCAAAGCACGCCATACTGCGCCTTGTGCGAGGCGTTCTCACTGAACGGACATAATCCCTCACGCCTGATGCCCGTCTGATGATACGCACAGGGGATGCCGGTGGCAAAGGGGTGGTATGAGGACTCTCCATGCTCGCCGGTTTCCTTTAACTGGAGCCTCACTCTTACCTATGTACAGTGCTTTCCGAGACTCCGTCTTCCTCCCCTTCCTTTCGTCCAGGGTGGTAAAAGAATGCTTAGGGGTTTCCTTTGTCTTGGATGGGACCCGGGATAGGATCTCCATATCTGGATGGAACCGAGAGGTGTTCCATTTCCAGGTACAAGATAGCAAAAATTACAGATATATGCAAGTGAATCAAGCGGTTAACTACGTTAAGGTCAAATAGCGGATTCATAAAATAGAGGTAAGGGTTACCTTTGGAAAAAGTGTAAGGATATGGTCAAGAAGAATTCCAACATTCCGTCTGTTCTCCGTGCTGTTGACGTGGAGGACGTCCTTTTGATGATCCACGAGGATCTTCAGTTGTTGGCCGGGGTCGGTGCGAAGTCCGGTTCCCTGCGCCGCTATGAGACTTCGAACATACTCGAGCTTGACGGTTCCGTCCTCGACGCTCTCCGTTGCGGGGACCAGGTGTTGAAGCTCACCGGGAACCAGCGTCACCTTTACACGGTGACATACAAGGGCGAGGGTGTGGGCGAGGGCATCTGCCTCACCTATCTGGATGCGTCCGTCGTGGAGACCGTCTCCTATGACCGTACCGAAAGCGGATGGGTGTACAACTCGACCGACAAGAGCACCCTTGTCGTCGACTAAACCTTCGTTGCCATGAGTGTGAGTTTGGCTGCATTGGCGGCGTTGGGCAGTTTGGCCGCCACGGGGATAGGCGCTGTCGGCAGTGCCACCGCGAACGCACAGGCGCGTGAGCGTCTGGAGGCCGACCGTCGTGACGACCAGCGGTACTACCGGAGGCTTCTCGACCGGAACTACGTGGACGCTCCCGAGAACGCGGGACTGCTCCGCCGGTTGCAGGACATGCAGCGGGAGCGGTACAACCAGGCGAGGGCCACGAACGTGGTGGCCGGTGGTACGGACGCCCACCTTGCGGCCATGCAGGCGCAGGGTGCGAAGATAGTGAGCGACACGGCCAACGGGATCGCGGAGCGGTCGCAGGCGTACAAGGACCGTGTGGGGGAGGCAAAGAGGGCCTCGGAGAGGGCGTACACGCAGCAGATGTTCGGATTGGACCAGCAGAAGGCGCAGACGATCGCGAACGCCGCGGGCCAGGCGTCGAAGGCTATGGCCGGGATTGCCGCCGCCGGCGGTCCGACGGAGAACCCGTACGGGATGTTCGGCCTCCGTCAGGGCGACTACGAGCAGATGGCGCAGGCCGCGATCGACGCGAACACCGAGGCTTCGGTTCAGGCCCAGCTGGAGAACTCGCTCCAGGAGACGCTGGACGACCTCAAGAAACAGGGATATTAAACTTTCTACGATATGGCTGAGTACAAGGACATCTTCGGGATCGGCGAGAAGCCCGTGCAGAAGACCGAACGTAAGGACGACAAGCCTGCCGACGCGCTGGCCTTCTTCGGTGTTCCGAAGGAGAAGAAGGAGGAGGAATAGCTA
>JAZQGX010000084.1:0-5813 GCA_045540275.1 Kiritimatiellia bacterium | reverse complement strand
GTGTCGTTGACGTTCTCAAACCAGGCAGGACGGGCAGGAGAGCTCTCGCCCTTTGAGATCAAATCATTCTTGCGTTTGCTCATTTCGATTGTCTCCTTTCTACAACTTTCTTTCTTCGCAAATGACTTCCCACGCGGCGTTGATGCGACTCATCATTTCGGACGCCTCGCTCACTTGACGTTCAGAGCATCCCCTCGCCCGCATCAGATCGGGGTGATGTCGTTTTGCTGCGGCGCGATAGGCCCGACGCAGCACATCGTCCGGGTCAGTGCCATGACAGCCGAGAAGTTCGTATGCCTCCTGTAGAGGTGTTTTTGGCGGTGGGGGCGGCGGCTGTCTGCGCTGTTCCGACCTCTTCCCCTGATCCGTCCGCCGTTGCTGCCGCGTAGACTTCCGACTTTTGTGGGACTTATTCTCGTGTCGAGGCTCCTCCTCTTCGACTTCGCGGAATGACGCACATCGCCGACGATAGAAAATCGCGAAGTAGTTTGGCGGCAGTCCAAGCGGAACGCACAGATCGCGCAGCGCATTCTTGTGCGACGGCTTGAGCACGCCTTTTGCGCAGGCGATGTCGCAAAGCAGTTCATAGACGGCGAGGCAATATTCCGGCGTGGCCCACTCTTTTTCGAATTCGGCGGCAAGGCAACGAAGAGGCGTCCGCCCATTCTTCGAGGAGTTGAACACGGAAACACAGAACTTGCGTCTAATCTGCGCACGTGGGAAGCGAGCAAACGCGCCCTCCGCCGCATGGACCTCCCATGCGTCAACCTTGCCGTCAACCTTTGCCATCCTCGCAAGGATGCCAAAGAGCCGGCGAAGAAACATGTCCTCCCGGTGCTTGATGCGTTTGCTGACGCTGGCATTCTTCATGGTTCTTCCCTTCACTTGTAGTTCCCGGAGCGTACATTTATTCGTTCTGCCTCAGACTATTCAGCAAACTACATACACGGCGCATTGCCATTGGATTCTCGATAAAGAACGGACAAATTGTCTCGTCCCCTTCCGACAATCGGATTACGGCATTTCTGTGTTCCATACATATTCCTTTTCCTTTTAAGAACTTGAGTTCATTCTACCTGATGGATATTATATCATAATTCCACTTGATAAATTTCATCTGTGTCACCCAATAGTCTATGGCAGCGCGGGCTCTCATACTTGAATCGCCAAATCTCTTGATCCTCTTGAGGCTCATGTGACGTTACCTGAGGACATTATGATCATACCTGGTCCTTGACATAGTTCACCAGATGGTCATTGGATAGTGGCGGCCATCAGCCGTTTAATGATTCCCCGAGATGCAATAGCCGCTCTCCCACCTCCATGATGCATTCCAGGCTCGTTTTCATTTCTGGTTGTTTCAAACCAAACAATCATAGCATACTTTGGCTTGTCTGCTGGGAAGATACTGGCGAAAGCAGATAGATACTTTCCATAGTCATATCTGAATGCTGTTAAATGTCGCACTGAGGTAGAGGTCTTCCCTGCGATGTGTATGCCGGTTATCGCAACCCTATGCCCAGTCCCATCTTGAACAGCCCCCTCAAGTGCCGCCTTTACGGATGTAGCAGTCGTCTCCGAGATTACCACCCGACCATCAGTCGATCGGCCGTGGTTCGCGAGTATGGCATAAGCTCGCGCCAAGTCAAGCGCCGTCATCCTTACGCCCTGCCCAATAGGTATTCTCGTCCTTTCCTGGATATTCCATCTATCTGGCGTCTTCAATGATGAGGCGAGCCCTAGCCTGGAAAGCCCGTCGTACAACTCACGCGGACCACACAAGATACCTATTTTTGAGATTACAACAACACTAGACCTTACAAGCGCATTTGAGACACTCATCACAGAACTTTTGTCGCTTCCGTCCGATGGTAACCTGTACTCGTTGAATGAAGGCTCCGCACGGTCTGACGTAAACTGAGATTCCATTGAACTGATTGCCCGTGAATCTATCGCAAAGGCCATCGTGAACGGACTTAGCAAAAGGCCTGGCTCAATCTGCCTGTGTACAGCGAACGGGCGAGGCTCGTCATTCGTTCCACCACAATCGGCTATGGCAATCACATTGCCGGTCTTCACCTCGACAATAACAGCGCATCCGACGGATGTGTCGTTCGTGTCAGCCCATCGGCATATTTCTTCAATTGCCGTTCGCTGCGCATCCTGCTGAATCGACGGAGCGCAAAAAGAGTATTCGGCTTGCGCCTTGACCTCATTGGGAGACACTGGTTGTTCAGCTTGAATCGCACTTGACGGGCAGACATTGCTGTCACATCCCATGCCGCCAACGATTAACGCCACAAACAGTACGATGTTGATTGTCCTGGTTTTCATTGTTATTTCCTTTCTGTGGTTGATTTAAGTTTGCAGTTTGCAAAATGGATAGTCAGAACGGCAATTCAAAGTTGCCCGTGATACCCGCTGCCTTTGCCAATGCTTCGCACTGGCTGGCGGACCAGGCCTCCATCTTGTCGAGCGCGTCATTGTGGGCCTCGCAAAGATGCGCGATAATTTCCTGTGTAGATACATTTTCGAGGGATTCGTCCGCGTTCAGTGACTCTATCCTATAATCTCGAAGTACGACAGCGAACCTACCATCCGTACTCTTCCCAATGAACGGACGACGCCTTGTACTTTGCTTCAGCGCCGACAACCATGAGGTGACTTTTGTCGCCTTTTCCAGCAAGTCGGCAGTTGCTTCTGAGGAAGCCTGGTCTTTACGAGATGCTTCCTGTGCATACGTTTCTCCTTGAATGTTCATGATTGGCTCCTTCCTTTGTACTTAGTCTTTGTTTATCCAGTTTCTCGAGTCCATTGCGAAAGAACTTGAAATTCTTATCATGTCAACATCGTCGTATTTAGGTGGCACGACAGTATCTGTTGTTGGCAAGGACGCAAAGTATTCATGCAATGTCTTAAGCATTGTCTCATCAATGCCAGCCGTCCGCACAATATCAGTATTACATGTTCCATTCCAGATTTTTTGCATGTCCTCGTCATTGATTATTACACATCTTTTAGGCACCACAACAAGGGAGATAATGTTTGTGTGTGGGGGCATCTCAAGTTGAAAAAAATCACGACACTTCATTGCCTGAAACACAGGGGAGACTTTGTGATCATTTTCAGAGAACCAGAGTGGCAACTCATCATTGAATGCTTCCTCGTCGGCGAGCCAGTCGCCTTCAAATGATTCTGCATAAGTAAGAACTAATAGACGATTTTGGATCTCAATTATGTCATAGCTGTACAAACGCTTATTCCCTGGCCTATAACGTACCACGACTTTCCCATCATAGCTTTCCACCTCTTTGTCTATGGCGCCTTTAATTTCTTCATAATTGGCCTTCGTGGCTTCTAGGTACTCGCCGATCCCTTTCTCGATTTTCATTTCACATTCTGAGTCTGCAGGGAATACTCCATTTGCACGACGGTCCTCAACATCTTCTGTCATCTCATCAACGTCATTAACATTGTCTTCATTTTCTGCTGGCGTTAGCGCCTCAAACGGAATCATCGCCAAAGCGTCATGGTACACAGGAACATCAATCCTGACATCTTTGATTAGCGAACAGTTCCTGTAGACGCCTATTGGCAGGTTATAGAGCTTTGCCGCCACTGCCTCCTCTTCGGAATTAAAAGAGACCTTAAAGAAAGAGCCTAATGTTGGCATGAACCATAGGTCGTTCTTGTCCCCGAAGAGAAATGCAGCTTCATCTGCATTCACCTCAATATCTGTTTCACCAGCACCCAACATGATGCCAACGTCCCCATCAGAGGAGAACGCGCTGAAGGAGACATCTTCCCTGACTTCAATAGGAAGCTCTTTTCTAAACCATGCTGGGATGCTCTCACGCTTCGTTTCCATATTCTGATCCTTTTTTTGCCAACGACTTCTTAATCATACGCAGATCATCGTGAAAGAGCGTCCTGCGCTCAACGAGCATTTTCGCAAAACGGTTTAACAAGGGTTTCGAGTTGCGCAAGAGGTCGCAGACCCTCCTATAGCGCTCTTCGAGGAGTTTCCGCGCAGTTGACTTCATCTGCTCGTCAGCCTCTTCAAGGAACAAGAGTCCGCACTCGGGACTAAACCCATTCTGAATGTAGCTGAAGGCAAATCTTGTCGCGTTCCTCAGGTCCGACTCGGCGCCGGATGGTGGCAGGCCCATGACCTCCTGTCCTGCGCGTCCCGCAAGGGAGATGTCTATGCTTTCAAGAATCGACGCGCTCGAACAGCATATCTTGTTGGAAGATTCGACATAGCCCAGGCGAGACGAACCGTCCTCGACAATAGAGACTTGGACAAAGTCACGGTTCACCACATCGCAGACAATAGCATGAGAAGCTTCGTGAACAGCCACGTCAAATAACTGGTCATCGTCAAGCTTTACAGAAGTCGTGCTTTCGCCTTGAACGACGACCTGTCGCACTTTTGCATACATCTCGCGGGTCAAGTGTCCGGATTCCGCAACAGACATGGCAAGTTCTCGAACAATGGCTTTCAACATAGCACCCGACATGTCTTCGGTTGTGCGAACCATGAATTCAAGCAGCTTGGGATCCGGTGTGGGGGAGAGGCCGCATTCTGCAATCTCCATCGTCAGCAGTTTACGTCGGCTTTCAGCGTTCAGGCCACGGAAATTTATAACATGTCCAAGGCGCCCGTCGCGCATGATCGCATTGTCAAGTGAGTTCAATCGGTTCGTCGCCCCACAATATAGTATTTTACTCCGTGGATCGTTATTAAAGCCGTCAATCTGCTCCAATAGCAAGTTAAGCCTCTCCACGTATGCCGGCGTCTTGTCCTCATTACGGTCGCCGGCAATGGAATCAATCTCATCCAAAACAACGACGAGCCCTTCGCGCCCATAACGCCTAAATGCGTCAAACGTATTCGTTATCGTTTCGGCGGAGGACAATTCGGAACAGTTCAGTACCGCATAGGGGCACCCGATTTCAGCGGCGAGACATCTGGCGAAACTGGTTTTCCCGGTTCCTGGACCGCCACACAGAAGGAGTCCATCTGGGCGAATAGTACTCTTGCCCGCAAAATAGTTTATCCAGCGCCGCGCATAATCAATCGCGGAATCAAGACCAACCAGCTTATCAAATGAATCTCCTGCTTTGGGAGGCTCTATTTTTATTATGCCGTCACGGACTGCAGGAAGCAGCTCGTATTCACCCGATTTGATATTGAGGACAAGTCGGGACTTATCAAGAGTTGCCGCCGCAGAGATAAGCCGCCGTTTGCGCATCGCAAGATGTGAAGTCACAACGTTGACGTCAATCTCAGCCCGCGAGTCGATTTTAACCGCAATCGACTTAACGTTGGCTCCGTTGGCCTCCATGATCGCTTTTCGAATTGGATCGCCAACATTCGCTTTGACCATTGGCGCGACTTCGCTTGGATTCAGCGAACTGATCCCTTCGATGAGGACATCGGCAAGGCGATGAGCGTCGATGACGACCTTCTTTGAGACGGATTTCTTGATAGAGAAGATTTCGCCCTCGATTGCGCGAATAAAAACCTGACGTAATTCGTGGATAGTCAACCCCCTTAACATCACAACCTCATTCGACACACCCGCAAACGAGGTGATGTTGTCCCGGCGATTCTGGTCGGAGATTCCATTTGTAAGTTCTTCAACCATGCGGGCTCTTGTCTTGTCGACATTTGTATCGTCAAAATATGCACAATCGCAACCGGCCGAGGTAACCAGAATTATCGTTGCTTTTCGGAAGGATACATCATGCCCCACCATGTCGTCCTTGAGTCGCCCTGTTGTTATAGCCCTCATAATGTGGCTACGGGC
>JAZQGX010000083.1:0-17530 GCA_045540275.1 Kiritimatiellia bacterium | reverse complement strand
TTGTTTCTTCGCGTGAAATCAGCCCTCTCAAGAAAGTCTACGCTTGTTTTTTCATCGCCCGAATAAATTTTTAAGCCCTATTTACTGGGGTTTCCGTATAGTCGGGATAAATTCCCCCGAAAAAATCGGGATAAGCGTGGACAGGGATTCGCTATTGAAATTTCTATTGTCAATTTGGTATAATTAATATCTATTTTTCTAAAATGTCTGAGGGGGTGTCTATGAATTTCCCAAAGCTCCTATCGTGGTCGGTTTTTAAATTGGCAATATTGACAGTCGTCATGCCTCTGGAGGGGTTTGCCTATACGATATCCGGAGACAGGGCCACCGTTTCATCGCTTGACGATCTTAAGTCTGCACTGGCCGACAATGCGATTTCCGTCATTGTGCTGTCTGCCCCCGTTTCGGGCAAAAGCGCGATCGTCATTTCAGATGATACCGTGCTTGACGGCACGATGCCCAACGGTCGCCGGAAAACAATTCAGGTCGAATCTCCATTCCTCCCGGCTTCCGGGGAAGTTGCGCTGGGCACAAGCAACGGGCAATTGTCGATTGTTCGGCCCGACCCGGCTGAATATAGCGCCTACCGCCTTTTTGAAATTAGCGCCAATTCAAAGCTTACGCTCTCCAATCTGCAGCTCATGGGCGGCTTTACCGGCAGCGCAACCGTAAATGATGAGGCGACGGCCGGCGGAATCGACAACTACGGCTTTCTCGAGATGCACAATGTCGACATCCTGCGCACCGGCACCGCCTTGCTCAACCGTCCGCTCGCCCGCGCTCTTCTCGTCGACTGCAACATTGTGCGCAACGCCAACTGGTACGGCGGCGGAATCCTCAACTTCAGCAGGCGCGTCGGCAGCACCGACGAGTATACCGACGGCGGCACCATCGTCATGGACGGCTGCTCGCTCACCGAAAACAAATCGCTCGGTCCCCAACACGGCGGCGGGGCCTCCGAAAATCAGGGGCTTATGTGCCTGAACAATTGCATCGTCGCCAACAACACCTCCACCGAAATCGGGGGCGGCATCAACAATTGCAAGGGCGGCGTGCTTTTTGTGATGAACTCGTCCTTTACCGGCAATATCACCACCTCCGCCGATTACGGCAAAAGCGCGGGCGGCGCGATAGGTAATGCGGGCGGCGCCAACCACGTGCACATCGTAAACTCGATTCTCGCATACAACGGTTATGACGACGGCGAGTTTGTCGACAACGCAAGTCTCGGTCGCTACAAGGGTTCGCTCGACACCGTCTCGTGCACTTTGATTTCATCTGCTTACGATGCGGTCGACGGCATGGAGACAATCGTCGACGACGGCAGTACTCTCGAGTACCGCGATCTGTTCAACTCGGTTGAAAATGTCGGAGTGGTCTGCGCCGGTTCCGATAGCGGCATCAGTACGCCGTTCGATCATCCGCTGGTGGTAAGCTCTGATCCCGCCGCCGATCCCAACGCGCTCGCACCGACAATGCGTTCGCAGAAAAAAGATCACTACGTCTTCGCCAATGCGGTCAAAACTTATTTCGACTACTCCGGTATTTGGAACGAGGACGGCGCGGTGATTGGAATGGCGTTTGAGACCAACGGAGTGCGGCAGGTGCTCGGCGAACGCGTTTCCGATACCGATGTGCCGGTGCTTCAGGGATATGGCGGTGCCGACCGCGCCGGACTCAATTTTCTGGGAGCGGTCGCGGTAAGCGAGCAGGTTGAATCGTTCCCAGTGACCGATCCCGCCCATTTCTGGGTCAAGCTCGGCGACTTCACCGGCGGGCGCGTCTCCGGTGTCACCGTCTACGGCGACAGCTACCGCTCCAATACGGTGATTACGGTGCACGGCAGGGCGAACAGCGCCCACTATCTTGACGGATGGATTGTCAACGGCGTAAAGATTCCGGACAGTGAACAGAAATACGTGTTCTCATTTTCGGTGGTGACCAATACCGTAATCGCCCCTATTTTTGCGCCGGTGGTCACGAAGATCGTTTCTGCCGCGCAACGCTACCCCTGGAACAATCTGGTAGACATTGACTACACCATCGCCGAAAAGGACGCCGAGGACTACCGGCTCGTGTTTTTGGCGACATTCACCGATGACAACGGACATGAGAAGACGATTCAGCTCAAGAGTTTTGTGAACAACTCCGGAAAGAATGCGCAGGGACGGTACACGCCGGAGCGCATCGGCGAGAATCCCGGTCTTCGGGTGGAGGGCGAACACCGGGTAACCTGGGATTCGGCCGCCGATGGAATCAAACTGAAAGGGCGCAACATAAAGTTCAAGTTGCTCGCATGCGAAGGGGGTGAGTTGTGAAAAAAGCTATGAAATTCATCGTCGCCGTATTGATTGCCGCCGCCGCCTTCGCAGAAGGTGCGGTGAGACAGGCTAACAGCTGGAAGAGTTTGACGCAGGCGTACAACCGATCTTCCGACGGAGATGTAATCGAGCTCACCGCCAGCTTCTACATGACAGGTTCTCTTTCGATGCGCAAGTCTCTGACCATGCGCAGTGCGGCAAATACCACCCACACGATTTCCAGCCGCTCCACCAGCTACAGCATTGTTGTCTATCCGGGAAGCACTCTGACCCTCACCAACATAACCTTCGACGGAAAATCGGTGGCGCAGAAAGTGGACTTCTTCACGCTGTCGGGAATCGATCTTTCCGAGGATCCCGCAACTCGCGAGATTTCAACCTTGATTCTGAAGGCCGGGACCACCATCAAGAACATTTCACTGACCACCGCGGCATCTGCCGATCACGCCCCGGTTCACGTCAAAGAGGGAGCGGTGTTGCGGATTGAACCGGGCGCTGCGATTTTGAACTGTCAGAACAACTCCTACCACGGAAAGGGAGGCGCTATCTGCTGTGACTGGGGAACTGTGATCATGACCGGCGGCACTATTGCCGGATGTACGGCGAAGGGACCGGGCGGTGCGATTCACACCGACGGTACGCGCGTGGCTTCCAACGACCACTACGGCGCAAATGCCCGGGGCGACATTTACCTCTCCGGCGGATACATCACCAACAACGTCTGCGGCGAGGGATTCCACGGCGGCGGAATATACCTCGGCAATACCGGCCCAATGGTCTATATCACCGGATCGGTGGTGGTTTCAAACAATACGAGCGGTGTCGGCGGCAGTGCGGTCAGCGATGATATTTCAACCTATCTTCTGGACGAGGAACACGCGAATCGGCTCAAGCTGGTCGGGCACATGGAGCAACCGTCGGGCTTTTCCTACGAGGGCATCCGTTTTACCGGCAGCGTCGGAGTGAGGTATCCCGACCGGCTGACGATGGACAAACCGCAGAATACTCGTTTCGGCGGCATCTGGGAATATTTCAATGAAACGCGCGACGAATCGCGCCAGTTCTTCTGGAACGGAGATGCCGCATATCGCGGATGGATCAGCGATAACTCGCTGGTTTGGAGCAAGTATCGCGTCTATGAAGTGCCGTATGACGAGATTAAGGTGGTGGACATTCTGAAGAACGCCACCGAAAGTCCGGTATACATCGAGTTGTCCGAGGACTACGCGATGACCGTCGATTCCTCCAACAAGGCGGTGGTCAAATCCGGAATGCAGGTGGTGCTCGATTTGAAAGGGTACGATTTTATCTGCGATTTCCATGTAGAGCCCGGCGGGCAGGTGGTGATCCGCGATTCCTCGCAGTTGCGCACTGGGAAGGTTTGGGGGCATCGCGAGTCAATGGCAACTCCGGGATCGCCGGAGTGGAATAGCGCTTTTATTCTCGATGGCGGTTCTTATCATGCCAATCCGCACGAAGAATGGATCGCAACCAATCGCGTGCTCATCGGGAACTACAGCGCCTCCCACCCCTATATGGTCGCCCAGCTCGCCTGGCAGGCGGATTCGACCCAGCGTGTCGCCGATGTCACGGGGGTGGCGTTGGACAATGCGGATGAAGAATTACGCGTTGTGGCATCGGCCGCCGAGATTGACCGCATCTCCTATTCGACCGGAGACTGGAGGCATTTCGTCCACACCAACGAAAATCTTCATGTCCGCATTCAGGCAATCGCCGTCGTCTCCAACCGCGTGGATGGAACTCTCGGAGAGGTGGGAGCTCCGATTACGATTTTCGACACTGCTCGTGGCGGACTGGTGTTCGGCAATGCCGAAGATCCAGACGCGCAGCAGATTTTTTATGGAAGCGAAGATGACTTTGAATGGAACGCCAAATCGAGCGGTATCATCAAGTTGCTCCACATCACCTACCGCAATTCCGGAGCTTTCGAAATCACCAATGCGGTCGAGCAGTCTTATTTTCAATTTCCCGATATTGAATTCAAGGCGACGCAGCGCATGACGGGCAAGGGGTTGGGCATCCGGCTCAGCGATGTTCTGTTGGCGAATCTTGGCTTCAACCGCGTGTCCGGATTTACCGCCGAAGAGGTGAACACAACGCTGGACGAGACTCAGGAGAATGGGTTGCGCCGTTGGGAGAATATGGTGTCGGGAACGGAGCGCGACCACATGCTACTGGGGACGGCTCCCGGCAGCGAGGCGGATGGCAAACTTGCAATTGCCCTGACCGAGCCGGAGAAGGTGCATTTGCCAGATACGGGATACTCGGTATTTTACGAACTGCGCAAATCCGCTGTCGGCGGCTGGAACAGGGTCGGCGGGGTGCAGTCCCGTCCGTTGTTCAACATTACGCTGGTGGACGAAGAGGGAAAATCGCAGCAGGCGACCGGATTCTACCGAGTTGTCACCCTGATTGTTCCAGACGACACCCCAGCGGTTACCAACGAGCTTCCCTCGGCAAACATCATCGGAGTTCTGGAGGTTGCCAGCGGGCTTGCCAATACGCTGACGGCGGTGCCGTGGACGGAGCTTCCAACTGACCACCGCACCGTAAATTCGGAACCGGTAAAGGTTTCCAAATATGTCCACACCGGACATCTTGAGGATGCCGCCTCCATTCAAGTGGCCGACAAGGGGCGCGTGTATCATGGCTGGAAATGGAACAAGGGGGAGAAGAAATGGCACGGTGCGATGACGGTGAGCGCCTACGGCCTCCAGTCGGCGGGTTCCCCCGATGGTTACAAGCTGGAGCGCAGTGACGCGGTTTGGGTTACGCGCCCGTCCGCGGCGACCGGTTCGTTCTTCCTTGTCGGGCAGTATTCCGCTGAACCGGCAACAGTGGCTGTCGCCGCCGGAACACCGGATGATCCTGTCTGCACGTTGATCTCCAACCCCAGCCTCGGGCCGGTTTCAATCAATAGCTATCCGTGGAACGGACGCCCGACCAAAGACGATCTCATTCGCATCCCCAACGAGAAGAGCGCGCCAGAGCTGCTGCACTGGAATGCCGCCGTTGGCAAATGGGGGCGTTTGGTTCCGGGGGATGGCGATCGCGGAGGTTCGACCTGGCGGTACGATGCTGTCGTGCCCGCCGGTTGCGGTTTTTGGTATCACCGGTGCGGCGAAAGTTTTGATTTGGAGCTGCCGCTGTCGAAACCGGCCGGCGATACGGTGGAGGAGGGACGATAATATGAAGCGTTTTATTGTTTCGCTGACGATATTGCTGACACTGCACATTTCAAGGGGTTTTGCCGCGGACGGAGGCGAACTGCTGTGGTGGATGATCAGCGATTTGGAGGCCGCCAAAGCCGAGGACGAGGCGGGAAATGTCTATTCTGCCGCCGACCTCGGAGTTACCGATGCCAGAGTCAAATATGTTGATACCGATGGTTCTACCACCTATCTTACACTGCTGGGATTGCGTGATGACGGGGTCAAAGTCTACGACGGCGCAGCCGGAGTTTTGCTTCCCGCCGAATACTACGCGGATGTCTCGGGCCTGTCCGGCGGTGCGGGTGTATTTGCCATCGAGCTCGGCAATTGGGCGGACGGAGCATGGACCAAGACCGCAATGGAATCCGAGTCGCTCTCCTATTCGCAGTTGGTTGGGCTCAAGCACATCTCGTCATGGAACGAATCGATCAACGGCATATACGGAAGAGCATGGACGCCTACTCACTATCTGTTGGTGCCTGAACCGTGCACCGGTGCGTTGCTGGTCTTCGTCGGTGTCATGGCCTTGTTGCGTCGCCCCAAACCCGGAGACCATTCATGACCAAAGCCGGGCGCATCATCAGATTTGAAACCGTTTCCAGTGTTTTGATCGGTGCGGCGGTTGCGCTTTTCGCATTTTTCGCATGGAAATCGCCAGAGGCGCAATTTCCGCCCGAGTATTGGGAGGATATCTCAATTGCCGCCGGCATCCGTCCGCCGTTGCGCGATTTTCCTCTGCTCTGGCATCGATTCGTCGGATTTTTGATTTTTCATTTCGGATTTCACCGCGCCTTAGATTTTATTTCTGCGCTGGGGCCAGTTGCTCTTGGTCTGCTGGTTTCGCTGGTTGCCCATTCTTTCTTCCGCTATCTCCCCGCCAATATCATCCGCCTCATTCCCCGAAGCGCAAAAGCGCGTTGCCTGGCGGCGGCGGTCGCCTTGCAGGGAGCGGCGCTGTTTGCTTTCAGCGAACCGGTCAGAATGGCATCGCGCATTTTTACTCCCGATCTGTTCTTGCTCGTTCTGTTGACGGTGACGATGTTTTCGATTCTCGAGCTTATTGCCACCTCGCGACTGGCCTATGCATTCCCGATCGGCATCTTCTCCGGAATTCTCGCCGCGGAGTTCCCTCTCGGTTTTTTGCCTCCGCTGATACTGGCCCTCGTTTTCCGATTCCGCATCTGGGCGGCGCCCGGCTCGGAAGTGCCTCCCATCGCCCATCCGCTGATGCAGGCAATCGCAGTGCGCCGCATCGCGGTTTCATTTGCGGTGTCTTGGCTGGGCGCCGTGCTTTGCGACGGTAACTTTTATACGCTTGCCTACGGACAGTCCGAGGATGCGACTTTTATAACGCTTGCGGCCGAGCACGTGTTCGGCCGGCTCTCTATGCTGTGCGAGGGATGGACGCTGCGGGGAATGGCGATGGCTTTGGCGTTGGTCGCGATTCCGCTTTCATACGCCCTGACGCAGTTCCGCCGGTCGTCCGATACGGAAATTCTTCTGTCGGCGCGCAGCTCGATATGGTATGCGCTGTCGGGAATTGCCGCCTTCCTTCAGCTTTGCGGGCTGTCGATCCTCCATTTCTGGAACTGGGGGGTGCCGGTATATTGGCAGCTGATCTGCATGCTTGCATCCGCTCTGACGATGGTTCTTTCCATCGGGGTTTTTGTCGCCGATGTCTATTTTCGCAACAACCGCCGGTTGGCGGCGCGCTTCTTTCCCGACGCCTTTGAAGATGGTCTGCTCGACGAGCGGTTGAGCCGGTCGCTGCGCTTTTCCAAGGAGGTGTTGCGCCCGGCGCTTATTTTGGAGCTGATTGCGGTATCGGTGCTAACAATACCGTTTTGCTTTGACCGGGACGTTGCCAGGAAAGCATCGTTGGTGAACGAGGCGGCGAGATTGACGGTGGCGGAATGCGCCGGAGTGAAGCAGATATTCACCGACGGTGCATTGGATGCCGCGCTGGAGCTTACCGCATTCGCAGGCGGTTCTTCCCTGAAGACGCTGTCTCTGATGTCCGGAAATTCAATGCGCGATACGCTTCTGCGTGTTCGCGGCGAAACCAACGCCGAGGACCGTGCGATTCTCAAACTCGGCGCGGAAAATGCACTTCGCTCGTGGCTGCGTTCCGATTCATCGCGTATGGCAGAGTCGGCGGTGCAGATCGGTTTTGAGCTTTGGCGTGGCGACCGCCGGCCGATGCCGGAGTGCGGTGGATTTCTAGCACGTACCGCAGGCCTTGACCGTGAGGCCGCGGAAGTCTGGGCGGCTCGCGCGCGAGAGTATGCAGAGCGGCTGCTGGAACTGTCGGATCGATCCGGCGGCGGAGGCTCGTCCTCACGTTTGGTCGATTCGCTTCTCGGTTTCATCAAATGGCGTCTTTCGCGGCTCTGCCGTCTGCGGGCAGATGCGGCAATTAGACGCGGTGACGACAAGGCGGCAGAGCTGGAACACGCTTTGGCCGACAGACTGGACGGAAGCAACAAAGCATGGCTGCTGCTGCGCAATCGGATGGACTGGCGCGATCTACGCGGTTCGGGCCGCGCGATTTTCACGCCGCGAGAAGGGTTGCGGTTCGGACTGAAACGCGCAGATTTCCGTCTGGCGAAATCCTACGCCAGACCGATCATCGAGTCTGATCCCGGCGATTTGCAGGCGAACTTCGCCTTGGGAATGAGTTTTTTTACCGAGCGTCAATACGGACAGGCGGAGCGCCACCTCCGGCGCTGTCTGGAGCGCGCTCCGGATGAGCCTGCGGTGCTAAACAATCTTGCCATCGTGCTGCTGCGGCTGGATCGCCTGTCCGAGGCGGAGAAGTTCGCAAAGCTGGCGCTAGAAAAGCTTCCGGATTCATCCGAGATAAAAACCACGCTTCGCCATGTGCGCGAAGCACAGGAGAAGCAGAGGACGGACAAACCATGAAGATTGGAATTCTAAGCACTTTTTTTCTGGCGATCGCGTGCGTTGCCGGCGCCGGCACAGATGATACATTGATCGCATTTTCAACCAAAGGGCCGGATCGCTATGCGGACGGAACGACGGTGCTGGATGGCGAATGCTATGCCCTAGTATGGTCGATCGACGGCAACTTTGACGGGTTTTTCGCCGATGGTAGGCCGATCGATGCTGACGACCGCATCGTACTGGTCGGTGCGGTGGCAGCCAGCGGCCGCTGTCCCGATGTGTTGTTCCAGATTCCTTCGGAGCAGGCGGCGAAATTGGACGGCGGCAGCTATGCGGTCTATCTGCTGGATACCCGGGTGGCATCGTTGGGTTCGGTAAAACCGCGCGGCACCGTCAACGGACGCATTTCGATACTCAATGGGTACGGCGAGGTGTCCGCGTCGATAACCGCGGGGAAAGCCACTTCGTTGGGAGCCGTCGCCGAAAAGGATGCCGCTGGCGGGCAGGTTGCATCCTCGGGCGTCTTAGCTCCTCGGGGAGTTCGTCAGCCGAAAATCAAGAGCGTGAGGGTGGATGGCGAGAACGTCGTCTTGACCGTTGAAAATTTGAAGGGCTTTATGCGTGTGCACGGCGGCGGCGATATCAAGGCGTCGACACCCGCCGGACCGGCGGTCGAGGTAGATGAAGAGGAGGGAGATATCCTGCTTTTCGCCCCGAAATACGGCGACAGCGCCTTTTACAGAATCATCCGCAACTAACCCGGCCGATTTGTTCCGGCGAGCATTCGCCCCGGGTTGCAGGCCCGTACATTCTTATTTATCGGTATTGGCGCATTTCACTTTCAACAGGGATTTTGTCTTTCGGTTGACAAGTCGCATTCCGCAGCGTCGCTTTGAGCCGACCCCATTTCAAATAGTTCATTTATATTTATTTTTTTTGTCAAAATTTCGCAAATGTAATATACTGAATGCATGATTAAATTACTTGCCTTTTTTTCCGTGGCGGGCATTGCGCTTGCCGAGACTGTAACCTTGCCGGTGTGCGAAGTGTTTGAAAAAGCCGATATGCGCATGTCAAATCATCCCGGCCGGGTAGTGCCTATTTCCCAAGTGAATGTCGTTCCGCAGGTTTCAGGGGAGATTCTTGAAGTTTGCTTTGAAAACGGAGCGATGGTAAAGGAGGGGGACGTCCTTTACCGGCTTGACCCCGTCAAATACGAAGCCGCCGTGAAGAATGCGGAGTCAAAGGTGGCGGAATGCAAATCAAACGTCTCCTACTCCGAACTATCTTACGAACGTCATAAAAAGCTGCTTGCCACGCGGGCCGTTTCGCTTGATGCGGTTGACAACGCCTTGTCGGTGCGCGATTCCGCCCGTGCCGCCTACGCCGCCGCGCAGGCCGACCTGATTGCGGCCAAGGATGATCTTTCGCATTGCACGATAATTGCGCCGATTTCGGGCAAGTTGGGGTCGACCCTGATGACCCGCGGCAATTATGTGAAGGCGGGTGGAGATACTCTTGTTACAATCGTCCAGACGAAACCGATTCGCGTCCGGTTTTCGATTTCAAATCGTGAAGCGCTCGATCTATTCGGCGGTGATATTCGCGGCCGGCAGGGCGAATTTTCCGTCAAATTGACTCTTGCCAACGGGACGCAATACGGGGCGGACGGTAAAATCGAATATGTCGACAACGTTGCCGACGAAAATACCGATACCGTGTTTTTGTATTCAATTTTTGAAAACTCCGATATGCATCTGATTCCCGGCGGCACGGTGATGGTCACGCTTTCGTCAAAGCGCGGCGTGTTGCGGCCGGCGATTCCGCCGACCGCTGTTTTGCAGGATGTGCAGGGATCGTATGTCTGGGTGCTCGATGATAAAAACCAGCCTTCGCGGCGCAGCATAGCGCGCGGCGAGGCGGTGGACGATTGGCTGTTCGTTGAAAAGGGGCTGAAATGCGGTGAGCGGATCGTTTACGACGGCGCGCACAAGGTCAAACGCGGTATGACTATCGAGGCGGCAAAATGAAATTGCTGCAGAACATGTTGAAAATGTACCCGAGTCTTTCGCGCTTCTTTATCGCGCATCCTCGGACGGCTTATGTTGTCGCCATCATTATCTCCATTGTCGGAGTTATCAGTCTGTCAAGGCTGGCGGTTGCGGAGTATCCAAATATTACGCCGACGACGATTACTGTTTCAACCACCTACACCGGAGCCAGTCCTTCGGATTTGGCCGAGTCGGTAGGGCAGGTGCTGGAAGACCAGATTAACGGGGTTGAGGATATCTGGTACTACAAATCGAATTGCAACAACCGCGGCAACTACAACTGCTATTGCGTTTTCCGTCCTGGAGTCAAATCGAACATCGCCCTGGTCAATGTGCAGAACGCCGTCAAGCGAGCTGAGGCCAAACTTCCGGCCGAGGTGATTCAGAGCGGCATTACGGTGAAGAAGCGTCCGGAAGACCGTATGGTGATGTATATGTTCACGACCGACGGCCGCGAGATGGACTTGCTGGAACTCTCGAACTTTGTGGAAAAGCAGATTGCCGATGGTATTGCTCGAATGGAAGGTGTGGCGCTGGTAGAAAGCGGCGGCCGCCCATACTCGATGCGTATATGGCTCAATCCCATAAGACTTTCAGGATTGAACATATCGATCGACGAGATAAAAAAAGCGATTGAGTCGCAGAATATCCAGGCCGCGGTAGGTACGGTCGGCGGCGAATACGCCAACCGCTATCTTAACTACAAGCTTAATGTACGCGGTCGCCTGAAAACCAAGGAGGAGTTCGAAAACATCATCGTGCGTAACAATCCGCATACGGGGGCGCAGGTGCTGATCAAAGATATCGCCCGCGTTGAGCTGGGATGCCGCGGATACAACACGCGCGGGCGTTTCAATGAAAATCCCGCGGCATGGCTTTCGGTTTACAAGACCCCGGAGGCGAATGCCGTGGCAACGGCCGAGCGGGTCAAGAAAGAGGTGGATAAATGGATTGCGCGCCTGCCGCCCGGAGTGGTCGGTGTCCTTGCCGACGATTCGACGGCGTTTACCTCGGTGTTTCTTAAGGAGACATTCAAGACTCTGCTTATCGCCTTGCTGCTGGTGGCGGTAATCACCTATCTGTTCCTGCAGGATTGGCGTGCTACGTTCGTTCCGGTCATTGCGATCCCCATTTCGTTGCTCGGAACGTTCGCATTCATGTACACGTTCGGTTTTACCATTAACGTGCTGACGATGTTTGGGTTGATTCTGGTAATCGGCTCGCTGGTGGACGATGCAATTGTCGTCGTTGAAAACACGCAGTCGCTGATGTCGCGTGAGGGGCTGTCGGCGAAGGAGGCCGCCGCAAAATCGATGACGCAGATTACGGGTGCGATTATTGCGACAACTCTTGTGACGGTTGCCTGCTATCTGCCGTTGGTTTTTTATTCCGGCATGGTGGGAATGATGTATGTGCAATTCGCAGTTACCATGTGCGTGGCACTGTTCCTTTCAACGGTGGTGGCGCTGGTGATTTCCCCCGTGTTGTGCGCCCAATTGCTCCGTCCGCAGAGGAATCACGCGGTGTTTTTCCCGTTTAACTGGCTCCTGGACAAGTCCCGCGGCGGTTACTTGTGCTTCGTGCGCTTTTTCGTAAGGCACGGTTTGATAACCATATTGCTTTTTGCCGGAATGATTTACGGGCTTAAATTTTTAGCCGGCGAGATACCTACGGCGTTTTTACCGAAGGAGGACCGCGGGTACATCAACGTGATATGTCGCCTGTCCGAGGGACAGTCAATGGATCGCACCATCGCGTTGGTCGACGAGATGCATGAGCGTGCGACCAAGATAAAAGGGGTTCAGTCGCTCTCATCTACATGTGGTTCTGGCGGCATGTGGGGCGCGGCGGAGAACGTCGCGACCATGCTGTTCCGTCTCGATCATTGGTCCAAGCGCAAAACCGACGAGTTGCGCATCGATCGGATTATGGACGAGCTTCGCGCCAACACGACCAACCTCTATGCCGGAGAATTCGTTTTCAGTCAGCCGGCTGCAATTCGCGGACTTGGAGGAACCAGCGGGGTGGGGTTCAATCTGTGCGCGATTTCGGGGGCGACGCATACCGAGATGCTTGATGCGGCTAACGGATTGGTTGCGAATTTGGAAACCAATAAAATGGTCAAGAGTGCGGTTCACGGATTTACGGTGTCCACTCCGCAATTGGAGCTCAAGCTGGATCGAAGCAAAGCGGAGCTGTTCGGGCTTACTCCCAAAGATGTTTTTTCCACCCTGCAGAACAAATTGGCGTCCTTCTACGTGAATGACTTCAATATCAAAGGCGGTGTTTACGAGGTTAAGATTCAGAATGATCCTGATTGGCGCAGTTCGGTATCGGATTTGCTTTCTATCCGCATGCCGGCTCCCAATGGAACTTCGGTACCGCTTTCGTCGATCGGATCGATTGAGTACATCGGAGGACCGCGTGAAACGATGTGCTACAACAAGATGCCTGCAGTTTGGTGCGATGTAACGCCTGCAGAAGGGGTTTCGTCGTCGGAAATCATGAAGCTGATTGAGAGCACGCCGTTACCGCCGGGCTTTGCGATTGAGTGGGGGCCGGTTGCACTTCAAGAAAAGGAGAATGAAGGCAAGTTGTACTGGTTGATGGGTATCGCCCTGTTGTTTGCTTATCTCTTTCTGGTTGCCCAGTACGAAAGTTGGACCATTCCCGTATCGGTTATGCTTTCGGTCGGCTTTGCGTTGGCCGGTGCGTTTCTCGCCTTGTGGCTTACTGGCACGGCGCTCTCGATTTACGCCCAGCTGGGATGCGTCATGCTGATTGGTCTGGCGGCGAAAAACGCAATTCTTATGGTGGAGTTTTCGAAGCAAGAGCGTGAAAGTGGAAAATCTATCAGCGAAGCTGCCGTTAACGGTGCCAATCTTCGCTACCGCGCGGTAATGATGACGGCATGGAGCTTCATTATCGGCGTGTTGCCACTGGTTTTCGCTAACGGTGCCGGTGCCGGGGCGATGAGAGCGATTGGTATTTGCACCTGTGGGGGCATGCTGGTCGCCACCATCGTGGGGATAGTTTTTGTTCCGTCGATGTACTCCGTTTTTCAGCGCATGCGTGAACTGGTCATTGGCTCGTTCAGAAAGAGGAAAGAAGAGGAGCGAGCATAGATGTTGGAAGTATGCATGCTTGTTCTGTCGGGGATTTTGATTGCGCTTGGAATCCTTTTTTGTTTCATACCGGTGCTGCCCGGGGCGCTTTGCGCCTATGCCGGTTTGCTGTGTCTGTTGCCGACGCATTATGCGCCTCCAACCTGGGTGTTCGTGATTTTCGGGATGTTGGCGGTAATTGCCAGTTTTGCCGATAATGTTGTTTCCGTCGTGATGGCGAAAAAGTTTTCTTGTTCGCGGTCGGGAATATTTGGCTGTATCGTCGGTGCGGTGGTCGGTTCGCTGTTCTTCTTTCCAGTGGGAGTGTTGGCGGGGCCTTTTTTGGGGGCGTTTGTAGGAGAGTACATCGCAGGTCGCAATTTGTCCAAAGCACTGCGCGGCGGTTTTGGTGCATTGCTGGGATTTGTCACCGGCGTATTGCTGAAACTGATTCTGTGCGGTTGCATCGCCGGTTTCTTCATTGGTGTGCTCTTTGGTTAAGCACACGGATGAAGTGATTTGAGTCGCTTTGCGCTCTAGTTGGCGGCGGCACCGTTTGCGTCTTCCTTGCGCATGACCTCAAGTTCCTGCTTTGCGCCGAGATAATCCACCGTCGTGCGGATGTCTTTGATTTTGGCGTCAATGGCGGCGGCAGATTTCATGTCTCCGCCGACAGTGAATTTCTTTTGAAGTTTTGCGAGGGTTGATGCGCACTGGTCGGTGGCTCCGACGATTTTTTTCGCTCTTGTGTTTTTGATGCTCTTCAGCTGGAGGATGGTTTGTTCCTGCAATTTGCGCAGCTGAAGGAAACTCTGGTCAAAAAGAATGTCCGATTCATCCAATGTGCGTTCGGCGCGAAATCTTTGAAGCTCGGCTTCCGCGGCAAGCACACCGTCGTAGTTGCCTTCGCTCTGGTAGGCGATTTTCCTCTGTTGGAGTTTTTCGGAGTAGGTCTGGCTCCACTTTTCAGTGCTTTCGGTGGTGGCGGCATTTGCGTTCTTCACATCTTGCGCCAATTTTTCCAGAGCCGATTCGGCCTCGTTGATTTTAATATCGGCGAATGTTTGCTCGAAAATGCGATTGCCGGCGTTGGCGGCTTCCCCCGCACGGCTGGGTTCTGCCTTGCCCATCATTTCCTTGGCCTTTTTTAAATGTTCGCTTTCGCGAGCGGTGCGTATTTCGTTGTTGATTGCGGCGGCCAGGTCCATTTTCTTGTTCTGCATGAAGTTGCGCTGGAAGTCGGTAAGGACATTGATGTACTGATTGCACAGCGTGATTACTTTGCGGCAGAGCATCAGATTGTGGTCATCCTTCATCTTCTGGTATTTTTGTCTGAGCAGAGCTAGTTCGGCGATGGAATCGGCCTCGGGGGAAGACAGCTCCTGATCGGAAAATATTTTTAGTTCGTTGTCCGTGATTTCCCATGCTTCATAATTGCCGTCCTGCCTGAATCGTTCGGACAGGGTCAGAAGCTCGCGCTTGTAATCCTCGGCCCATTTTTTATCGTATGCGGTTTGGAGATTTCTAAATTCTTTCAGTTGGGCGTCATATTCTTTTCTCTTCTGGAGAACGGTGTCGGGAAGGGGCTCGGAAGTTTCCGAGTACGGGTTGTGTCGAACAAAACAGTCTTCAAGGCACATGTCATCGGGCAATATGAATGTTGCGTATTTGTTCAACAGCGGTGCGACGGGTGGGGCGGAGTAGATATAGCGTGCAGGTGCGAATAGGTATTGCGCAATCGCGGTGGCGGGATGCCGGAGATGACGCAGGACAAGCGGACAGAGGAGAAGGTAGAATGTGATTGCGAGAAGGAGCGCCATCGCCCAGCGCAGGGTTTTTCGCACATTGCGGCGGATGCGGATGTGGCGTGTAAGGCGCATTACCGTTTCGTTGTTCTGGCCAACCGTCTCGCTAAGTGTCTGGCAGAGATTTGCGGCGGTGTTCCAATCGCCGTGGAGGATGGAGCGGCGGATGCGTCCGAGATCTCGCTTCAGGGTTTTTTCTGGGAGTTCTCCTTCTTCGATGGAGAAGGCATCGTTGTCCTTGGTTACTTCGCGGTATTGAAGAATGAATCGGCGGGCCCGTTCGTAGTTTTCGGCTTTAAGTTCAATTGAAATTTGTTCGGCAAGCTGTTTGCGCAATGCGATGTTTTTTTCGGAGCGGGATTTGAGGGATTGCACTTCCTGTAGGTATTTGCGCCCTGATTGTCCGGCAGGCTCAAAGCCGTGGATCTGGCTGGCTCCGCTGACTACGCTTTCAAATCTGCCGCAGGAAAAATCGTCATTGATTTTGCGAATGGTGTTCAGGATTGTTTCATAGGAGCGGATGTCGGCGCCGCATGAGCTACAGTATTGCATGCCGATAAAGGTTTCTGCTCCGCATTCGGGGCAGGCTTCGCGTCCATCCCAACCGCATTCTGCGCAAAAGCGGGTGAGTACTGAGTTGACGGCATCGCACCATTTGCATCGCCAGGTGGTTTTTACCGCGGGGGTCTCCACGCGGGTTCTGGTCTGAATTGCCTTGAGCGCTTCCACGAATGCACTGGCCGATGGCAGACGCTGTTCCTTGGCGGGGGCGAGGGACTTGACCACAAGTTCCCGCAGAGAGACGGGTACGTCCTGTTCGCGGAAGTAGCGAGGGTTTTGACCTGTGAGCATGAAATACAGCAAGGCACCCAGTCCGTAGACATCGGAACGCTCATCTGATGCGCTGGCATCTTTTTCCTGTTCGGGTGCACCGTATCCGAGGGAGATCAATTTTTCTCCGGGGACAGTAAGTTTTGAGACCTCGGTATTGCCGTGCATCAATCTGGCAAGACCGAAGTCGACAATTTTAGGTTCATTACTTTCGTCGAGAAGAATATTGCTGGGTTTCAAGTCGCGGTGAATTACGCCGCAATTGTGGGCATAGGTGATGGCCGAGGAAATCTTGACCATGATATTGATTGCTTCGTCGGCGGACAGTGAACCGTTTCGGGTAGTGTATTGTTCGAGAGTAAGGGGAGGGGAGGGCAGGAGTGTGCCGTTGGAGGGGGGGGCACTGGAGGAGGAATCGGAGATTGGACCGGCGACGTACTCCATTACGATATATGGGCCGTCGGAATCTTCACCGAGGGCATAGATGTGGACGATATGAACATTGTTAAGGGACGCTACGGCGCGAGCTTCCTGAAGGAATCGTTTACGCAGGGCGGGATTGGACTGTGCTTTATGGTTGAGTCTTTTGATAGAGACGAAGCGATCGAGGCGTTTATCCTTGGCCAAGTAGACGATGCCCATTCCGCCGCTGCCTATTTTGCTATATATAGTATATTGGTCGAAGAGATTGGCGGCGACACTGGAGTTATTGGCATCGTTGTGGGTTGCCGTGTTTTTTGGGGTGATACATTCGGTTTTCGGTGTTTTCTTTTCGACGGTGTCCATGACCTCTCCTTTAATTTCGAATAGTATATCATTTTTTCATCGAGGCGGATATGGGTTTGGAAAATTATGGCGAATATTTTTGTTACACCTCCCTGCACTTTCATTCATCTTGCATTTCCATTCATCCGCACCGTAATCTCACTCTCCCTTTCGTAATGCGTCGCACACGGCACTTCGGCCCATATTCAGAATCCACCCCCTGTTTTTCGCCTCTTTCGTGGCGTAAATCCTATCTTAAAAGCCGGTCTCTGCCTTCGGCTTTATCACTTTTAATCACTTGACCAAGGCAAGTGCCATGCCGGATTTACTAAAAAAGCACTTCGCGCATATTTATGCGTCTCTTTTCTCAATGCATTGAGTTGCACTTGATACTTTACCCCACATTTCAGTGCAAGCAGAGGTGCTTTTAGACTATTTCCCCCTGGATTTATCGCTTTTAGGGAATACGTGTATACAGTTGTCGATTAAAATTTTGGTAATAATTCTACAATCTCG
>JAZQGX010000082.1:0-11019 GCA_045540275.1 Kiritimatiellia bacterium | reverse complement strand
GAGATCTGCATCGCCGACGCGGACGGCAACCTTTCCCACAGCGCCCGCCGCGACGAGGTTGGGGCGCTCAACTTCGCCACCGCCGAGGGGCAGGCGCGCGAATTCGCGTCGCTGCTCACGGAAGGGTACGAGCTGGCGCAGCCGCTCCTGCCGAACACGCTGCGCGGCGAGAGGGTCAAGTACGTGGGCGTGTGGATGCCCGAGGGCGGATTCGTCCAGGTCGGTGCGCGGGAGAAAGCCGTGCGCAACCTCGCGCGCTCCGCCCTCACGGGCCTGACGCACGGCTGGCACGTGAGCGGCGACCACGGCGGGATCTTCATCACGACGGACAACGGGACGATCATCTCGCATCCCGTCGCGGGCCGGGAGGGCGGCCAGTGGCGCGACCCGGGCGCGGAGAGCTACTGGGAGATGCGGACGTTCGAGGGCTTCCCCGTCTACGTGGTCATCCCGAAGAAGACGGCGGTGGTCGAGCGGCGCGTGCTGGTGATGACCTCCGCGTTCCTGAACGGCATGGCGCTCGTCTTCGCCGCGATCCTCGTCGGTCTCGTCATCGCGCGCTACGTCCGGGACCGGCTGCGCGAGCGCCAGTCGCGGGACATGGCGATGGCCAAGAGCATCCAGGAAAGCGCCATCCCGCGCGTCTTCCCGCCGTTCGCCGAGGAGCCGCGCATGGACATCTGCGCGAGCATGCAGCCGGCGCGCGACATCGGCGGCGACTTCTACGACTTCTACTTTTCGGGGCCCAACCGCCTCACGTTCCTGATCGCGGACGTGAGCGGCAAGGGCATCCCGGCCGCGCTCTACATGATGCGCGCGAAGGCGACGTTCAAGGGGATCGCGCAGACGGGCCTGCCGCTCGCGGAGCTGGCCGTGCGGGCCAACGACGCGCTCAGCCGCGACAACGACGCGAACATGTTCGTGACGGCGTGGATCGGCGAGCTGAACCTCGAGACGGGCGTCGTCACCTTCATCAACGCGGGGCACAACCCGCCGATCCGCTTCGGCGGCGGCGGCGCGCCCGCGTTCGTCCGCGAGGGCTCGGGCATGATGTTCGGCGCGCTGCCGGGTCTCCCGTACCGGGCGCACGAGCTGACGCTCAAGCCCGGCGAGATGCTCTATCTCTACACCGACGGTCTCACCGAGCAGCCGGACGCGAAGGGCGAGCTCTTCGGCGAGGAGCGGCTGCGCGACGCGATCCAGACGCTGGTCGACGAGGGCGGGGTCGTGCTCGAGCGCGGTGCGTCGCCGCTCCTGGGCGCGCTCCAGTGCGCGGTGCTGGCGCACGGCGGCGCGGTCGAGCAGGCGGACGACTGCACGCAGCTCGTCCTGCGCTGGAACGGCGGCGGCGCGGCGGCGGAGGAGTCCGCGCGCACGGCGCGCGCCTTTCCGGCGACGCAGGACGGCGTGGCGGCGGCGAGCGCGTATCTCGACGCGACGCTGGAGGGGATCGACGGGGGCGATCTCCTCAATCCCGTGCTGCACGTCATCCTGGACGAGATCGCCTCGAACATCGTCCGCTATTCGGGCGCGTCGGAATTCGAGTTGACGGTCGAGGCGACGGCGGAACCGGCCGGCGTGCGGCTCGTCTTCAGCGACGACGGCACGCCCTACGATCCGCTCGCGCACGTCGACCCGGACACGACGCTCTCGGCGGCGGAGCGGCCGATCGGCGGCCTCGGCATTCTGATGGTGAAGAAGATGTCCGATTCCGTCGACTACGCGCGCGTGCGCAGCCGCAACGTCCTGACGATCTTCAAGAAGACCTGATGCCATGCGTCGCTTTCTTGAGGAGAACCAGATAACCAAGAAGGAGCCTGCCGATGGCGATACTTGAACGCATAGCGAGCAAGATCGCCGGAAAGCGTGACATCCTCACGCCAAGGGATTGGAAAGGCGATGACACCGCCCCCTGGACAGATGCAAAGATTCTGCGACCCGCAGGATATGCCCCGGAAGACTATATCTGCACAGGTTGCACAGCGTGTGATGCATTCCCTCGCCCGAAACAGAAGCGGGCGATTGGCGGGGAGCCGGCGTTTTACTCTGGGGCGGAACGGCTTCAGGGCAAAGGCGATTTGTTGTTTAGGGATGCTGGCGGCAATTTATCGAGAGCACAGGGCTACAGTCTAGATCTTGACAATCTTGCTGACTACATTGATAACCTTATAAATCAATAACGCCTCAAAGAGCAGATCAAATGATCGTCAACGCCTTTACTTGCACCGGAGCATACGCCGTCCTGATCATGTCGGGGCTGAAGCGTGTGGAGAACCGCAGCATGATGCCGGTTCTGGCGAGGGGGCGTTGCGCGATGAGCGTTTCCAAGAAGTTCTGCCGTGCAGAATACGACGGCGTGAGATCGTGGTTGATGAGGTTCAACGGCGACAGAGTCGATGAGATTCTCACTCCTTGGGACATCGCGCAAGAGTGGTCTGGACGCATAATCGGAGTGATGGACTACGAAGCGATAGAAGGCGAGATTGAAGATGACACAAGGCGAGTCCAATTCCAATACTGGAACGAGGGCTATCGCTACTGGTGGCGTCTATCGAACATCCGAAAACTGCTAACCCCAATTCTCTGTCGCGGCAACGTTGGTATGTGGAAGTTGCCGAGAAGTTTATCGGATTCAATTGAGACACAAATTCCCGATAATCTACAAGCTCATTACGAAAGGAGAGTCTGCAAATGAAGAAAGCAACTCTTGTATTCTGTGTCTTTGTGGCGGTCTTTACGGCTCTTGCTACAGAAGAGATCCCAATGAAGTTTTGCGGTCTTAAATTAGGACAGATCGTGCCCGAGGGAATAAGCCCAACATCAAAGACGGAGATGTATTATGGGTATGGATTGCCTGCGAAAGAGAAGATTCTGAAGTTCAATCAGTATCAGTTTCATGCATCGCTTATTTCAAAGACAGTAACCAATGCAGGAGCGGGATATACCACAGAGTCAAAGCAGGAGGCGGAAACTCTTTTCTCAGATACTTGTCGCTGGCTTGAGAGAAAATATCCAGGGAAGAAATGCGAAGATTACAAACTCTCAAATAGGACGATAAAAGTCATGCGATTTGGTGAGGACGCCGATGGATATTATATGGTCGAACTCAGCACACCAATGCCGGGTATGCAGTTGGTTATGATCTCGCTTTACAACGATAAACTGTCAAAAATCGAAGAGCGAGAGGCAAATGAGTTTACATCAAAGAAAATGGCCGGTCAGTCTGCGCCGCTTCAGTTCAATGTGCAACAAGTGAATAATGCTGTAAATCAGGGCAAATCGCTCTATCCTGCGCTGACCAATAGCGTTGCACAATCCGCAACGAAACAATCTTCGTCGAACGTAGCTTTTGATCGGACAAAAGAGACCATGATGGCTATTCGACGCGCAATTGAAAGCTATCAACAGCGTGGCAAGACACGTGCTGCTCCGAAAGACCTAAATGCATTGAAGGCTATAGCAAAGACAAGCGTCCGCACATGGAAGGATGGGTGGGGGTGTGATTTTGTTTATGAATGCGACGGGGACCGATGGGCGTTGCTCTCCTCCGGTGCAGACAAAAAGTATGACACAGACGATGACCTAATATACATTTGCGAAGATGGAATGAATGTAACGACCGTCGGATTCCCAACGGGCAATGGCTCATACCTCGATTCTGAAGTTGTGAAGCAAAATAAAGCCTGGCGTGAACAAGCAGATGAAGATGTTGGCAGTCGTCCGGACGGATGGACGCAAATCGACATCCCTTCGTTTGTTTCCGTGGACATTCCCCCTACTATGGAACTCCAGAAAGGCGCGTATAAGAATTTCAAAGAAGCCGTTGCAAAAATATCGCTCAACCTTGACCTTCGCGATCAAGCTCTTACTTTTCAGCAAGCGGGATTGAACGACTTGGAAGAGGGATCGACGCGTCGATATGCTAGAATTATTTTCAAGTCATATTTCGACAAGGATGGTGATTTCGATATGTCGGATGTCGAGCTTACTCCAGATGTCCTTAAACATATTGAGGATGATGAGTATTCAAAAATGAAAAAGAGTCTTGAGCAGGTAAAACGTGCTGGGATCGGCGCGCCAAAACTCATCAAGTGGTATCCCGTCCAGAAAGCACAGCTCGGCGGTTTGAGCGGATATCGAGTTGCGATACTTCGTCAACAAGGCTCGAACCCGCCTGTCTATGTTGAGGAGTATAAACTTGGATGTGGAAGATATCTTCACACGGTAACATTCTCGTACAGACAAAGTGAAGAGGGCTTCTGGAAAAGCGACTACTCTGAAATAAAACGCAGAATCAAATTCAACAAGAGAAAGTAACAACAGGGAGGAACGATTATGTTTTGTCAAAAATGCGGAATGAAGGCAGAATCGGGTTATCGCTTTTGCCAGCGATGCGGCGCTCCGTTGGATTCCTCTATAAATAGATCAAAGACAGAGAGCGCTGTGCCAAAGGTTCAGCCAGAAGAGAAACTTCCTCTATGGAAGCGCCTGTTGGGCGGTAAGCATCCCTCTTGTTGGGTTTCCGTCCTTATGATAATCGGCGGAGTGATTGTCGGCGGGATTGGTTATTCGCTCGTGGACAACTCGACCTTTCTCCAGATGATTAACATGAGAGATTCTGAATATGCAAGAATCTATGGTCATGTAGGCATGACGCAGGGGCAATGGGTCATGGCGATCCTTGGCGTAATAATTCACATTGTTGGAATCGTATCGGTCTATATAGGTATCGTCGCCAGTCTTGATAGGGTGAAACCAGCGAATCGGCAAAACTCTTTTATCGCAAAGCTAATCGCTATTGTTCTTTGCGCGGGTGTGTTTTTCGCCGCAATCGTTATTCGCGTATTGCTTACAGACGGCAAAGGCAGAATGTCTATCTGGGATTATTTGATTTTGTGCGCGATCTGGAGGGCTATATGGCGCGGAATCGTTGGAACAAAAATGCAAAATGAGGAATCTTCAAAATGAACATTGAGACAGTATTTTGCCCATTCTGTGGCAAGCCTTTAGAATACCCAGCACAACTAAAAGGAAGTCTAGTCCAGTGCAAGCATTGTTCCTCATACTTCAAATGGGAGAACACCAGTGAGCCTTCGACGCCCATCGTACAGAAAAAGGAACTCCCCAAGCCGACAAATGTTGTTCGCAACGAGAAGAAGGACTGGAATTCTTCGGCGGGCGTTTCACAGCCACACAGCGCCGCAACTGGCAGCAACATCCGTTCCGCCATTGTGATCGCTGCGGCAATTATCCTCGTTGGGGTTATTTATTGTGCAACAAATTATATGGGGTCTCGGTATAACATCGAGACTATTGACAAGACGACATATAGGATTGATCGCCATACGGGCGAGATGTCAATTGTTAAGCCCAACGGCGTAATCACGAAGGCAAAGGAACCTCAAACGATAACGAGTCGCAATCTGTCTTATACAGAAATGAGCGAATTGACTGGACGCGGTGGCCCGGATGACTATCGCACCAGTTTCAGTGGAACAATCTATAATGGAAATGGATCGGTTGTTGTTACCGAAATTGAAATTCGAGTAACATTTACGAATGATGAACAACGCGTATCGCGAGTATATAAAGACACTACCAAAATCTATCCGTTGAGTACATCAAGATTGTATTTCTCGATTTTGAACCCAGGCGGCGATTTTAAGTTTGATGGGTGGTCTATCGATGGTGCCAAAGGGTACGACAAGACATCGACAGAGGACTAAAGTGTCTGCAAAAACCAAAGGAGTTCAAAAAGCCATGAAACTGAAACTCGCAATCTCATCGTTAGCAGTCTTCTTTGGAACTATGACATTTGCGTCAGGTCTTGATGACTATTATGGTATTCGCTTTGGGGACAACCTAGACAAGGAGTTTGAGCGAGTCAATGCAAAACTGGAGCATTTCTGGAAGATTCCAGTATACCCTGCTTTCAGATTGAAATCTGCTCATAGGCATGGCGACTTTCAACCAAGGGGTGTGGCTGTCAGCGAGAATGGCCATAAGGTCATCGCGGTTTTCGCACGAACCAAGGACAATGAGCTGGATAACTTGGATGCTGTGACGGAGAAGCTTAGTTCTCAATACACACAAAAATTCGGGTCGTCTCCATGTGTCCAACGATATGGTAAACGGGACAAGTGTTTCGATAGACTTCTTACATGGAGCTTTGAGAATCCCGCCACAGGTCTTACGAGTTATTTGGTAATCGGCGTACCATCTATGCGGTTCGTTGCCGATACTGGTTCCACACGGATTACAATGGTGTTGTCTACCGATTTTGATGTTGCAACACATCATCAAATGATCTCGACATGGGTGTTGCATGACGAAAGAGTTATGCATGATGCGCTTGTTGCTCTTGCGACTGGTAAGGTTCGCGTGAACTCGGACGAAGATAATGTTGACGTTGATAAGTATATCAAAGAGGCCAAAGCGGGAGATTCAGATGCTGCCTATGTTGTTGCTTGCTACTATTTGAAGGGAAACAGAGATGTCCCTCTTGCGTTGAAATGGATGAAAAGTGCTGCTTCGCAAGGACACGTGAAGGCGCAAAATGCAATGGGGTTGTTTTATTCCACCGGGCACGGAGTGCCCAAGAACCCGAAGTTGAGTTTTGAGTGGTACTTAAAAGCCGCCAAACAAGGCGATGGTGATAGCCAGATGTCTGTCGGGTGTTGTTACGAGGAAGGTGATGGTGTGGAGAAGAATCTTAAGGAATCGTATTCTTGGTTTTTGCGTGGGGCGAAGAATAATCATCCTGGTTGTCAGTGGGCGGTGGCTATGTGTTTGGCAAAAGGAACTGGAGTTGCCGCCGATTTGGACGAGGCTATTGTTTGGTTGCGAAAGTCAGCTAATGCTGGATACGCAAGTGCAGAGTATGATCTCGCAGCGTGCTACATTCAAGGGGTAGGAGTTCGGAAGAATTTTGCCGAGGGCGAAAAGTGGTTAAAACGGGCTGCGGAACATGGTGATGAGAAAGCGCAGAAAGTCGTTGAGGATATGAAAAAGCAAAAGAATCATTAGTACAGACAAAAGCCAAGGCAATGCTGAAAGTCACCGTCATATCATTCTCGTTCAAACGCGGAATCCCGGACGATCCGACTGGGAATGGAGGCGGCTTTGTGTTTGATTGCCGGGCGATGCCTAATCCGTTCTGGGATGAAACCTTGCGCGGCTATACGGGGCGTGACAAACCCGTAGTTGACTTCTTCGCCCGTTTCCCGGAGACGGTCGAGCCGTTCCTTGAAGCGACAGAGACGCTCGTCCGCCAGTCTGTCGATCAGTACAAACGCGATGGCCGCGACCATCTTCAAGTAGCCTTCGGCTGCACCGGTGGGCAACACCGCTCCGTGTACTTCGCCGAGCGCATGGCGGAGCGATTGGCTGACATTGATGGTGTTGAAATTGAAATCACACACACGGCGAAACAATACTGGGTGACCAACCACACCAAGGAGAATCGTGATATAATCTTTCAAGAGGAGTTGAGATGAAGAGCGAAGAGATCAAGAAACTCGTGGCAAAGAGCGAGAATGCCGCCGTCGAATTCAAGCGGGCGAAGGGAGGCGTCCCCGCCGACTTCTGGCCGTCGTACAGCGCGTTCGCCAACACGGACGGTGGAACCGTCATCCTTGGCGTCCGCGAAAAAGACGGCAAGCGCGAGATCGAGGGGTTGCCGGACGCGGAGAAGACGGTGGCCGACATCTGGAATGCGGTCAACAACGCCGAGAAGATCAGCGCGAATGTCCTGTTCAACGAGTCTGTTTATCCCGTCGAGGTTGACGGTAAACAGCTCGTTGTTGTCGAAGTCCCGCGCGCGGAGCGCACTGTCCGCCCGGTCTTTGTCGGCGCGGACGTGTTCAAGGGAACGTACCGCAGAAACGGCGAGGGCGACTACCATTGCTCGCGTGAGACGGTCGAGGGCATGATCCGCGACAAGTGCGCCGAGACGGCGGACAACTGCGTCCTTGACGAACTGACGATTGCCGACCTTGACGCCGATTCCATCCGTCGGTATCGGATGTACTTCAGCCAGTTGCGCCCCGGTCACGTCTGGAGCGGGTTGCCCGATGACGGCTTCTTGATGAAGATCGGCGCGGCGGCTCGCGGGCGCGACGGCAAGGTGCATCCTACGCTCGCAGGGCTTGTCTGCTTCGGTGACTTCAATGAGATTACAAACGTCTTGCCGTACTTCTTCCTTGACTACCGTGAACATCTCTCGCCGGACGTCCGTTGGACGGATCGCGTGTGTTCGGGCGACGCCAACTGGAGCGGCAACATCTTCGACTTCTTCTTCCGCATCAACCAGTCGATCACGGCGGGGGTGAAGGTTCCGTTCAAGATTGCGTCGGACAATGTGACGCGAGATGACGACACGTCCGTCCACAAGGCCCTGCGCGAGGTGCTGGCGAACGCGCTCATCCATGCCGACTACCACGGGCGGCGTGGTATCGTGATCGACAAGTACCCCAAGCGACTTGAGGTGTCGAATCCGGGAACGCTGCGCATGAGCAAGTCCGTCGCCATCGCCGGCGGTACGAGCGACGCGCGCAACGCGAAGATATTCAACATCTTCTCGCTCGTCCGCATTGGCGAACGCTCCGGCATGGGGCTTTCGAGTCTCTATGGCGTCTGGGAGAAGGAGAAGTTTGCCGAGCCGTCCATCATCGAGAGCTACGAACCCGACCGCACCAAGGTGATGGTCGAATTTGATGCTGACGATTCGGAACTGGGGGAGAAAACCTCAGAAGTGGGGGTGAAAACTGCGGAACTGGGGGTGAAAAAGGCAGAAGTGAAGGAGAAAAAAACTGAACTGAAGGAGGAAAACCCCGAAGTGAAGGAGAAAACGACGCTAAGTGAAGGAGAAAAGCCGAGAAGTGAAGGTGTAAACGGCGACTTTGAGGTTCTTATGGGGGCATATCGAAACGATTTTCGAGATAATGCCCGTAGAGTCTTTTCTGCGATTGCTGATGAGCCAGAAATTGACACTAAAAGACTTGTGCAACAACTCGGCATTTCCGAGATAAGCGTCTGGCGCGCCATACGTGCGATGAAAGCTGTTGGTCTCCTTGCCCGCGAAGGCGGGGATAAGGGCGGCAAGTGGATCGTAAAGATGTGATGCGCGGTTGATGCTTCGCTTGCGTGAATGCATCTTGATGTCTTGAACAGCGGACATTATACACCATCCGCGCTCCAGCTTCCACCGTGAACATGGGTCGTAGCGACCCGATGCGCAGAAACAAAAAACGCGCGCCACCCTGATGTCATTGGGCGAAACGCGCTTTTCAAAGTGGTGGAGATAAGGGGAGTCGAACCCCTGACCTTCTCAATGCCATTGAGACGCTCTACCAACTGAGCTATATCCCCATAGGTTGAAAACGGCGCGTATTATATCATAAACCGCCTTGCCGCGGCAAGGGGGGATTTGATAAAATATTCAATCATGACACAAGACCCGAGTCCGCACGACTTTCTTCTCAAGTGGCGGGGCGACCGGCTGACCGTGACGCTGAAGCTGGACGCGCCGCGCAAGGGTCGCGCCGCTTTCCGCACCAACATCGGCCACGCCCGGGTGCGCCGCCGCGAGATCATCGCCGAGACGGAGCGCGGCGAAACGCCGATGGCGCGCGCCTGGACGGACATCCCGCTCCCCGAAGTCGCCCCCGGCGTCTTCCGCGCCGACATCCCGCTCGACGAGGTCGGCGTCTTCTCGGGCAAGGCGTGCTTCTTCCCCGACGGCTCGAACGTCCCCGAATGGCCAGAGGGGCGCAACACCCACATCAAGGTCGAAAGCGCCGAGACGCGGAAGAACAATTCCATCTACACCGTCTTCCCGCGCCAGTTCGGCTCGTTCCGCGAGATCGTCCGCCGCCTGCCGCTCATCATGGACCGGATGGGCTTCCGCCTCATCCAGACGCTGCCGCCGTTCCCGGTGCCGACGACGTACGCGGTCATGGGCGAGTACGGCTGCCCGTTCGCCGCGCTCGATTTCTATTCGGTCGATCCGGCGATGGCGGAGTTCGACGAGTACGCGACGCCGCTCGATCAGTTCCGCGAGCTCATCGACGCGGTGCACGCGCGGCGCGGCCTCTTCCTCGTGGACCTTCCCGCCAACCACACCGGCTGGGCCTCGACTCTGCAGACGCACCATCCCGACTGGTTCCACCGCGAGGCCGACGGGCGTTTCGTCAGTCCCGGCGCGTGGGGCGTGAAGTGGGCCGACCTCGTCGAGCTCGAGTATTCGCATCCCGAGCTGCGCGCGTACATGGCGGACGTCTTCCTCTTCTGGTGCCGCAACGGCGTCGACGGCTTTCGCTGCGACGCGGGCTACATGATCCCCGCCGAGACGTGGGAGTACATCGTCGCGCGCGTCCGCGAGGAATATCCCGACACCATCTTCATGCTCGAAGGGCTCGGCGGCGACCTGCGCGTCACCGACCGGCTCCTCGCCGAATCGAACCTCGACTGGGCCTACTCCGAAGTCTTCCAGACGTACGACCGCGGCGCGTTCGAGTGGTATCTCCCCGGCGCGATCCAGCGCAGCGAGACGTACGGCACGCTCGTCCATTTCGCCGAGACGCACGACAACGACCGCCTCGCGAAGGGCGGCGAGACGTACGCGAAGCTGCGCGTGCAGCTCTCCGCGCTCCTGAGCTGGCAGGGCGCATGGGGCATGGCCAACGGCGTGGAGTGGTTCTGCACGGAGAAGATCGACGTCCACGGCAAGAACGACCTCAACTGGGGCGCGAAATCGAACATGGTCGATCTCATCGCCACGCTCAATTTCATCCTCGCGACGCATCCGAGCTTCGAGGGCGCGAGCCACCTGGAGGTTGTCACGCGCGGCGACGGCAACACGCTCGCCGTCGTGCGCGAGAAGAAGAATCAGCCGCCCGTCCTCGTCCTCGCGAACCTCGACTGCGCGAAGGAGGCGCACGTCGAATGGGACCTGCGGCGCTTCCCGGCGGGCGACGCGTTCGATCTCGTCACGCAGCGCAAGGTCGCGATCACGGGCCC
>JAZQGX010000081.1:0-2470 GCA_045540275.1 Kiritimatiellia bacterium | reverse complement strand
ACAGTAAAACATATACAGAAAAGCCAGACCCCTTTAGTCCCTGAAGTTTGATGTTCAAAGTTGGCAATCTGTAAATAGCCATCGTAGGTAAAGGCCTTGTTGGAGTTCGTCACCGAGCCGCATGTCTCAAGATACTGTACCCTACGGCCCATGCGGTCAAAGGACATTGAGATTAATGTGGGAGTGGAGGAGTTGGGAGTGGAGGGGTTGGACGAGTTGCGTTCCCAACGGGTCGGGCGGTTTTCGCCGTTGTATTGAACTTGCCAGATGCCCGTCGAGGTCTGTATCAATGTCTGGTTCCCGTCGTCATCGAACTGCGGCAGGAATCCGCCAGCGCCTTCAACGATGTTCGTGTACTGATTCAGGCCGTTGGCGGTGTAGGTTCTGTTCGATTCGAGATCCATGGACGAAATACGGTTGCGAACTTATTCTCTCCCCAAGAACACAAGATCTTCATCTTGTTCTGGATTACTGATTGCAATTGCATTCTCATGTTGATCAAAACTAAGCATAACGGCTCCTGTCGGCAATCCCCATTCGCATGCTTCTAGAGATTGTGGAAATAAGATCAACGAAACCCTACCATTACCAAATGGTTTAGGATAAAAAATCCAATCCCCCACTTTAACTAGCTCACCTGTATAATATTTGTACATAAAACTCTTTACTGATATGTAATGCCGCCACCCGCGACCGCACCTGTCATGGGAGTCTGGAGGGTCTTGTCTAATCGAAATATGGTATACTATGCCGCTGTTCAGTCGGACGAGTGTCCGTACAGAACGGCCCGTCCGGAAAGGCCTTTCCCGGACGGGCCTGCGGCGGCGAGGCTCCAAAGGGTCCAGAGGCATAACTCTCCGGGTCAGCTCAGCCCACCGCCGCGTTTCGTCTAAAGGCTCAACAGTTGTATAGGCGTTTCGGGAAGCGGTCAAGTCTCCCGGTTCAGCCTCCAGACAAGAATAGTATAGCATGAAATCAGACATTTGTCACATCGGAGTTGATGTTTCCAAGGAAAAACTCGACATCTATGTCCCGGCGAAGAAGGAGGGATCTCGCCCGGTGACGAAGGAGGTCGACAACGACATAAAAGGGTTCAGGGAGCTCCGCGACCTCGCAAGGAAGGCCAAGGCGACGGTCTGCGTCGAGCCCACCGGCGGGTACGAGCTCGAGTTGATCGCCTTCCTGCACAAGTTCGAAGTCCCGGTCGCGTACACCGACGCCCTCCGCGTTCGGCAGTTCGCGAGGGCGGAGGGGAACCTGTCGAAGAACGACACGATCGACGCGGCGCTCATCTCGCGCTTCGCCGACAAGATCGGCGTGCGCGTCCTTGATCCGCAGGAGGTCGAGGCCGTGGAGCTGAAGCGCAAGGCGAAGTTCCGCCAGACGATGATGGATTCGCGAACGGCCATGATAAACCGCCTCGAAACCGAGATAGACCCTGAGATGAAGGCGTTGCTGAAGGAGCAGGTCAAGCACATGGACAAAGTCATCGACAAGGCCGAGCGGCTTTGCCTGGAGACCGTCAAGAAGAACGAGCGCATGGACAGTCTGAGGGATCGGTTCACGCAAATCGGCGGCGTCGGAGACCTCACGGCGATATCGATACTTTCCAGTCTGCCGGAGATCGGCACGCTCTCCGACGGGAAGCTCAACCGGCTTGTCGGCATCGCCCCCGAGGAGAGGCAGAGCGGGGCCAAGGAATGGCAGCGGCGAATCTGGGGCGGACGAAGGGACGTGCGCAACGCGCTCTACATGGCTGCCGTCGCATCGATCAAGTGGAACGCGATCCTCGGCGGCTACTACCGCAAGAAGCGGGCGGAGGGCCATCCGCACAAGTGGGCTATAGTCCCGACCATGCGCAAGCTGCTGTCCCTGCTGAACAGAATCGCCAGGGATCCGAGCTTCACGCCCAAGCCTGAACCAGAGTCGACGAAGCTGAATGCCAATGTCGGACGAAGAAAGAAAGCTGCGTAGTGCTCATGTCCGGGAGACGGTTTCCCTTCCCTCCCTCCTTCTCCCCCGCACCCCCTCATCCTCCTTCGCCATCTCTTCCCTGCGCCACCGCGCAAGGATGGAATTTGACGCACTTAGACAATGCCCAAAAATTTAATCTGAAATTTACAGTTGCTGACCCCTTTATGACCCTCCGCCTTCATTGCGCGCCTGTCATCTCCACCATCTGCGCGACGGGCGTGACGTAGAGATCCATGTGGCCGTCGGCGTTGTTCGCCGTGCACACCACGTACCTGCCATGCATCACGAAGTGCGGGTGCGGATCGGGGTGCAGCCTGCTCTGGTTGTCCCGCGGCATGAGTGGCGGACGCGCCGAGTAGAGCCACACGTGCCGGCCGGTCTCGCGGTTCCAGAACGCGACGCGCCAGCTGCATCCGCGCCACCACCTGCCCACCTCCTCGTCGCAGACGTCGTACTTCTTGTCTGGCGAGACGTTGTTGTGCCTGGAAGTCGGAGG
>JAZQGX010000080.1:0-11457 GCA_045540275.1 Kiritimatiellia bacterium | reverse complement strand
ATCTCCACCGGCGGCGGCGCGTCTCTCGAATTCCTGGAAGGCAAAAAGCTTCCCGGCGTCGAAGCGCTCAACGATAAATAACAAAGAAAAAATCCTGGGGCGCGCAAGCGCCCCCGTTTGAAGGGATATCAGACATGTTGGACATGAAGCGAATCCGCGAACGGTTCGATGAGGTTGTCGCAGGCGAAAAGCGCCGCAACAACGAGCTGTTCGTGCAACTGGTCACCGAGGCGCGCGATCTCGATGTCGAACGTCGCAAGCTCTTGGCAAGCAGCGATGCGTTGAAAACCGAACGCAACTCGCGCTCGAAAGAAATTGGCATGCTGAAAAAATCTGGCGCCGACACTGCCGAGGTGCAGGCGGAAGTCAGAGCCATCGGCGATCGCATTCTGGAACTTGACGGGCAGATTCGCGTTCTCGAAGAGAAGCTTTCCGATGTGATGTTGCGTATCCCGAACGTGCCGGCCGCCGATATCCCGACCGGCCCCGACGCATCGGCCAACGAGGTCGTGCGCACGGTGGGCGCCAAGCGTGAGTTTTCGTTCAAGCCGCTCGACCACATCGAGCTTGGCGCGAAGCTCGGGCTTTTCGATCTCGAGCGTGCGGCCAAGGTCACAGGCGCGGGATTTCCGATGCTGGTCGGCAACGGTGCAAAGCTACAGCGCGCATTGATCCAGTACATGCTTGACATGCACACGACGTGCCACGGGTACACCGAGGTGCTGCCGCCGTTTATCGTCAACACCGATTCCATGCGCGGCACTGGACAGCTTCCGAAAATGGCGGAGGACATGTACCACTGCGAGGTCGACGACTTCTGGCTGGTGCCGACGGCGGAAGTTCCGGTGACTAACATTCACCGCAATGAAATACTTCCATCGCTTCCCGTGTATTTGACCGCATATACTCCGTGCTTCCGTCGCGAGGCGGGTTCGGCGGGAAAAGACACCCGCGGCATCAAGCGCGTTCACCAGTTCGACAAAGTCGAAATGGTGAAGTTCGTCGATCCGGCGACCAGCTATGACGAACTTGAGACGCTGGTCCAGAACGCGGGCGACGTGCTCGAGGGATTGGGGCTGCACTATCGCGTGCTTAAACTCTGCACCGGCGATATCAGCTTCTCTTGCGCCAAATGCTACGACCTTGAACTGTGGGCGCCGGCGGGCGACGAGTGGCTCGAGGTTTCCTCCTGCTCGAATTTCGAGGACTTCCAGGCGCGTCGTCTCAATTGCCGCTATCGCGGCGAGGACGGCAAACCGCATCTGGTGCATACGCTCAACGGTTCGGGCGTCGCGCTGCCCCGTCTGATGATCGCGCTGCTCGAGCAGTGCCAGCAGGAGGATGGCTCGGTGCTGCTGCCCGAGGCCATACGCCCCTACATGAACGGCATGGAGCGTCTGGTGCCGGTAAAATAGCAAACGGTGGTCAAGTATGAAAAAAGCGCTGATAACGGGAGGAGCGGGATTCATCGGTTCGCATCTGTCGCGCCGGTTGCTCTCCGAAGGGTACGAAGTGACGGTGCTGGACAATCTCTTCACCGGGACGAAACGCAATATCCTCGATCTGCTCGACCATCCGCGCTTTGTTTTTAAGTTGCACGATGTCACGCAAGCGTTCGGCGGGGTCTACGACGAGATATACAATCTCGCCTGTCCCGCTTCGCCGGTGCATTACCAGCGCAATCCCGTTGAGACGATGCGCACCTCGATCTGCGGAATTTTCAATACGATGGAGCTTGCGTTGAGAACCGGGGCGAAGGTGCTGCACACTTCAACCTCGGAAGTCTACGGCGACCCCGAGGTTCATCCCCAGCCGGAGACCTATCGCGGATGTGTGAACACCATCGGAATTCGCAGTTGCTATGACGAAGGGAAACGCGCCGCCGAAACGGTGTGCGCGGATTACCGGCGCACCTACGGTGTCGACGTGAGAATGATCAGAATTTTCAACACCTACGGACCGAATATGCATCCGCAGGACGGGCGCGTGGTCAGCAACTTCATAATGCAGGCGCTGCAGAATCGTGACATCACGATTTACGGCGACGGTTCGCAGACGCGAAGCTTCCAGTACGTCAGCGATCTGATCGAGGCGATACGCCGCTACATGTCGCTGGAACCGGCGACGGTGAACGAGTATTTCGCCGCAAAAAAAATGCGCGTGCCGGTGCTGAACATCGGAAATCCCGGGGAATACACCATCCGGCAGCTTGCCGAAGAGACGTTGCGCCGCATTCCCGGAAGCGGATCGAAACTGGTGTTTAGGCCGCTCCCCGAAGACGATCCGGTGCGTCGCAAGCCGGACATAACGCTGGCCCGCGAACTTTTGGACTGGAGTCCCAGGGTTCCGCTGAGCGACGGATTGTCCGAGACGATTGCGTATTTTTCGAAAAACGCGGAATGACGTGCGCATTCCGCAGACATGCGCCCGGACGCCGCTTTCCCGCACCGGATCGACCTCTGGCGGCGATCTTCTGAAAGGCAACTGATGTGGAAGAGATTGACAGCGTTACTTTTTGCGTGTCTGCCGTTTTCGGCGGCGGCCGCATCGGCGTGGAGCGCTCTTTCCCCCGACGGCAAAAATGAAATACGTCTCGCGTCAGGCGACGGGTTATGCGTCGAGGTGAGGCGCAATGGAAAAGTAATGCTCGCTCCCACCCGCATCGGCATGGTTTTTGAACGCGGGTTGACCATCGGCGGCGGCGACGCCGCGGCGCAGGCGGTGGAGCGCAAAAAAATCGACGAACGTATCCCGACTCCCATCTACAAGAAAAAAGAGATCGCAAACCGCGCGAACGAAACGCTTGTAAAATTCGAAAAGGGTTGGGCGGTCAGGCTGCATGCGGCGGACGACGGTGTGGCATACCGGTTCGAAACCGATTTTGGCGATGGCAGAATCAAGGTGCTGGGAGAGCGGTGCGATCTGAGATTCCCCGATGCTGGACAGCGCGTTGTGGTTTCGCACGATCGCGGTGCGCACTTGAATGATCCGCTGCAGAACTCTTGGGAGTCGCCATATCAGGATGTCACCGCGGCGGAAATATGTGCCGGAGCCAATGCCGGTCGGATTGCCTATCTGCCGTTTCTCGCCGCCGGTGAAAACGGCGCGATGGGAATTACCGAGGCCGATCTGCTCGATTACGCCGGACTGAATTTCCGCCGGGAAAACGACGACCGGAGCGACGAACTTTCCGCGGTTCTGGCCAAATGGCCGGTCAAGGAGAAACAACAGCGCATTACCGTTTTCTGGTGGGTGCACGACCGGTACGATTGGATTGTTGAAACCGATGCGAGGCGCAGTTATCCGTGGCGCGTTTTCACATTGGCCGACCGAGTGGAGAAACTGGTGGAGAGCGATCGCGTCTATGCGCTCTCCTCCCCGACGCGCCTCGCTGATTCATCATGGGTTTCGGTCGGACGCGTCCCCTGGGATTGGATCGGTGATTTGAACCTGAAAGGAGTTGATTTTGTCGCCGGGAAAAATACCGACACCTATCTCTACTATATCGATTTTGCCGCGGAACACGGTTTTGCCTGGGTTTGCCTCGATGGCGGGTGGCTGAAGGGTCTGTCCCTTGATACGGTAAATCCTGACATTGATCTTGCGCGGGTCGCGTTGCGCGCAAAGGAAAAAGGAGTCAGGCTGATTGTCTGGGCGGATTGGGCGGAATTGACCGACGGGCGCGCCGAGCCGATTTTCAAGCGTTATTCGGCGATGGGAATTTCCGGTTTTAAAATTGATTATTTCGACCGCGACGACGCAGAGGTGGTGCGGTTTATTGAAGAGACCGCGGCGCTGGCCGCAAAGTACCGGTTGGTGGTCGATTATCACGGCGTATACAAGCCGACCGGGATGCAGCGCACATATCCGAACATCGTCAACCACGAAGCGTGCTACGGAATGGAGCAGATGCTGTGGACTCCGGTCGAGCGGATGAAAAATATGGCGCGCAACGATGTGTACACGGCGCAGGTGCGGATGATAGCCGGCTTTCTCGATTTCACGCCGGGAGCGATGTTCAATCTTTCCGAGTGGCAGTACCGTCCGTCGCGGTCGCTTCCGGGTTCGATGACAACGCGTTGTCATCAGTTGGCGATGGGGGTGGTTTACGAAGCTCCAATGCAAATGTATTGCGCAACTCCCTCGGAGTATCTCGACAATCGCGAAGCTCTCGAATTGATCAAGAGCATTCCCACCGTCTGGGAGCAGACGGTCGGCGTGGGAGGAGAACTCGGAAAATGGGCGGCGGTGGCCAGACGCGGAAAAGACGTCTGGTTTGTCGGGGTGCTCAACGACCAGCACGCCCGCGAGGTGGAAATCGACATTTCGTTCATCGGAGCGAAGCAGGCGAACGTCACGATGTTTCTTGACGGAGTCAACGCCCGGCGCAATGCGATGGACTGGCGAAAGGAAAGCCGGGCGCTAGATTTGGCGCATCCGTTGAAAATCAGGCTTGCCTCGCGCGGCGGGGCGGTAATAAAAGTGGAGGACTGAGAGATGAGAAAAATCATAGTGGGTTTGCTGCTGCTGGGCGGAGCGGCGATGGCGGAGGGGATTCTGCAGCCAGTTCCGGTGCATTGGAAGAATATGAATGTGGCGGTGCTGGGCGATTCGATAACCGACAAGCACCAGGGGCATGCGATCTACTGGCAGTATCTTGGAAAGTGGCTGGACTGGAAAATCGGAGCGTTCGGCGTGAATGGACACCAGTGGAACGGAGTCTCCTGGCAGTCGGAGAAGATGTTCAAAGAAATGGGCGACGATGTCGATGCGATTTTTATTTTCATCGGAACCAACGATTACGCCTCGGGCGTGCCGCTCGGGAAATGGTATGACGAGGAAGAGGGGAAGATCAACTGGTGGGGAAAAGAAAGGACGCTGAAAAAACGGACGCTGAACAAAGACGCAGCGACGGTCAGAGGACGCATCAATATTGCGCTTGAGAAAATCAAGAAACGCTATCCGACGGCGCAGGTGATTCTGATGACCCCGATCCGTCGCGGAAACTTTGTCGCAGGACCGACAAATGTCCAGCCGCCCGAGAATTGGTCCAACACGCTGGGTCTGCACATCGAAGATTATGTCGATTGCGTGAAAGAGGCTGCGCAGATCTGGAGCTGTCCGCTGATCGATCTTTTTTCGGAGAGTGGTCTGCTTCCATGCCATGACGAATTTGTTCCGTATTTTCGCAATGCGAAGGTCGACCGGCTCCATCCCAACGGAAAGGGGCACGAACGTCTTGCGAAAACGATCTATTACAAATTGCATTCGATGCCTTCGACTTTTCGCCGATAGGACTAAATCAAAAACAGAGAGGAAAAACAGACATGAAGAAAATTGTAACGATGGGGATGGTTGCGGTGCTGGGCGTTGCAACGGTTTTTGCTCAGCAGAGCGACATTGCGAAGTTTGACCCGCGCATGGCGCTGAAGCATGCGACGGCGCCGACCAACGGCGTTAAATGGATTGACGGAAAATACCTTCCGCTTGAAGGAAAACAGTTTGCCAACGTCGATCATTTCTACGACCGGTTGCCGTCGACGGTCACCACCGCGGTAAACGGCGGCGTGCGCTCGATGAAGCATCATACGGCCGGCATGCAGTTCCGTTTCCGCACCGATTCCAAATTTCTCCAATTCAAGTGGGAACCGTACAGCTCCGGCTTGAATATGGATCACATGCCGTCGACCGGCGTCTCGGGCATCGATGTATACCGTCAGTTGGAGGACGGCAGCTGGCGCTATGTCGCCACTGGCGGAATCTGGGACTCGAAGCGCGGCGGTTCGCTCAAGATAAACTGGAAGCCGGGCGAGGCGTGTCTGGTGAACCTTCCGCTCTACAACGGCGTCAAGTCCTTCACGCTCGGTATCGCCGAGAAGGCGAGCGTCGAGGCGCTGGGACCGCGCAAGAGCGGCATCGTTAAACCGGTGGTTTTCTACGGCACTTCGATTACGCACGGCGGATGCTGTTCGCGTCCAGGTATGGCATTTGTCAACATCCTTGGTCGCAAACTCGATGTCCCCGTGGTCAATCTCGGCTTTTCCGGCTCGGGCAAGATGGAGCTCGAGATGAGCCAGCATCTGTCGGACATCGACGCCTCCTGCTACGTATTGGATTGCGTATGGAATATGAACGACAATCTGCTGAAGAAAAACTACGAGCCTTTCATCAGAGATTTGCGCGCGCGCAAGCCGGGAGTGCCGATTATAATGGCCGAGGATTGCCGGGTGCTGGAAAGGGGTCGCACCGCGAAGGGAAAAATCGTTTATCCGATTTACGAGAAGCTGATCAAGGAGGGATGGAAAGATCTCTACTGGCTCGGAAACGACAAGATGTATCTTGACGATTGCGAAGGAACGGTGGACGGCTGCCATCCCAACGATTGGGGTATGATGGCGCTTGCCGACGCGTTCGGCAATGCGGTTAGAACCGCGCTTAAAATGAAGTAGGCAAAGGATCGCAACATGGCACTTTCAACAATCGGAATGACACTTGTCTTCATCGGTTGCTACACCGATGCGGAAAATCCAAACGGCATTCACGCTCTCTCCGTCAACGAACAGACCGGCGAGATGCAGGTGGTGGAGTCGTACAGACTGCGCAATGCCATTTATCTGGTGAAGAACAGAGCCGGCAACCGTCTTTATTCCTGCATGGGGAAGAAAGCGGCGGTATTCGAGGTTGACGGTGCCAGACTCAATCCGCTGGGATCGGTGGATTGCGGCATTAAATCGTTGTGCCATGTTTCGCTTTCCCGCGACGAGCGGTCGCTTTATTTTGCCGACTACAGTGGTTCATCGTGCGGGAGAGCAGAGTTGGACGAAAAGGGGCTGTTTACCGGCAAGGTGATCCGGCGTGTTCACGAAGACGCGCCAGGACCGGAAAAGCCGCGCCAGGACATGACGCACTGCCATCAGGCGGAGCCCGCGCCGGACGGAAGCGTTGCCGTGTGCGATTTGGGCACAGATCGCATTGTGCTTTATCGCGGAGAAGGGTTTGAGCGCATCGCCGCGACCGCCACATTGCCGGGGGCGGGTCCCCGCCATTTGATCTTCCATCCCCGCGGTGATTTGGCGTTCATTCTTTTCGAGTTGGGAAATCTGGTCGGCAGCTACCGTTACGCGGAAGGGAAGTTCGTTCAGCTAGATATGCAAAAGCTGCTCGCTCCGGAAACGGCCGGACACAATCTCGCGGCGGCGATTCGTTTTTCACCGGACGGAAAGATGCTGCTCTGCTCCAATCGCGGTGAGCATTCGATCGTCGCATTCGCCTACAAACCCGAAACCGGCAAACTTGAACTGAAGTCGCGGTCGAGGCTGCCGGGAAACTGGCCGCGCGATTTCAATTTCATCACGCCGACGCTGGCATTGGCGACAATGGAGCGGTCGGGCGAGGTGGTGAGTCTGCGCTACAATCCGGAAGACGGATCTTTCAAAGTGCTGTCCACGCTCGGGTCTCTGTTCAAACCTGTGTGCGTGATAAAATAGGGCAAGACCGGGTATGGTGATAAAAGTCATATACAAATGTCCGCCGAAGAAAGAGCCCGGGCTGTTCGAGTATGCCCCGGGGTATGTTTTCACCAACGATCCGGACTGCGGCAATTATGACTGGCTGGTCGTTTACGACGAGATGCCCAACGGAGATCTGGGACTGTTCCGCAATGGGGCAGAAACGCTGCGTTGCCCGCGCGAGCATACCATTCTCGCCACCTGGGAGCCGATCAGCGTCAAAGCTTATTCGCGCGCCTACACCAGACAGTTCGCCCGTCTGCTGACCAACCGGCCGCCGGAGGCGGAACGCCATCCCGGCTACTTTCTCGGCCGCGGATACTACAAATGGTTCAACGACCGGAGCTATGCTGAAAATCTTGCGGTGTCATTGCCGGAGAAAACCAAAGTGATGTCAGCCGTCTGTTCTTCGAAACAGATGAAGCACACCATGCACTGGCATCGCTATCGCCTGGTTGCGCATCTTTCCTACGCATTCCCCGAGATGGACTGGTTTGGACACGGAGTCAAACCGCTGGGGAAAAAATATGAGGCGCTCGACGAATACAAATACCATGTGAGCGTCGAGAACCACATCGGGGTCCACCATTGGTCGGAAAAGATCGCGGATGCGCTTCTGTGCGGATGCCTGCCGTTTTACGCCGGAGATCCCGCACTCGGGAAGGTGCTGCCCCCGGAAAGTTTCATTCCGATACCCATCGACGATCCGCTGGAGGCGGAGCGGATTATCCGCAAGGCTATCGAAAATGGCGAGTACGAAAAACGGAAGGACGCGATTGCCGAAGCTAGGAGGCTGCTTTTGGAAAAGTACAACTTCTGGGCGCAGGTGATAGCGTGTATCGAGGCGGCGGGCGAGGACGGCGACAGCGTATCTGGAGGCGCGAAAATATATTCACGCAAGGCGGTGCGCCGGCGCAACGTCGGTGCCGCTTTTGAAGAGGGATGGTTCCGTTTCAAACAGATGATGCATATCCGACAAAGGAGGCAATGATGTCTGATAGAGTTAACGTGCTGTGTTTCAAATGGGGTAGGCGCTATCCGGCGCTTTTCGTCAACCGCTTGTATCTCGGGGTCAAAGCCAATCTCAAGCGGCCGTTTCGTTTCGTGTGCGTCACTGACGAAGCTGAGGGATTGATGCCCGGGGTGGAGGCGGTGCCCTTCCCCGAAGCCCCGGAGGGCTGGACCAGAAAATGGCCGAGCATCTTCGTCAAGCTGATGGTTTTTAAAGACGGATTTGCGGATTTGCGAGGGCCGACCCTTTTTCTGGACATCGACCAGATCATACTGGGCGAACTTGATGCGTTTTTCGATTACGAGCCCGGAAGATTTTGCATCATACGAAATTGGATTGAGCGGCGTAAACAGATTTTCCGGAAAATCCCGCCGGTGGGAAACTCGTCGTGCTTCAGATTTGAGGCGGGATCGAGCGGTGCGGTCTACGAGAAATTTCTTGAAGAGATGGATACGGTATTCGATCAGCGTCTGTACCGCACCGAACAGGCTTACATGACGCACGCGGTTGGATTGGAGAACATCAGCTGGTGGCCGGATGATTATGTGCGCTCTTTCAAACGCAGCTGTGCGCGGATTTTCCCGTTGAATTTGTTTCTTGCGCCCAAGCGGGCCGAAGGCGTGCGCATACTCTGTTTCCACGGGCATCCCGATCCCGATCAAGCGATAACCGGATTCAAAGGGCGTCATCTGAACACCTGGACGCGTCCGGCTCCATGGTTGAAAGAGTTATGGGAGCTTGACACTCAATCCATCAGCGACCGGTAGAGACTGATGGTGGAATCGCACATTTTTTGAGTGGAGAATTTTTCTCTTGCGGTCTGGCGCGCCTGTTGGCGGATGCGGTCAAGCTCGCCACTGGGGGCGGCGAGCAGCCTGTCGATCCGGGCGGCAAGTTCGCTGGCGCTGCCCGGGGCGAAGAGGAAACCGGTTTTTTCATCTTCGACGGTTTCGCACGCGCCTCCGTGTTTTGCGGCAACGACAACGCATCCCATCGCCTGTGCTTCGGGGATGGTGCGTCCGAATGCCTCTGGAACGAGCGATGCGTTGATTACGATGTCGCTGGCCGCATAGGTTTCCGGCATGTCGGGAGAGGTCTGAACGATTTGTGTGCTTATCTCGGACGGAAGCCCGGCGAGGCGGTCTTCAAGCTCTCTGGTATACTCGACGCGCCCCTGGTCGGAGCCGACAAACAAGACTGCGAGTTTCCTTGGTTTAATCTTTTTGAGAGCCTCGACGAGCAGCAGCTGGCCTTTTATCCTGGTCAGCCGTCCGACCATCGTCAGTAGCGGTACATCCGGGGCGATGCCGTACGAGGCACGAACTTCGGCGCGGCGGGCGGAATCTATGCGGTCGGGGTTGAAAGTTTCTGTATCCGCTCCGCGCGGAATCACGATTATCTTTTCGGCGGCGGGGCGGTAGGTTTCAAGTATGTGCCGCCGGACGAAATCGGATGGAGCGATAACCTTTGCGCCTTTGAGCATGATGCGGTTGTACGGTATTTTCAGCCATCCGGGTTTGGTGCCGTAGACGCCGTGATAGGTGGAGACGAACGGGATGCCGGTTTGCTTTGAGGCCGCGGCGACAGACCACGCTGGTGCGCGCGAGCGAACGTGCATCAGTTTGACGCCGCGGGTTTTCGCTGCGCAAACGATGCGTCTGGCGTTGCGCATTATGGTAAACGGATTTTTGGATGCGACGGGCAGGGTAATGTGTTCGACGCCGAGCCTTTCAAGTTCGGCGACAAGGCGGCCTCCTTCGGAAACGACGCAGTTTTTGATATTGGCTTTCTGAAGGGCGGCGGCGATTTCCACGGTGCCGCGTTCGACTCCACCCTGATTCATAGCTGGAATGATTTGCATTATCATAAAAGACGCCTTGTTTAAAACTGAATCAATTATATCAAATTGGAAGTTCAAGCACCATTAAAGATAGTTCCGGAGGAAGTGCGGCGGCCGCGACCAGTCATGAAAGCCGTATGACCAAAAAGAAACCACGGGTCGCCATAAACGGCACACCCGTGGCAAGGGAGCGATCGTCCCGTTTCGTTCTCCAGCTTAAGCCTGCTCGAACTGGTCCTTGCCGACACCGCAGAGTGGGCAGTGCCAGTCATCGGGAATCTGTTCGAACGGAGTGCCGGGGGCGATTCCGCTGTCAGGATCGCCGACTTCAGGATCGTAGACGTATCCGCAGATTTTGCATACGTATTTCATTGTTTATCCTTTCTGTTGTTTTGTAGTTGGAAATTTGCGCGGCAATTCTTCAATCCCTCGCAATATTGCTCCGAATCAGGGTTGGTCCATTCATACGGAAAGCTCTTGCACTTATCCGGCTTTACCGGGTGGATGCGGCATAAACCTTCGGGCGAGAGCATGGAGCAGGAGGAGGAGTTGCCGTCTTTGAGGATCAGTCCACGCCGATCGGGGGCGATAGCGGTATCCTCGTCGATGAATTCGCTTTCGCTCTTGCCCAAAAATTTGGCTATTCGCGAAATTTCATGCGGATTCAGGCGAACAATGCCATTTTCAATGCGGCAGCAATTGCCGCATTGCCGACATTCGAATTCAAGGTTCCCGCTTGCAACTTTCATTAACGCAATTGTAGCAAAAAACGCAATGAATATAAAATGATTTCACTCGAAGGGAAATGGTAATATCTAACGGGTCAACAAAAAAGAGAGGAAGGCCATGGGGTTCAACGAAGAAGAAAGGCAAAAGCAACACCACCCCCTTTACAAGTCACGGACACGCCATCTTGATTTCCGTGGCTTGCCAGTGCGCTTCTTGAGAGTATAAGATAAGCCTGGGATTTCTTACATTTTATGCAAATTTGGAGGTTGGACTTGGCATTGAGCTGCCGAGAACAATTAACAGATGGAGTAGAAGCGTCTGAGTTTATGCAAAAAGCGATTGTATGGAAGCTTTATTTGATGGATTTT
>JAZQGX010000079.1:0-8084 GCA_045540275.1 Kiritimatiellia bacterium | reverse complement strand
CTGCGGACCTGTTCCGCGTGTTGTGCCGGTGAATGTGTTCCACAAGAAGAAAGGTGTTCCGCGCTATGTCCGAGAACTGCGCGTTGTTCCGACGTTCGAAGCCGTAAATCCCTTCGACTGCTACCCAGCGCCGATGGCGAAGGACGTTGACGACGGTCCTCTCTGTATTCGCGTGCAGTATTCCGCGAACGAACTGAACCGCTGCTCCACCAAAGCCAAGAGCAAGAGAACTCCCGAGGACAAGGCCAACGGCTGGATATGGCACACTGTAAGGGCGCTTCTCGACCGCTATCCGGACGGCGGCTGCAAGATCACGACCGATCCAGTCGATGCCGAAAGGCGTGCGGCTGAAAAGTCCGGGCCCGAAAACCCCAACGACTGCATGCTCGAAGGCGTAAAGTGCTATGACAGCGTTCGCGGATCGGAACTTATCGATCTTGGCATTTTGCGTGACAGAATCGGCAAACTGATCAAATTCGATGAGTTTTACGAGGTTGAAACCATTGTAATCGGCGGATATGTGGTGTACTGCCGCATTCTTGACGACCGTCTTGGAAGGCCTGTGGTCAAGGGTGTGTTTTATGAACTTCCCGGTTCATGGTGGGGTGAATCCATCGCCGACAAGCTTGCGCTTGTGCAGAGCACGATGAACAATGCGGTCAAGGCCCTCTTCCGCAACATGGCGGCGGCATCTGGTCCGATGTACTGGATAAACGATGTTTCGCGTCTTGTCGATCGAGACGGCACCGGCGCACAGGTCAGGGCGCACAAGGTGTTTCTGTTCCAGCCGTCAATGTCTACAAGCCTTGGTACATCCGGCGGCGCCCCGATGGGTGTTATGGATGTTCCGTCAAAGGCGTCCGAACTGCTTGCGGTGTGGGAGAAGATGAAGACGCAGGCCGACGACGATTCGGGCATTCCTGCGTACACATACGGTCAGGCGGGCGGCAATTCGGGCGCAATGCGTACGGCGCAGGGCCTTGCGATATTCACAGAGGCGGCTTCACGCGGCATGAAGATGGTGATCAGCACCACCGATAGGCTCGTCACCCGAAAACTCGTGAAGAAAACCGTGGATTATATCCTTCTTTACGACCCTGATTTCGAGATCAAGGGCGATTGCGAGGTCGTGCCCACCGGAATCATGGGCAAGATTCTCCGGGCGCAGCAGGATATGCAGCGGATGCAGTTTGTGCAGCTCATCCAGCGCGACCCGGACTTCAAGCAGCTCATCGGACCCAAGGGATGGACAGCGCTTCTGCGTCCGATGATTACCGACATTGCGATGAATCCGGATGAAATCCTGCCGAGCGTCGAACGTTTGAAGGTTATGGAGCAGCTTCAGGAATTGAAAATGATTTTCGCCGCCCAGAACGGTGCTGCGCAGGCAGAACAGCCGGCGGCGGAAGCTCCGGAAGGAGACATGGGCGGAGACACCCCGGCGCCTGGAAGCGTCGCTGAAAGAAGAGGTGCGGCATGATGGATTTCGATGAACAGCTCAAAGATCCGATAAAGGAACTGGAGAAGTCCGTGCAGGAGATAATGACGGAGTTCTTCTATGTCGTTGCCGCAACGGGACGCGCCCCGCAGTTCATCGATGCGATGAAGAAGCGGGCGGAGATAGCTTCGCGCGTCTTTGTGAGAACGCCGCCCGAATATCGGGACATGGCGGCTGGACAAATTTCAATTTGCTACGAACTGGCTGACGGCGTGAAAGCCGCTCTTGACGCGAAATCGTCCTTTGCCACGGATGAGGAAGCGAACAGGATTCGGAAGGAGGTCGCAGCCATGAAGTAGCAAGCACCGCTGACGGATTCCACCCGTTGTGGCTCTGGACAGCAACACCAACTCCCGGATGGCACCGGGCTTGATGAGGAAAAACACAAAATGGACCAAGAAACGAAAGATACGATGGAGGCGCTCGGCATTTCCGCCGGTGGCGCCGGAACTGGTACAACCAATCCTTCCGATGACGGGATTGACTACAAGGCCAAATACGAAGAGATGGCGCAGAAGTATGCGGCAGCTCAAGTGGAGCAGGGACGCGTCAAAAAGCTTGATGCGGAACTCAAGGCCACGCAGTCGAGACTGGCTGAACTGGAGAAGCAGAAAACCCTCGGTGAACTGCCTGAAGAACTCCAGGACGTGCCGGATACCGTCAAGGAGACCGCGCTTTTGCTGTCCAAGCAGGCCGCCGACCGTGTGGCCGCAGGCATGGATCAGCGCATGGCTCATCTGGAGAAGTCCCTGATGGAGGACAAATCGCGCCGGGCCGCAGAGCTCGCGAACGAGTTTGTCGCCCGGATAAATCAGGAGTTCCCGGAGTTTGCCAAGGGATTGAAGGGAGGTGGCTCATTCAAAGCCGCCTGGGATGAATACCAGCGCAGCAACGGCGCATCCATCAGGGAGGCGTTTGAAAGTCTCAACTTCAACATGCTTTCCTATCACATCAACCGTTTCTATTCGGAACATGATGTCGATCCTTCGGGAGGTCGGGACCCGAACGCCGCACCCGATCCCCGTTCAATGGGCGGCGGTGCCGGCGCAAGTCAGCCAATCGGCGGGAAAAAGACATACACTGCGGACCAGTGGGAGAAAGAGTACGACAGCTTGCTCGACCAGTATGAACGCGGCGTTATCGGCCCCAATGATTTCCAGACGAAGCGCCAAATCCTAACTGATGCCTACAAGGAGGGGCGCGTCAAATCCTCGTAAGCGGATGCGCTGCGCAACTCCCTGATGGCGTCAAAGGAGTAATGATATGTCTGAAATGCCTGTTTCCAGAATATGGGCCAATGGTCAGCTGAACCATCCGGGTACACAGCCCGGGAACAGCGTCGGTCATTTTCGGCGTCGCTTTCGCGAACGTTCGATCCTTGGCCGCATCACAAACCGGAACTACGACGCCAGCCAGTTCAAAGGACGCGGTTCCGTGCTCACAATCCCCGATTCGCCGATCATAACCACTCGCAAGACGAGCATCGGTCAGCCGGTCGAGTACGAGGAAGTCAAGACGGGAGCGCATTTCATGGTCATCGACCGTGAGCGCTACTGGGGTGTCAAGATCGAGGATGAGGATAAGATATTCGCGTCCTTCGATATCGAGTCCCCCATTGTCCAGGAAGCCGACCTGCAGCTTGCCGAGGATGTCGAGGACGAACTCGTCTCCGACGTCATGCACAAGACGCATGAGGCGAACCAGGGTCTTGAGGCCGGTATCAAGAGCGGTATCTACAATCTTGGTACTGCCGCGAATCCGGTCACGCTCTACAAGACCGAAGCGGCAAGGGATGGTCGCGAAGGTGCGATTGCAACAGATCACTTCGCTGATTTTGCAAACGTCATCGGCGAACAGCCCGGCGGCCTTGGCGAGGGTGCGTTCATCATCTGTCCTCGTGCCGTGGCCGGCGTCCTTCAGAAGGGCGAGATGAGCCGTGCGGACTGGATGGGTACGGCGCAGTCTCTTCTTCGCCGTCCTGTGGAGTTCCTTGGCGATATCGGCGGAATGACCGTCATCGCATCCAACAGGGTGCCGATCTTCCCCGCTACGGGCACTTCCGAGGCGGTGTTCCCGATCATCTTCGGCGATAAGCGCGCAATCTCGTTTGCCGAGATCTTCCGCTTCCGCGACAAGATGACGGATATCCGCGAGTGGGGGTCCTTCCACCGTGCGAAGATGATCTATGACTGGTATGTCGACCGTCAGGAGTTCCTTGGCGTGTCGTATGTCAAGATCGGCCGTCCGTCCGTCAAGGCTTCCGATTCCGGGGAGCCCGATTCCGGGGAGTAATCGAAAGAAAGGAGGTAGAATATGGCAGCACTTACTACTGATACTACGCTTTTCTCCGCAGATGGAGCATCTAACCCCAGGGTCGGTTTTCAGGGCGTGACCATCACGCGCGAAATCGACTTCAAGAAAAAGGAGGCCTTGGCCTCCGTGAACTATGAGTTCATCGGGCTTCCGCAGGGCTTTGTCGCCCTTGCACTTGGCATCGAGGAACTTGACAAGTGTCCCGCCGGTACTGTTGCCGCCAAGGTGAAAAGCGATTCCGCCGCCCTTGGTACGGCTGTGACCGTGGGAGGTACGGATCTCGCCAAGAGTGTCCAGACGCTCTCCAAGGCGTTCAACGCCGGAGACATGCTCTGCATCGTTCCGTCGGTGAAGATGGATTCCGGACGTGTACGCGTTTCCGTATCGGGCGTTCTGCCCAATGCCGATACGCGCTATTCGCCGGAGCTTGAGCAGCCTTATCGCAAGATAGGGAACACGCGGCGCAATGTCGCTGAACCCGATCGTCACCGATAACGGGTTGTAAACGGGGCTGTAGGGGTCTTGCCGGTCCCTACAGCCCTTGTATCCTGAAAACTCAAACAAAAGGTTGAAACAATGAAAAACCGCAGAAACGTCAAGCGCTACTATGCGATGAGCATAGTCGATGGGCGTACCGCTATCGCCACGCGCGAACTTCTTACGAATCCCGACTACCGTATCGTATCCGAGGAGATTGCGAATAAGGTCGAGCGGAAGCTTATTGACTGGCGAAAGGTCGCATTTGAACTTCGTCAGCGCGACAGTATGAATCCCGCCGAACTCATCAAGCGCGCTGAACAGGAGAAGGTCAAAAACCTTCGTGTAAGTCCTGTCACGCGTGAGAACGTTGAACAGTTCGAGACGCAGATAGGCGAGGATGAAATCGGTGAAGTGTTTGATGGGGCTGCCGATGGAGAGAAGGCAGACGGCGAAGAAGCTCCGCCGAAGGAAAAGGCTGCCGGTAAAGGGAAGTCTGCTGGAAAGGCGAAAAACGCCGGCAAGGGAAAGGCCAAGGAAGCCTCCGCTCCGGCTCCCGCCGACGGTGAAAAGGCTGACGGCGACGCGGCTGAAGATTTGGATATTTGATTTTGAGATGTTGGAATGGCGGAGAATTCATTTCAGAAGGAATGGGAAAAGCCCGAGATCGCGACGATAGCGGAACTTGCGGCCAATCTCGTCTATCGTCTTCCGGGGTGTGACGATGTGATGATTCGTCTTACCCTGCGTGAGGCGTACTGTGAATTCTGCCGCCTTTCCAACGCCCTTGTGACGGTCCGGAAAATCCCGCTTGAAGCCGGTGAAACGCTCTATCCTCTTTCGAGCATGATTCCCGATTGCCGGGTGGAGTGCGTACGTGGAGTCCGTCTTCACGGCGGCGCCCTTCGTGAGGGATTTGATTATCAGGTGATTGCCGGGATTTCGCCTGCGTTGAAGGTGAATGCGTCCGCCCTTCCCTCGAAAGACGGCGAGGAGCGTTTCCTTGACGTGGAATGCCTCGAAATGCCGAATTCCGGTTCAGAGCGCGTTCCGAGGTGGTTCATCAGGAAATACGGCGATGCGATATCCGCCGGTGCGCTTGTGCGCCTGTTCTCAATGACAGGCAGGGCGTGGAGTGATCCGGCGCAGGCTCGCATAGAGCTTGGCCGGTGGGAAGGATATGTCGCCGGCGCAAGATTGGGAAGTATGTCCGGTTCGCCTTCCGGAAATGGACGGTTCAACGCTGTGGATATGTCGGAGGTGTTATGACTGAACTCTTGATAACGCCGAATTATGATAAGAAGACCGCGAAGTTCAAGGGAACCGTCGCGGCGGGGGAAACCGTACGCGTGAAAATCGTGAATGCGCGGGATATCGACATCTACAGTCTGCGTCTGCGCGTAATGGAGTTCAACGGCAGGACGCTTGCCTTGTTCGAACGGACTTTCCCTGTGGAGGAAGAGGGCGCAGAGATTAATTGGGTAAATGATGGCGAACATCTCACCTGCAATCTTGACCTGAACACGGTTGAGATGCAGCGCGCGGTATGCGGAATGTGCGAGAGGGAACTGCTTGTCGTCTTGGACGATCCCGAAAACGACATTCTCCACTTCAAGAGCATATGTGCATTTCAGGGATGGCCGAAGATGAAAGGCAAGGATGCCCCGTACGAACTTGGGGAATATCCGGATGTCGTAGAAGATCTCAAACAGCGAGTTGCGGATGCCGAAATGTCGATTGCGGCGTCTGTGGATGAGGCTTCCGGGATAGTGGCGCAGGCGAACAACGTGAAGAACATCGCCGAAAACGCCCAAATGAATGCGGCGGGATCCGCAGCGAATGCGGCTGCGGCAAAGAATGAAGCGGCAGGATATGCCGAGGAAGCGGCGATGTCGGCAAAAGGATTGCAGACGGCCGTAAAATCGGCAGAAGAACACAAGAACGCCGCCGAGACCGCGAGAGATGAAGCGGAGGAGGCGAAGAACGCCGCCGAAAATGCCAGGGACAACGCAGAGACGGTTGCGGAAGAGTCCGCCCAAAGACTGGTGGCTGCGGAGAAATCCCGAGCAGAGATGGCGGAGAACGAGATCCGGGGCAAGGTAGCCACGCTTATTGCCTCCGATACAGACAAGTCTGCGCGCAGCATTGCCGCCGAGGAAGTGGCAAAGATCGTGACTGGCGCGCCGGATGATTTAGATACATTGAAAGAAATCGCCGCCTACATCGAAAGCGACAAGACGGGTGCGGCGGCGATGGCGGCCAAAATCAGCGAAAACAGTAATGAAATAACGTTACTGAACGAGGGCAAGGTCGACAACGTGCCCGGCAAGGGATTGTCGACTAATGACTACACGACGGCCGAGAAAGATAAGCTTGCTGGCATCGAGCCAGGCGCGCAGAAGAACCCTGACCTTTCTGGCTACGCCCAAAAGACCGATCTTGAAGGGTTTGCAAGCACGGAGCAGGTCAAGGATAAGCGCGACAAGACGGACAACATTGCGGTTGTCGACAGCGTGGAGTTCACCAAGTGGAAGTTCCATTGCGACGTGCCTGAGATCCAGGCGGCGTTGGAAGGGTACTCGGTGGGGGGGCATTGGTCTGTAGGCTATTGGTTTATTAGATGCCCTGATGTTAGTGGGTATATGTTTACATCTGATAGCTGGCAGGGTGCGGAAGATGCAGTGAGCCTGTCAAACGACTCTGTTTATCAAGACCAAAACACAGGGGCGATGGTTGCTGTCACCGCTACCCGCGAAAAGGTCGTCATCACCAAGTCCGAAGAGCCCTACGTCACGCCGACAGGAGTTAAGAGTCTGCTGCCAACTCCGTTCCACGCCCTCACCCCGGAGGTCGCCGACACCACGGTCACGCTTGCGCCTGTCGACGGTGCGGCGAACTGGGTGGACGGCAGGGTCGAGAAGGTGAACGATGTCTCGACGATGTCTTACGCGGTTCGTGGCGGCCTGTATATCGAGGTTTACTCGGAGCCGGATTACGAGGGCGATATCATTGTGGAGGAATTTGTGTATTTTGACGCGCTGGAGGGCACGATCAGACTGGATGACATTTATTGCATTGAGGAAGGGTATGTCTACGAACTCACGTTCACCGTGCTGGAGGATCTTGAATTGAGATACGAGGACCCCAACAACGGGCGGGTGGTCGGGTACGTGCCTAAAGGCGCGAAACTCTTCGCCACGGTGTTCGAGGGCAATTGGGGCGAGAATTTGGAGGGGTATTTTATTTGCGCGACAATGGTGGACGACGCTGTGTTTACAGGGTTCGAGGAGGGAGGGAGTGTGAACTACGCCGAAATGGATGACGGTGGAACGTTGATTCAGGATGTAACCGTCGATCTTGGCCGGCGCGTCGCCGTCACCCTTCCCGCCTCCGCCGACGCCGCGAAGGCACGCTGGTTCTCACTCGCACTCGAAACGGACGCCGACTCCGAGAAGGAGGTCACGTGGCAGGGCGGCGAAGTGATCGAGGCTCTGCCCGGCGCGTCGAAGCTCGTTCCGGGGCTCAATGTGTGGGATGTCGCGGAGGTCGCGCCCGGCAAGTTCCGTGTCGAGCGCGCATCCAGCCCCGCGCAGTCCGCGCCGCTCACCCTCACCGCGCCCGGCGGCAGAGTCGCCGAACTTACGGTCAACGACGATTTGGTACTTGAAGTTAAGGAAGTGTGATGATGAAAACACAATTTTTGGCAATTCTGAGTATTGGGGCGTTCGCCGCGTTCGGTCAAGGCCGCGCCGCCTACGAATCCTACGAGGACGGCAAGGTGGAGGCGGTTCAATCC
>JAZQGX010000078.1:0-1750 GCA_045540275.1 Kiritimatiellia bacterium | reverse complement strand
TTTAGACCGCATCCAACATTAAAGTTGGCTCTGCAACGCACGTCGCTTATGTCCGACGCTGAAATAGCTAAGTACTACGATGCATGGGCCAGAGTTGGAGAAGTGAGTTTGGCTGGCGGGTACACTGAACTCTTCAACCATTCACGGGCTCTTATCACTGACTGTGATTCGTTTCTTTCTGAATATGCCGTAACTGGGAATCCTGTTGTCAGGCTTGTTTCTGAGATAAAAAACAATAGACATTTTTCGCCGTTAAAAAGTTTATTTGATTCATACTATCAGGTTCGGGACAAGGAAGAATTTTTGCGGATACTTGACGATGTAATTGTCAAGGGCAATGACCCTGTGCGCAAAAAGCGTTTGTATGAATTGTCTCGGACTGGTCTGGGCCGGACAAGAAGCGCCGAGCAGATAGCTAACCATCTACACGCTATTGTCGAAGGTCGGCATTAATGACATTGACCGAAAATAGACGCATCATTCTCAATACCGCCGCCACATATGGCAGGTCGTTGGTGTCGCTGTGCTTTGGCTTGTGGACATCAAGGTGGGTTTTGCAGGCGTTGGGGAAAGACGATTTCGGATTGTATGGTGTTGTTGGCGGGCTTATCGCCTTTGTCGTGCTGTTGAACAATGTCATGGCCAATTCGGTAGGACGATTCTACGCATACGCGGTTGGTGAGGCGCGTAACATGTCGCAAGCCGAAGGCAGGGATCACGTATCAAGGTGGTTCAACACTGCACTGACAATTCATGGGTTGCTGCCGGCATTGTTAATCGCCATTGGATATCCAGTGGGAGTTTATGCCATCAGGCATTGGCTTGTGATCCCCCCTGATAGATTCGAAACATGCATATGGGTGTTTAGGTTTTCGTTGATTACGGCGTTTGTGAATATGATTTCCGTGCCGTATATAGCGATGTATCGGGCGCGGCAATTGATTGTGGAATTGTCGGTGTGGGGGATGATACAGACGGTGTTTATGTTCTGCATTGCATATTGCCTCCTTTCCGTGGATGGTGATCGAATGTTTGTGTATGCCGGGCTTGTCACAATGCTGTCGTGCCTTGTGTTGCTGCTCCAGATGATACGAGCAAGAATGCGTTTCCCGGAGTGTACTGTTCACGCCTCGTATATGATGAAGCGGAAATATCTAAAGCCGCTATTGGGATTTGGCTTTTGGGAGATATTCAGCTGCTTTGGCGATATTTGTCGGCAGCACGGAACAGCGTTTTTGATAAACCGCAGATTTGATTCTGGAGTGAATGCTGCATACGGAATCGCCATGCAGGTGTCTGTGCAGACATCAGCACTGTCGCAAGCATTGCTTGGCGCACTCAGTCCAGCTGTCACAACTTCAACTGGTTCTGGGAATAAAGACCGAGCGGTTTCGCTTGGACTTGCGTCAAGCAGGTTTAGCACTTTTTTAGTGGCGGTATTCGCCGTTCCGCTTATAATTGAAATGGATGAAGTTTTGCGCCTTTGGCTTGTTGCTCCACCCGAATGGACTGCGACACTTTGCCGTGCAATATTGGCGGCACTCATATGCCACAAACTTGGATGGGGAAATCACATGCTTGTAATGGCGTCGGGTAAAATAGTCGGTCTTGAGTGCTGCCTTGCCATGACCTCCATCTTGACGTTGCCGCTAATCTGGTTGCTTATAAACGGTGGGTGCAATGTAGCAGGTATTGGTTATGCGTTCATTGTCAGTTATTCGATGCTTTCGCTCTTTCGGGCTTTCTTCTC
>JAZQGX010000077.1:0-3219 GCA_045540275.1 Kiritimatiellia bacterium | reverse complement strand
CCGCTTGGCCTCCGACTTAGTAGCCGCCATTGAAACCCGCAACAAGTTCCGGACATTCGTCACCATCCACCTGAAACGCGGGCATGCCGCCGGCCATCTGCCGCATGAACTCGCCTACAGCATCACGCCGGACATTGAAGTCGTTGTTCTTCATTCCGGGCGCCGGGCGCGTTGGTATGCCGTATGCGTTAAGAACCTGTATGCACGAGATGTTGAACTCGTTTCCCATGTTTGCGCCGGCAGGGTCCGCCCAGCCGAAAACCTTGCAGTTCGGCCAGTTGAAACGTTTTTGCAGGTACGGACGGAGCTTCTCGATGACAAACTGCTGAATCGACATGCCCTTCGACGTAAGTTCGCCCAATACGCGCAATATCCCGTCATTGCCAAGTTGCAGAAACACCGCCGCAGGCGTGCGCCCGAAGTCGAAGCCGATATGCAGAGGAAGCCCGCGCATGAACGGAAGATTGCGCCGCTTGTGGATGTCTCCGTTCCATTCGTGGTAGATCGGCAGACCATCCCAGGATGTGCCATACTGGTTCAGCACAAGCCGTTTTATCACGTCAGGTTTCGCACCGATGAGCATCTTGCGGTAGTAGTTGAAACCGTCGCGCAGATTCTCGATGTTCTCCGCAGGAAGTATTCCATACTTCTTCGCGTTCTCCTGGTTGTTGTCAAGGTAGATGTCGCTGCCGTCCTTACCTTTCTCCAGAATCAGCGCCGGCGGCTGGATGAACCATTCCATGCCTTCAGGCCGCTCCACCTGCTCCTTGAAATACCACCAGTTGGAATCGTTTGGCGCGTTTGTGTCCATCACAGTCGGAAACGACTTCAGGAAATGACCCTTTACCGGCTGAAATCGCCCAATGCGCGATGACGCAAGATGGATTATGTCATAATCAATCTGATGCGCCTCGTTGAACCACGCATCAGATATTTCAAGTCCCATCACATCAGTCTTGATCGTGTTTGAATCCGTAGCGTAAAAAATCAGATCCTGACGAATCCATGTCCCGTCATTGTGGATGGACGGCATCTCAAGACGCCCGCTGATCGGCGGCGACCAGTGCATCACCGTCTGCGGAAACCACTGAAGCCACGTCTCAATCGTTGTGTTCTTCAGCATTGAAAACGTATTTCTCGCAACAAGCGTCTTCTTCCAGCGTATCTTTCTCGCCCCCACTGGAACAGCTATCTGGTCGTTGCATGACAGAAACATGTCAAGACAGCACGCAACAGACTTTCCCGAACCGACAGGGCCGCGAATTCCCTTGTACTTTACATGCTCGCCTTTGGCACAATGGAACGCAACGCATGTTGGACTCGCCTTGTACTCAAATACCCTCGCCTTGCTCATGCCTTCTCCCACCTTTCAGGCAGATGATACCGACCATCATCTCCCAAAACATACGGCCGCGTACGCATCAGCGGCTTTGTCCTCCGTGAAAATATCTGACGCCACCCCATCTGCCGACAATAATTCCACGGACACACATCAGTAGGTATCCAACCCTTGACCACCCCATACCCCCATACCCCTCTGCCTAAATTCCTGACCCTAAACACATTCGCAGGGGCCCCCCGCGTGGTTCCGCCACGGGGGGAGGTCGGTCGGGGTGCTCTGCCCCCCATACCCGGGTCGGCATCGGCGCAGGTACGACACAGGGCATCCACCGCTTCCGAGGCTTCCGAAAGGGAGGTGAGCGGTGCTTTTCTCTTGCTTTCGGGTGTCGCACCATACATTTTGCTATGTCGAAGTCGCTTATTCATTGGGATTTACATCAATGACAGGCTCTTGACCGCCCTTTGTCGCAAGATTGCCGCAAGGTTGGACACCTGAAACGCCGTTGATGACGATGTTGTAGATGGTTTTCGCGCCCGATTTGCCACCTTCGCCATCCTCTGCCGCTTTGCCGAACCTCTTCGGATCCAATCGTTCTGCGGCAAACATCACCGCCTTGGCATTCAGACCACATTCGTCTTCCGTAATCAGGCGATTTAGCCCTGATTGGGCATCTGCCGCCTGTAAACTGTCTCTAACGCGCTTTGCCGCCTCGACAACAAGGGCGAAATCGTGATCCTTGTGTCGGATAGCCTCAAACTCCAAATGCGTCAGCCCCTCGTTTTTAAGTGTTTCGCGGTAAGGTACGCCATTCGCCATCCCTAAGACCACTCGACACGCCGCTACGCGCGCGGGAAGCGCGAGATTTTGCAAACGCAAAGGTCGGCTCTGGGAATCATTTGATTTGTCGATAAATTGCAGTTGCTTGCTATTAGCCGAGTGAGCGAGATCGCATAAAATCTCGATGTTTCTGATTTCATCCGTGGAGAGTTTTTTAGTCTTGCTCATGAGACTGATTGTCGCATGGGCGACGGTGAATCAGACCATCGTGTGACAAATGGAGAGCTACGAGGGGTTTGGGGCGTTAGGCGCAATTGAGTGACTAAGCGGTCTTGTGCAGCCACCGCAGCACAAGTGATAGCGTGGCGCGAAAATTGCGCCGCTTACTAATGCTACGCATAGTAATACCGTGTGTCATGTCATGTGTCATGACAGTATGTATTAATGATTGACATTGCGAAATGTCAAAGCGCATTAAATGACACGCGACAATGACACAAAAAATTTGTCATTGTCATTTGTCATTAAGCGACGATTAAGTTAGCCGCTTGGAAACTTCGACAATGAAAAAGCCAATAAAACGCGTGTAAAAGTGATGTGAAAATATTTTTTATTTTGCCCTTTATTTACCCATTGACACAATCGGCAACTTATGATACATTATACGCCGTAAGCCAAAATAGACCTCATGGTCGGAAAGGAACAGAAAAATGAAATACATCATTCGTCAAATACTGGATCTCTTCGTGGACACCACAGACGAGTTCTGGACTTGGACATGGGAATCCGAAGAGGAACGCCAAGCCTTCATCAAGTACTTCAAATTCTGCAACTGAAAGGAACTGAACCATGAACGCGAACGACCACAGGATAACATGGTGCCTCAATTGGGGCGAAGACGAAATCAACGGATGGAGCGCTTGCTATTGCGTCAGCCCCGAGCAGGAGCGTGAACGGCGCGAACTGCGTGACGGGACGAGTGATGTTCTCTATCGCCTCCACCTTCACCACAAGACCGGCAAGGGATGGTATCTCGCATTCGGTATCGACTACCTTCCGAACCACGAGCGCGTGACGCAGTGGCACGAGGGCGTTGCGGA
>JAZQGX010000076.1:0-52883 GCA_045540275.1 Kiritimatiellia bacterium | reverse complement strand
GTTTGAGCCGCTTTTCGGAGCGCCTGCGGGCAAGTTGAATAAAAAGAAAGATGCTCTGGCAATCAAGTTGCCCACTTGGGGAACCGCGGTCTGGCGCATTAAATAACTGGTTGTTTCAACTCGTTGTAACACTTAAAACGGTTCGGGGTTTCTCCCGGGCCGTTTTTAATTGCAAAACCGAAAAGAGAATTATTTTTTCATTTTTTTGCATGTTTAACAAAATCCTATCTTGACAAATTGGATTAGATTGCTAAACTATTGCACTTTCGAACTTATTTAGGGAATTGAAATGGATTCAAAGTGTCGCGCCAAGATTGAGATCAACAACCTATTCAGGATGAGCAGCTTGCTCCATCGTGTCATCGACAGCCACTTCAAACACGAGAAATTCGACCGCATCACCATTCGGCAAGTCCGCATCATTGAAGAGGTTTTTTACAGTCGCGACGCCGGTATCCGCCTTAAGGATCTGGCCAATCGTCTTTGCATCAGCTCCTCGGCTGCATCGCAGGCGGTTGACTCGCTGGTCAGAATCAACATGCTTGAAAGAGTCCAGTCGAGCAGCGACCGGCGCGAAATTTTCATCAAAGTTTCCGATCTGATTCGAAAAAGCTACGAGGATGAGAAGCAGTATCTCGAGAAGCTGCTGTGTGAACTGCTCAGCGATATCAACTCCGGCGATATTTCCATCTTCAGCGAAATCGCCGAAAAAATCGTAACCCGGCTCGGAGCCGAACTGAATTTTAATTGAATGTAAAAAGTAATCTCAGGAGAGTTGAAATGAATAAGATTCTGTTTGCCGTATGTGTTGCAAGCGTTGTCGCATCCGCTTTTGCGCAACGCCCCATGCCCGAACAAACCGTCGCCATCGCCAAAGCCAAGGCGGCTGAAAGCGTCGACCGCCGACGCTGCATCGGTTCGGTCGTTTCACCTCAGCGCGTCGAGCTGGTCGACCGCGTTTCCGAGGAATTGCTTGAGGTGGGCTTCAAAGAGGGCGATTTCGTGAAGAAAGGGCAGCTGCTCTACCGTTTGAACGATGAACCCTATGTTGCAGCGGTAAAAGCGGTTGAGGCGAAAATCGAAGCCGTCAAGGCCCGTCTCGATTACGCCGAGAAAAATTTCTCGCGGCAGGAGACGCTCCTCAAACGTAATGTCGCATCTCGCGACGAATTCGACGCGGCGGTCACCGAGCGCAATACCCGCAAGGCTGAACTCGCGGAGCTTGAAGCAACGCTAATTACGGCACGCAAAAATCTCCGCGACACCCGCATCGTTTCGCCGATCGACGGTAAAATCGGCTTCAACAACTATACCGTCGGCAACTATCTGACCCCCGCCAGCGGAGTGCTGGCCACGGTCATTCAGATCGATCCGATACGCGTTCGTTTTCCGTTGAGCAACGCCGACTACATGAGATTGTTCGGAAGCGAGGAGAAGGTGAAAAAAGATTCGCTGGTGCAGCTGATCCTCGCCGATGGCTCGTCATACAAAGCCGAAGGGAGTATCGCGTTTGTCGACAACAAGGCGAACCGCTCAACCGACACCGTCAATATCTACGCCGATTTCGCCAACCCCGAAGGCGTCCTCATCCCCGGCTCGACCATCAATGTCCACGTCTCGAAGCGAACCGTGGTAAAATGTGTCTCGGTCGTTCCAAGCGCAATCGTGCGTGACACCATCGGCGCTTTCGTCTGGATCGTTAAAGACGACATGACCGTGTCCAAGCGCCGCGTTAAACTCGGCAATGCAATTGAAGACGGTCAAACGGTGATCTCCGGACTTGAAGAGGGCGAAAGCGTAGTTTCGCTCGGAACCCACAAACTTGCCGAAGGCGCTAAAATCAATATTGCAAAATAAGCAAGACCTTATAACGTTTGATTCCATATAAAGAGGGAGAATTCAGATGTTTTCAAAAATCTTTATCGAACGGCCGAAACTGGCGATGGTTATCAGCCTGTTCCTGTTTCTGGCCGGTTGCATTTGCATAAGTTCGCTGCCGGTCGCGCAATACCCTGACGTGGTCCCTCCGCAGGTCAATGTCGAAACGGTTTACGCCGGCGCTTCCGCATCGGTTGTCGCCGAGACGGTGGCGCTTCCGCTCGAGTCTGAAATCAACGGGGTTGAAAACCTGCTCTATTTCACTTCCGACTGCGACAATTCCGGATCGTATTCCTGCTCGATTACCTTCAAGCCTGGAACCAATCCCGACATGGCGCTGGTCAATACCCAGAACGCCATTCAACGCGCCGAACCGCTTCTGCCGGAGGACGTCCAGCGCGTCGGCGTCCAGTGCCAGAAACGCACCGGCGATATGCTGGGCGTTTTTTCGTTCGCCACCGACGGTTCGAAGATGTCGGTCAGCGAAATGAACAACTATGTTGGAACCTATCTCAAAGACTTCATCTCCCGTGTTGACGGAGTGTCGTATGTCAATGTTCTCGGCGCGGCCGAATATGCCATGCGAATTTGGATCGACCCCGTGCGTATGGCGGGATTGAATATCTCCACCGATGACATCACCGCCGCCGTTCGCGCTCAAAACGTACAGGCGGCCGCCGGCAATGTCGGTGCCGAGGGCAGCAACCGTTATCTGGAATATAAAATCAATGTAAAAGGGCGTCTGCGCACTCCTGAAGAATTCTCCAATATCGTAATTCGCCGCGATGCCGATGGGAATATTCTCAAAATCAGGGATATCGGCAAAGTTGAACTTGGGGCAAAGGAATACAATACGATCGCACTCCACAACGGCGAGCAGTCGGTGGCGATGATGCTTTACCGAAATAGCGATGCCAATGCGGTTGCAACCATGGCTAGAGCCAAGAAAGAATTGGCGCGTCTGTCCAAAAATTTCCCTCAGGGCGTCTCATACGTGGTTGAATACGACCCGTCGGAATTTATTCAGGCGACAATGAAGGAAACCGTCATAACCCTCGGCAGCGCACTCTTGCTGGTGATTATTATCACCTATTTCTTCCTTCAGGATTGGCGTGCCACGCTTGTTCCTTCGTTGGCCATCCCGGTCTCTCTGATGGCGACATTCCCTATCATGCATCTGGTCGATTACAGCATTAATACGCTGACCCTGTTCGGATTGATTCTGGTAATCGGATCGCTTGTTGACGACGCGATCGTCGTTGTGGAAAACTGTCAGACCCAGCTTGAGCGCAATCCGAACATGCCCCCGAAGGAGGCCGCGCTCGAGTGCATGAAGCAGATTACCGGCGCGATTATCGCCACCACCTTGGTGACCATTGCCTGCTACGCTCCGCTTGCCTTCTACGGCGGCATGGTGGGCAGCATCTATAAGCAGTTTGCGGTTACCATGTGCGTTTCGCTGACCTTCTCGACAGTGGTGGCTCTCACCTTGAGTCCGGCAATCTGCGGACTGATCATGCGTTCGCCAAAACCATTTGAACAGCGCAACTTTTTCTGGCGCGGCGTCAATAAAGCGCTCGATGGAATTCGCGCCTGTTATCTCTCGTCGGTCAAGGTCTTTATCCGCGGATGGTGGCTTACGGTAATTATCTACGGAGCTTTAATCTTCGGAATTGCAACGGTCTTCAAATCAATCCCCGGTTCATTTTTGCCTACCGAGGATAAGGGCGTTGTGCTCTGCGACCTCGAGCTTCCTCCCGGCGCGGCGTTGAGCCGTACCACCGACGTAATCGTTGAGTTCCGCGATAAAATAAAGGACATCCAAGGTGTCAAGTCCGTGCTCACCGTCGCTGGCTTCGGCTTCCTCGGCGGTCGCGGAGAAAACTGCGCCTTGGCCATCGTCAAGCTCAAAACCTGGGACGAGCGAACCGAGACCGGCGTTGACGACGCCCATTCCATCATGCAGAAAATCCAGAGCGCTGGTGCTTCCATTGCCGATGCCAAAGTGACCAGCTTCCTGCCGCCGGCAATTGACGGTCTCGGTGCGACGGGCGGTCTGACCTACCATATCTGCGTCGAGGGCGACAGCGATCCGCACAAGCTTGCTGAAGTTGCCATGAAGCACGCGGGCGAGGCTTCTGCGATTGACGGAATGCTTTACGGCATGTCGACCTACAGCTCCGCCACACCCCAGCTGTACATCGATATCGACAGCGATAAGGCCGAATCCATGGGACTTACTTCGATAAAGATCTACAATACGCTGCAAAGTCAGTTGGCCAGCTACTACATCAACGACTTCAATATTCTCGGCGACACCTTCTATGTCAAGGTGCAGAGCGGGCATGATTACCGCGCAACGATGGACGATCTTCGCGACCTGCTCATCGCCAATGCTTCTGGCGAACCGGTGCCGCTTTCCTCGGTTGCCAATTTCCGGTATGAGATCGGTCCCCGCCGCATCCAGCGCTGTAACAAGATGACCTCTGCACCGTTCAACGATCAGGGCAAGCCCGGCGTACCCAGCGGATATCTGATTAAAGAGGTGGAAAAACTCGAACTGCCGCCCAACCACCACATCGAGTGGACCGGTATGAGTTTGCAGGAGAAGCAGAACGAGGGGCAGATTATCGTACTGGTGGTGCTTGCGATGCTGTTCGCCTACCTCTTCCTTGTCGGTCAGTATGAAAGCTGGACGATGCCGATTTCGGTAATGCTTTCGGTTATGTTCGCCATTTTCGGTGCGCTTGTCGGTCTTAAACTCTGGGGTGAATCAATGAGTATTTACGCTCAGCTCGGCTTGATCATGCTCATTGGTCTTACTGCGAAAAATGCAATTTTGATGGTTGAGTTCTCAAAGCAGGAACGCGAAGCGGGAAAGAGCATTACCGAGGCGGCAATGTCGGGTGCGTCATTGCGTTACCGTGCCGTGTTGATGACCGCCTGGTCGTTCGTTTTCGGCGTGCTGCCGCTGTTGATGGCGGAGGGCGCTGGTGCCGGCAGCCGTCGCGCCATCGGTATTCCGACCTTCTGCGGAATGATGTTCGCCACCTGTATCGGCTTGAGCTTTACCCCCGCGCTCTACGCGATCATGCAGTCGATGCGTGAATTCTTCTCAAGGATTTTCAGTCATCGCAATAAAGCGGGCAAAATGAGCGCAATTGCCGTTCCGCTGGTATTGACTTTGATACTGGCGGGTTGTTCGACGGTACGTCAGGCTCGTGAAATCCTCAAGCAGAAACCGGAGGATTTCGCCCCCGGCATCCGCACCGTCAGTCCCGCTGAACTTGGAATCAAGCAGGGTGATGTGCTCTCGGTGACAAATTTGGAGGCGATGGCTAAATTAGCCCATCCAACGTTGGTACAAGCCCGCAAGGCGGTTGAAAACGCCGAGCTAGAACTGCAGCGCGCCCGCTCGGCCTATCTGCCCACGCTCGGTTCTTCCGTCGGCTACCAGTACGGCACGTACAATGGTGATCAACGTTCATGGCGCAGTCGCGGCACCTTCTCCGGAGCGCTCTCGTTCGATCTGCTCGTTTACGATTTCGGCAGAACCGACAAGCGCGTCCGCCAGGCCGCCGAAGCGCTTTCCGCAGCGGTTCAAGACGAGCGTCAGGCGGTCAATCGCGTACTCTACGATTTGCGCCTTGCCTTCAGCGAACTTTGCCGCACTCTTGAATTGCACGAGGTTGCCAAACGCGAGGTGGTTCAGTACAAAGAACATCTCGATCAAACCGAGGACCGGTATGAGGTCGGCACCGTGCCCGAATACGACCGGCTCAAGGCCCAGGTCGATTGGAGTCAGTCTTGTCTCCGCGAAACCGTAGCCAGCAACAATGTGCAGATCGCTCGCGCCAAACTCAACCGTGCGCTCGGTCTCGCTGACGATATCGAATTCGCACCGCGGTTTGAGGAGGCGCGTTTCACGAACCGCGATCAGCCCGACGCGCTGATGGAGCGCGCGCGAAAGAGCGAGCCTGAGCTTGCCGCCTTGCGATCAAGGGTCAGGGCCGCTGAATTTCGCATCGACGAAACAATCGCCGAACTCTATCCCGAACTCAGACTTACAATCTCCGGCGATGCCGCGGGGCGCAGTTGGCCTTTGATTTCCAATCTGCTCGGACTCGGCGCGTTGTCGCAGAATTTCTACAACGGCGGGCGTGATATGATTGCAATCAAAGAAGCGGTAAACGACCTGCAGTCGCTTCGCAGCCGGGTTGCCTCGCGCGAACAGTATCTCTACTGTGAACTTCGCACTGCGTTTTTGAATGCGCGCCGCGCCGCGGATTCGCTTGAAGTTGCCCGCCGGTCGGAGAAGCTTGCCGCCGATAATCTGCGTATTGCAAACGAGCGGTATGCGGTCGGCAAGGCCTCCAGCATTGAACGAACCGATGCTCAGGTGATGCACTCGGAAGCGCGCGCAGCTGTGGTTGGTGCGATTTACGACAATCGCGACGCGCAGGCGGCTATCCGGTTCCTGACCGGTGAATTTTGATTCTTAGCCTAAATCTGGAGATACCGATGGAGCAGATGATTGAACCATTCAAAATAAGCGGAAATCTCGTCGATGTCCACGTCGACGAGGTACGTGGGGTTGAAATCACCGTTGGTGCCGACGGAACGATAGCATCAATTGAGCCATGTGAAAATCCCCAGCCGGGATATCTTATGCCCGGATTCGTCGACGCGCATGTCCATATTGAAAGTTCGATGCTGCTTCCCGCGGTTTTTGCCGATACCGCGATCAGACACGGCACGCTGGGTGCGGTTACCGATCCTCATGAAATCGCAAACGTTGCTGGCATTGATGGTGTCCGCAGCATGATGGAGTGGTGCGCAAACAGCGATTTCGTCTTTGGTATCGGTGCACCCTCATGCGTGCCGTCCATCTCTTTCGAGTCGTGCCGACAGGTGATCGGTCCAGCTGAAATAGCCGAGCTGATGGCCGAGCCGGACGTAACCCATCTCTCGGAGGTTATGAATGTTCCGGGTGTGCTGGGAGGTGACAAGGAGCTGATGGCGAAAATCCGCAGCGCAATTGACGCCGGTAAACCTATCGACGGGCACGCTCCGGAACTGAGCGGTCACGATCTGGCCGCTTATCTTGCCGCAGGCATTTCTACAGATCACGAGTGCGTTGAATATTCCGAAGCGCTTGAAAAGGTCAAGGCCGGAATGATTGTGATGATCCGCGGCGGATCGGCCGCGAAATTGAATACGTCGCTTTTGGGTCTGCTCAACCGTTTTTCGGGAAAGTGCATGTTTTGCAGCGACGACAAGCATCCCGACGATTTGCTGAAAGGGCACATCAATTCGTTGGCGGCAGAGGCGTATCGCCACGGGGTGCCGCTCACGTCGGTGGTAAGAGCCGCCTGTGTCAATCCGGTGCACCATTACAAATTGCCGCTGGGATTGCTGCGGGAAGGGGATCGGGCCGATTTCATCCGGGTCTGCGACCTTTCGACATTCAATCCAGTCGAGGTTTTCCGCGCCGGCTGCAAATTCGATCTGGATTCATCCCGGCTCGATTTGAATTCCGGTGACACATTCAAGCGAGACTGCCTTAATTCCAAAGAGGTTGACGAGACGGGACTCAAAGTGGAGGCGGACGACAATTTGCGCGAAATACGCATCATCGGCGCGGAAGACGGTTTGTTGGTGACGAGGACGCTGCACGATACGCCGCTCGTATGCAACGGCACGGTGTGTTCCGATCCCGAGCGCGACATTCTTAAAATCGCCGTCGTCAGCCGTTACCGCCAAGAGCTTCCGGCCGTCGGTTTTATCCGTGGATTCGGCTTGAAGCACGGGGCGCTCGCCACCAGCGTAAGCCACGATTCCCACAATATCATTTGCGTAGGTGCCACCGACAAGGCGATGGTTTCTGCGATAAATCGTGTCATATTCGACCGCGGGGGTCTTGCCGTCGCCGATGACGGGGGAAATGTGCTTGCGGCATTGCCGCTTCCGGTTGTAGGTCTGATGTCGGATAAAAACGCCGAATTCGTCGCATGCCGCTATCAAGATTGCGACCGGTTGGCCAAGATGATGGGTGCGAAACTTTCCGCACCGTTCATGACGCTGTCGTTCATGGCGCTTCCGGTTATCCCGGAAATAAAAATGACGGACAAGGGTATGTTCGACACCTGCTCCTTCCGTCAGGCCGGAGTGCGTTTTAAGTAACTCTTTGTACTGAAAGGTCGTTTAAAATGCAACAAAAGACTTCGATTGCGCAATTGCCTTTAAACTTGAGCGCTTTCGCTGTCTTGAGCTGAATCTACATGAATGTCGATTTTGAAAGTTTCTTGATTTTCAACGGGTATCGTATTATAATAACACGAAAGTTTTTAAAGCGGTATTTTAAAAGAAGTGCCGCAGATGAGTTATGGAGGTTTTAAAATCATGAGCGAGGATTTACAGGGGCTGCTCAATAAGATTCGCGACGAAGGTCTGAACAAGGCGCAGGCCAGGGCCGACGAGATTTTGGCCGAAGCAGAGGCCAAAGCCAAAGCCATAATCGCCGACGCGGAGTCGAAAGCAAGCGCGATCGTCGATGAAGCAAAGCGTCGCACTGAAACTTTTACCGAGAGCTCTCGCCGTACCCTTTCTCAAGCGGCGTCAAATCTCATACTGGATATCGACGGAGCGATACTCAAACATCTTGAGAAGATTCTTGCCGGCGGAATCAAAGCATCATTGCTCGATGTCAATTTCACCACCGAACTTGTTCGTGACGCGGTAAAAACCTATCTCGCCAGCGGCAAGGTCGAGCTGGCAGCCGCTTCCGCATTGGCTGACGCTCTACGTTCCGCATTCGCCGCCGAAGGTGAAAAAGGGGTGCAGGTTATGGTTGATGAAAGTTGCGGTGCCGGTTTCAGAGTATTGCTGGCCGACGGTCGAATCGAGCATGATTTCACCGCGGAAGCGATTTCGCAGGCGATTTCACGCCAGGTTCGCCCCGCGCTTGCCGAACTGCTGAAATAACCTGGGGTTAGCAAATGAGCGTGATTTTTCTCCTCTCGAGCCTGCCGATGCCGAAATTCGGTGCGCCTCCTCCGATTGGAGTTGCCGAATTCATTTCCGCTTGCGAATCGCAACTTGCAAAAGCTGATGCGCAGGCGTGTAGCGCTTTGGTTTACGGCGGCGACAGCGCTCATCCCTTTGTCCGTGCCTGGCGTGATCGCGAGGCGGTACTTCGCAATGCCGTGGTCAGGGCAAGATCTGCCGCATTGGGCGTTGATGCCTCGCGTTGGGTGCGTACTACCGGCGATTGCGATCCGTCGCTTGAGCGCCGCGCCACCGCCGCCATGCGCGCAAGCAGCCCCGTTGAAAAAGAACGACAGCTCGATATGGCGCTTTGGACAGCGGTCGAAGAAATGCAGGGATCCGATCCGTTGTCGAAAAATGCGGTGTTTGGCTACGCTGTTCGACTGGCGATCGCACACAAATGGCATGGTCTTTCCAGCAAGAGCGGAGCCGAGAATTTCGAAAAACTTACAGATGTTCCCATTGAGTTGTGATAGCTTGGAGATTGGATTATAAGTTATGACTACAGGTAAAATCGCAGGTGTAAACGGAAATATGATATCGGTCGAGTTCGACGGCGCCGTTGCACAAAACGAGGTTGGCTATGCATGTCTGGGCGTCGGAGATGACCGTAAACGCCTTATGAGTGAAATCGTCCGTATCCGCGGGCGCATCGCCGATATGCAGGTATATGAGAGCACCGACGGTCTGGCGATTGGTGACAATGTCGAATTCTCCGGGGATTTGCTTACTGCAGAACTTGGTCCGGGACTTTTGAAACAGATTTATGACGGACTTCAGAATCCGTTGCCTGAACTTGCCGAACAATGCGGATTTTTCCTTCAACGCGGGACTTATCTCCATGCGCTTCCTCGCGATTTGAAGTGGGATTTCACTCCTGTTGTATCTCCCGGAGACCGCGTAAGCGCCGGCGAGTCGCTCGGTACGGTGCCGGAAGGGATTTTCAAACACCGCATCATGGTTCCGTTCGCGTTTTCCGGCGTTTATACCGTCAAGAGCGTCGCTCCCGCCGGCTCCTACGACGTTGAGCACGAGATTGCGGTTTTAACCGGTGCCGACGGAGTTGACCGGCCGGTCAAGATGTATCAGAGATGGCCGGTAAAACTTCCCATCCTTTGCTACAAGGAGCGTCTTCTTCCCGAGAAGACGATGGTCACGCGTATTCGTTCGGTTGATACGTTCTTCCCGGTGGCGCTTGGCGGAACCTACTGCATTCCCGGTCCATTTGGCGCGGGCAAGACGGTTCTGCAGCAAACTACCTCCCGTTACGCCGATGTCGATATCGTAATCTCCGCGGCGTGCGGAGAACGCGCTGGCGAGGTGGTTGAAACTCTGCGCGAATTTCCCGAACTTACCGACCCGCGAACCGGCCGCACTTTGATGGACCGGACGGTAATCATCTGCAACACCTCGTCAATGCCAGTTGCCGCCCGTGAAGCTTCGGTTTATACGGCCGTTACCATCGCCTGCTATTATCGCCAGATGGGATTGAACGTACTGCTTCTGGCCGATTCGACCTCTCGTTGGTGCCAGGCGCTTCGCGAGCTGTCCGGCCGCCTTGAAGAAATTCCAGGTGAAGAGGCATTCCCTGCATATCTTGAGTCCGTGATTGCCGGTTTCTATGAGCGTGCCGGTATCGTTCGCCTCAAGGACGGTTCCATCGGGTCCGTAACCATCGGCGGCACCGTATCGCCGGCCGGCGGCAATTTCGACGAACCCGTGACGCAGGGTACGCTCAAGGTGGTCGGAGCTTTCCACGGATTGAGTCGCGCCCGTTCCGATGCTCGCCGTTATCCTGCGATCGATCCGCTCGAAAGCTGGAGCAAGTATCGCAGCGTTATTGAAAACGATCGAGTTGAACGTCTGCGTTCAATCCTCTGCCAGGGCAACGACATCAACCAGATGATGAAGGTGGTCGGCGAAGAGGGTACGGCGATATCCGACTTTATGAAATATCTCAAAGGCGAATTTCTTGATGCGGTCTACCTTCAGCAGAACGCATTCAGCGATGTTGACGCTGCAACCAGCGAAGAACGCCAGAAAATCATGTTCGAAATCGTTGAAAAGGTGATGCTCGCAGAATACCCATTCACCGAAAAAGCCGACGCGCGCGCATTTTTCCAGAAAATGGTCCAGGTATGCATCGACTGGAACAACACGGCGATGGAATCGCCTGAATTTGAAAAAATCCGTACCGGTATTTTGCGGATGATCGAGGAGGCAGTTGGCAATGTTTAAGGTTTACCATACGATAGACAAGCTCTCCGGCAGTGTAATCACATTGCGCGCCGAGGGAGTGAAATACCGCGAGCTGGCGGAGGTTTCATCGCGCAACGGCACTTCGCTTGCTCAGGTTATCAAGCTTGACGGTCCTAATGTCACCCTGCAGATGTTTGCAGGTGCGCGCGGCGTTGCTACCGATGCCAAGGTGCGTTTTCTCGGCGAATCGATGCGCGTACCGTTCGGCGACGAGTTGCTGGGACGCGCTTTTACCGGCAGTGCAAAACCACGTGATGGCGGTCCGGTGCTAGATTCGAATCCGGTTGAAATCGGGACACCCTCGGTCAACCCCGCCAAGCGCATCATGCCCCGCAACATGGTTCGGACCAACATTCCGATGATCGATGTGTTCAACACGCTGGTAGAGTCGCAAAAACTGCCGATTTTCGCCAAGGCAGGTGAGCCGTACAACGATTTGCTGGCCCGCATCGCATTGCAGGCCGAGGTCGATGTGATTATTTTGGGCGGCATGGGGTTGAAGTATGACGAATATCTCAAATTCCGCAATACGCTGGACGAGTCTGGCGCTCTCTCGCGCACCGTGATGTTCGTTCACACCGCATCCGATCCGATTGTGGAATGCATGCTGGTGCCGGATATTTCGCTGGCGGTCGCCGAACAGTTTGCGCTCAAGGGCAAGAAAGTTCTGGTGCTGCTTACCGACATGACGAGTTTTGCCGACTCGCTCAAGGAAATCGCCATTACCATGGAGCAGATTCCTTCCAACCGCGGTTATCCCGGCGATTTGTATTCTCAGCTTGCTTCGCGCTACGAGAAGGCGGTCGACTTTGACGGTGCCGGCTCAATCACCATTCTTGCCGTTACCACCATGCCTGGCGACGATGTCACCCATCCGGTTCCGGACAATACCGGATATATCACGGAAGGACAATTCTATCTGCGCGGCGGACGTATCGAACCGTTCGGCTCGCTCAGCCGTCTCAAACAGCAGGTCAACAAAAACACCCGTGATGACCATCGCACGGTGATGGACGCGATGATCAAACTTTACGCTTCGTACAAAGAGACCCAGGAAAAGCAGTCGATGGGATTCCGCATGAGTGAATGGGACGGAAAGCTGCTTAAATACGGAGCATTGTTCGAAAAGGAAATGATGGATCTGTCGGTCAATATTCCGCTGGAGAAGGCATTGGATCTGGGCTGGAAGATTCTCTCCTCGTGCTTTGCCGAGAATGAAGTCGGTATTCCTTCTTCGTACACTTCAAAGTACTGGGTGCGCGAATCGTAAAGGCGCATAACGATGGCAAAAATAAAACTTACAAAAACCGAGCTTAAGGCGCAAACCGATTCATTGAAGAGGTTTTTGCGGTTTTTGCCGATGCTACAGCTGAAAAAACAGCAGCTTCAGGCGGAAATAGCAGCGGTTAGTGCCAAATTGGACGAAGTAGCCGCGCAGGAGCGAGCGGCTCGCAGCCGGATGGCAGAATGGATTTCGCTTTTCTCTGTCGATACAGAGAAGCTGAAGGGACTTGTCCGCATCAAACGGGTTGAAACCGACAGGGCGAATATCGCTGGCGTGAGCATCCCGGTGTTCAAGGCGCTCGACACCTCGCTTGAGGAGTTGGATCTTTTTTCCACACCCGCCTGGTATGACGATGCCGCTTGCGCCATCAAAGAAATTTTGCGCCTTAAGGCCGAGCGGGCGGTATTCGCCCGACAGCAGGAATTGATTGCGGCGGAATTGACCGTAACGTCCCAGCGTGTGAACCTTTTTGAAAAAGTCAAGATTCCCGAATGCAGGGAGAATATCCGGGTGATAAAAATTGCCATAGGCGACGAACAAACAGCAGCGGTCTCGCGCGGTAAATTGGCAAAAGGGCGTACTCCCGCCAAGGAGGTTGAGCCATGATCGTGCCAATGAAACATTTATCGCTTGTTTGCCTTCATGAGGATCGCAATGAAACCCTGAACGCGCTTCGCAATCTGGGGTGCGTCCACGTTAAATTTGGCGACAATGTGTCCGATGAACGCCGTCGCGCCCAAGCGGCATATGAAGCTTCGCAGCTTGCGCTGAAAACAATCTCCGACCCGTCGTCGGCGGCAGTTGCGCGAGGCGCAAAAAATGCTGATGTAGCAAGCGGAGATTTTTTGGATAAACCGCTCGCCGAATTCGATTCGAGCAATCCTGTGCAGTCGATTCTGGCGTTGAGCGAAGAGCGTGCTAGAGCTACTTCCGCAGTCTCCAAATTTTCCGAAATGCTCGATGTCTATTCGAAGTTCGGTAACTTGGATTTGGATTGCGTTGCCGCTCTTGAGTCGAAAGGGCTACATGTTCACTTGCTCCGTCTTCCGAGTTCGCTTCTGCCTCGAATGGCCGAATTTGTCTCCGGCGTCAAAAATGCCGATGCCGACGCGATAATTTTAAATTGCGCAAACGACGGCAAAAACGCGTTTGTCGGAATTGTCACTTCGGTAGATGGGGCAGTTGCCGATGCCGGACAGTTTGGAATCGAAGTGCTGCCCAATCCTGGATACGGTGTTGCTCAAATGCGAGCACTGCTTGCCGGGAGCGTAGAGCGAATTGACCAAGTTGGCGCAGAGCTTGAAAAAGCCGCCGCATTCCGCGATGAGATCGTTAAGATTTCAAATGAGCTGAAGAACGCCTCTGAATTTGAACGGGTTGCCGATTCGCTGGAAAGCGACGGTGAGCTGTCATGGATTACCGGATGGATTCCCGCTGAAAAATCAGCTGAACTTCAGATCGCCGCCGAAGCTAACGCATGGGGATTGCTGCTGCGCGATCCGGCCGATGACGAGCTGCCTCCCGTGATGATAAGACCTCCGCGTCTGTTCAAACCCGTCGCTGCATTGTTCAAAGGTCTAGGCATTGCACCGGCGTACCGTGAGACGGATATCAGCGTTCCGTTCTTTTGTTTCTTCTCGCTCTTTTTTGCCATGCTGGTGGGAGATGGCGCATACGGAATGATAATTCTCGCCTGTACTCTTGCCCTGCGCAAAAAACTTCGCCAGCTTCCGGTAAAAGGGTGGTTTGCGCTTTTGACCTCGTTTTCTCTGGCCACAATCGGATGGGGCGTTCTTTCCAATACTTGGTTCGGATGCTCTCCCGCTTGCCTGAACAATCCTATCGCAGAATGGCTGGCCGATCCCTCGTACGGCAACATGATGCTGCTTTGCTTTACGCTTGGACTGGCGCATCTTGGAATTGCCAGAATTTGGAATTTCATCTGCCTCTTCCCGGATTCGCTTGCGTATGCCGAATTGGGTTGGACGGGAACACTGGTGGCGATGTACTGCATCATCTGCAATATCGTCGGCGTGTTTCCGACGCTGCCGCCATGGGTGGTGCCGCTTTTGGCGGTATCGGCGGTTTTGCTGTTCCTTTTTTCCGTAAAGCCGAAGGATTTGAAAAAAGAGGGGATAACCCTGGGCATGCTTCCGCTGAATATCGTCGGCACTCTCGGCGACATCATCTCATATGTCCGTCTCTTTGCGGTGGGGCTGGCAAGCGTCAAAGTGGCGCAGAATTTCAATGATATGGCATTGCAGCTGGCTTTGCCGCTATGGCTTAAGATTGTGCCGATGATTTTGATAATGCTCATCGGACACGGTCTTAATTTGCTGATGGCGGGATTGAGTGTATTGGTCCATGCGGTTCGTCTGAACACGCTGGAGTTTTCTAACCACAAAGGAATCAGTTGGTCGGGATCGGAATTTCGGCCTTTTGGAAAAATGCCGTAAAACGGCAGGAGGATAATAAAATGGAAGCATCATTGGTTCAACAGGCGATGGGTGTGGCCGGTGCGGTTGCATGCCTTGGTTTGAGTGCGGCGGGTTCCGCGCTGGGTACGGGGTTTGCCGCCAGCGCTGCGATGGGGGCATGGAAAAAGTGCTATGCGCAGAATAAGCCGGCTCCCTTCATTTTGCTCGGTCTGGTCGGTGCGCCGATTACTCAGACGCTGTACGGCATGTTGCTTATGTTCTTGATGTTCGGCAAGGCACAGCTTGGAACGCCGCTGCTGATACTCGGCATCTTCGCCGGAACCGGTATTGGCCTTTCCGCTTTCTTCCAGGGCCGTGCTGCTGCCGGAGCTTGCGATGCGCAGGCTGAAACCGGACAGGGGCTTACGAACTATTTCGGAGCCCTTGGTATTGTTGAGAGTGTTGCCATTTTCTTGATGGTTTTCACAATCATCGCTATTTTTAAACTTCCTGCTGTGGCATAATACCCAGCTTCAATATCAGGTCCGCCCGCAAGGGCGGATTAATCTGTCATGCTGCAATATTTATCTGAATATCTGCAACCGATTTGGGGCCCATTCCGTTTGTTGGGCTCCCATTCAGTTTTATTGGTAGGAGCGGTTTTCGCCGCTGGGTTTATGGTATTCCTTTTCTTGCCAAAATTATACCGTTTTATGCCGCTTGACCGCGGAAAGGCCATCGCCGCCGATGGTGGCAAGCAAAGCGAAGGCAAACCTACTGGTGCCGGCTTGTGCATTTCTTTGCTCTTGTTGCCCGTTGTGCTGATTTTCATGCCGTTTGGCATATGGAGTTGCATGGCGTTGGGTGCAGCCTATCTATGTATGCTTTTCGGCTATTTGGACGATGCCAGCAAACTCCCGTGGAATGATATAAAAAAAGGCGTTCTCGACCTTTTGGTCGGTGTGCTTGCCGCTGCATTTATCTATATGGAGCAGGGCGGCAGAATCTGGATACCGTTGAGCGACGTTCCCATCCAGATGCCGTTTTGGGCATTTCTGGCAATCGGAACACTGGTGATATGGATTGCCATCAATTCAACGAACTGTTCCGATGGTATAGACGGTCTTGCGGGATCGCTTGCTCTGATTACCATGCTGTCGCTTGCCGTGTTTCTGTACGTGGTTGTCGGTCACGTTAAAATTGCCGGCTATTTGCTGATTCCGCACAATCCCCACGGAGCAAAATGGGCGATTTTGCTGATGGCAAATATCGGCGCGTTGGCGGGATATCTTTGGTACAACGCCTCGCCCAGCCAGGTAATGATGGGTGATGCCGGTTCACGCTTGCTGGGAATGCTGATCGGTATTGCGGTGCTGGTCGGAGGAAATCCGTTTCTGGTATTGGTGGCGGCTCCGATGTTGCTGGTCAACGGCGGAACCGGAATCGTTAAAATAGCTTTGCTCCGCAGTTTGAAAAAAATGGGATTCGATACGCGCGTTACCGGCTCGTTGCCCGTTGACCAGGCGAAAAGACAGACGAAGGTGGTAAGAGTACTTCACAGTGTCTGTTTTCCGTTGCACGACCATTTCCGCAAACGCAAAGGGTGGAGCAACGCGCAGGTCCTGATGCGGTTCATTTTGATGCAGTCGATTCTGATACCAGTCCTTTTTTTGTTGTTGATAAAAGTTCGATAGCTATAGTGACAAACCGAGAAGAGGAGTAGAGTGATATGCGTAAAGGAATTATTCTGGCCGGTGGTAGCGGAACAAGACTGCATCCCCTGACCCGAGCGGTTTCAAAGCAGATGCTGCCCGTTTACGACAAGCCCATGATCTTCTATCCGCTGTCGACGTTGATGCTCGCGGGCATTCGTCAGGTTTTGATCATTTCCACCCCTGATGATCTGTCGTCCTTTAAAAAACTGCTGGGTGACGGGCGACAGCTCGGAATGGAATTCTCCTACTGCCCGCAGCCTTCACCGGACGGTTTGGCGCAGGCGTTTGTACTTGGACGCGAATTCATCGGGGACAGCGATGTGTGCCTTGTACTTGGCGATAATATTTTTTACGGCGCAGATCTCTCGAACCTGCTCAGCAACACTTCGCAATCGTCAAAGCCTACCGTTTTCGGCTATCATGTCTCCGACCCAGAACGCTACGGAGTGGTTGCGTTTGACGATAATGGCAAGGCGGTCTCAATCGAGGAAAAGCCGAAAATTCCGGCATCTTCCTATGCGGTGGTTGGATTGTATTTCTATCCGAATGATGTCGCCGATGTCGCCGCCTCGTTAAAACCTTCAGCTCGCGGTGAGTACGAGATTACCGACATTAACCGCCACTACCTGGAGCGTGGTGAGCTGCAAGTAAAGATTATGGGGCGCGGTGTGGCGTGGCTCGACACTGGAACCCATCAGTCGCTTGCCGATGCAACCAATTTTGTGCGTGCCGTAATTGAGCGTCAGGGATTACAGATCGGATGCATTGAAGAGATCGCCTGGCGTCAAGGGTGGATCGATTCCGGGGATGTGCGCGCTCTGGCGATGGGATACGGTAAGTCAACCTACGGAGACTACCTTCGTCGCCTATCTGACTGTTAAATTCCGTCAGTGTCACACTTGCGGCGTTTCAGGTTTATTTCATCTGAGCGTTTGAGCACTAACAGGGTGATTTCGCAACGGCTGAACAATCGTAGCGGAAATCCCGACCACTGTCCGGTTCCCGGATTGTTGTAGAGCGTAAGATTGCCATGTCGATACAGACCATAGCAATGTCCTTCATTGAAATATTTCACAAGTGTTCTTAGCACCGGCATACAACCGCCGTGGGTATGACCCGAGAGTTGCAGACGGACTTCGTGATGCTGTGCATCATCAATCAGCACCGGGCGGTGAAAGAGCAACACCCGAAATTCTCCAGGAGGTGCATTGCAATAAGTCGCTTCCAGCGATGGGAAATGCTGCGATGCGTAATCCAAAGGAAAGTTGGTAACGGCAAAATCGTTCATCCCCCCGATAATCATTTTTGCATTGCCGCGCTGCAATATGGCGTGAGTGTTTTCCAGCATTTTTATTCCTAGCGAGGAGAATACATGGCGCATTCGGCAATAATTCCAGTAAAATTCGTGATTGCCGGTACAGGCGAAGACGCCGTCTTGGCTTTTGAGTCTTGAAAGGGGTTCAAGGTCAAGCGCGCGACGCTCGGGGGGACCGTCATAGAAGTCGCCTGTGATGCACACCGCATCTGGGTTCAGAGAATTGGCCAACTCGACAATTTTTGAAATTTTGTCGCTCCGCGAACTAGGTGATGCATGAAGATCTGAGAGATGTACAATCCGGTATCCGTCAAACTCTGCCGGCAAATCAGTCAGTTCCAGCTTTTGTTCGATAATTTCGGGCGGCAGAAAGCAGTCGCGCGTGGCAAGAACGGTAAAAGCGATGGCACATATTGTGACTAAAACGACGCGAATGAGGTTTGAAAGGAGAATGGGCTTGAAGATTCTTGAGTAAAGCGACTCGGCGATAAAAAGCGACACACTGAAACCCGCGTAAAAGAACAGTGCGGTTTCGGCAAGATTCATCACTGTAATAACCGAAGAGGGTATCTCTGGAACAAAAGCATCTCCACCGAATGCCCAAAACCAAATGAACTTTAATGCAACGGTCATCGTCGAAAGTGCGATTGCACGGTTCAACATCGGTTTAAGCCGCATCGGCGCGATGAAAAACTTCATGAGCAGCGCCCACGAAATCAATGGGTATAATGAAAAGAACAATTTGAACATTGTCAGTCCAGAGCGAGTCCAGCACTGATATCGCCGGTTCTCTGATAGATGCGCAGACCGAAACGGGGTACGGTTATGTAAATGAGATCAAAAATTTCGGATTGGATCTTCTCATATTCAACCCAGTCGCGTGTTTTGGTAAACGCATAAACTTCAATCGGAATTCCGGTATCTCCGGGATTGGTTTGGCGGACCATGCAGGTCAATTCTTCGCTGATTCGCTCATCTCTTTTCAGCATCCGTTCCAACCATGTTTCAAAAGCAACCAGATTCGAACTCGGGGCGTCACCGGCGATGGCGAGTCCTTCGGTAATGAGCCGCTCGAGCATACGCTCGGTCATCGGGGAAATGGAACTTGCGCTGATTAAAACCTCCCTTTTTATCCGCCGCCCCTTGGAATCTGACATGTAGCGCCAATTGACGAAGGCGTCGCTGATCAGAACCGAAGAGGGAATCATCGTCACGGTATTATCGAAATTCCTGACCTTGACCGTGGTGAGGGCAATGTCGATAACCGTTCCGTCGGCATTGTATTTCGGCATCGTAATCCAGTCGCCTATACGAACCATGTCGTTTTGGGATACCTGTATGCCGGCAACCAGTCCGAGAATGGAGTCTCTGAAAACCAACATCAGTACTGCGGTCATCGCACCCAAACCGCTCAAAACGAAGGTTGGGCTTTTATCCAAAATCCTTGACACGACGATAATGGTCACCGTGCACCAGATCAGTATTTTCAAAACTTGAATGATCGTCTTAGATGCAAACGTTTTCCCCGCCTGCGAATGATGCGCCGCGGCGTGGAGCCAGTTGACTGCACCTGATGCGACAATAGCTCCGGATAGAATGGTGATGATGTCCAGCATCTTGGACAATGCATATGCAGCAGGGGGGAATTTCGCAAAACAACTCGGCAGAAACGAGCAATTTATCCACATAAAAAGAAAAACGGACAGATACTTGATCAGAGCTACGGAGCGCTCGCGATGCCGTGTGCTTTTTATTTTTCCGGCCGCTATCTTTCTTGCGATTAACCAGGATCCGAAACAAGCGGCAAATGACACAATGACAATTGCCAAGGTGCAGGAAAAAGCGGCGCACACGCTAGCCCATTGTCCGGATAAACCGGCCGCGGTAAATTTGGATTCAAGCAGGTGGATAATCGCATTCATGGTATATCTCCCGATAGATAGACAGCTAGCTAGGAACCGCTAATGATTTCAAGCGCTTTTTTCACGATGGAATCGACATCCGGCATAAAAAGTTTTTCCAGCGAACGTGCTGCGGGAACTGGAAATTCAGGTGAAGCGATTCTGGTTGGCGGAGCCAACAAAAATTCAAATGCACCGCTGCTTACAGTAGCGGAAATCTCCGCACCGATCCCTCCGAACATTGGGCCTTCTTCGATAATCAGCACCCGCCCGGTCTTCTTTGCCGAATCAATAATGGTGTCGGAGTCAAAAGGAGATACCGTGCACAAGTCGACCACTTCGGCGCCGATGCTGTGCTCTGCAAGTTTGGCAGCGGCAGCCAATGCTTGGCGAGTAGCGCCGCCCCATGCGACGAGCGTGATGTCATCAGCCTGATTCGGTATTTTCGCAAAACCGAGGGGTAACGGCGGCGGCAGTCCTTCCTGAACGGAGAATCGCAGGGGGTAAAGGATTTTGTGTTCCAAAAACAAAACGGGATTAGGATCGGCAAGGGCGCTTTGCAACAATGCGGATGCATCTTGCGCCGAAGAAGGTGCTACGATCTTCAAGCCGGGAATGCCGAAAAAAAGACGCTCGAGCGATTGCGAGTGGGTTGCGCCGTATCCGCGCCCGGCACCGTACGGAGTCCTCACCACCAAAGGACAAGGCTGCGAATATATGGGGTTTAGTTTTGCCGCAAGATTGACGAGTTGATCGACGCACAAAGTCATGAAATCCATGAACATGATTTCGACAATCGGTTTAAGTCCGGCAACCGCTGCGCCGATTGCGCATCCGGTGATGGCCTGTTCCGAAATTGGCGTATCGCGCACCCGCTCCGTCCCGAAACGGTCGACAAGACCTCTCGTCACCCCGAAGCTTCCGCCGTAGGCGCCGATATCCTCGCCCATCAGAATTACCGAATCATCTCGATTCATCAATTCTTCAAGTGTCTCGCGAAGCATTGAGGTAAATGTGACTTCTCTCACGACCGATCCTCCTCTGCGAAAATTTCTGCGGAAAAGTCAGGGATTTCTGGTAATGGCGAACGATGGGCAAATTCTACAGCCTCGTCAATGAGCGCGGCGGTGCGAAGCTTTTCATTTTCCAAGACCTCGGGTTTCATACCGTTCTCGATCAATGAACGCTCGAAGCGAACGATAGGGTCGTTCAGCCAAGCCTCGGTCTCCTCTGCTTTCGATCGGTAGCTTCTGGGATCGCCGCGCGAGTGGCCGGACAGACGGTAGGTGTTCAGTTCAAGAAACACCGGACCTTCTTCTGCGGCAAAAGTGCGGGCCTGCATCGCGGCATCTTTAACTTCGCAATAATCATTGCCGTCGGCAACCATGGAGCGCATCGCATAGCCCGTCGCGCGATTGAAGATTGCCGGCTCTGCCGAACCGCGGGAAACTTTGGTTGACATGGCATAGCGGTTGTTTTCGACTACATACACGACCGGCAGCTTCCAAAGCGACGCGAGATTAAGCGACTCTGCAAAAATCCCCTGATTGGCGGCACCGTCGCCGATAATGCAAAAACACACGGCATCGCCGGTTTTTAGTTTCTCTTTAAGTGCCAGACCGAGGGCGAATGCGCAACTTCCGGCGGTGATACCGTTTGCGCCATAGAAGCCGATTGCTGTGTCCATCATCATCTGGCTCCCGCCGCGTCCTTGGGAATATCCATCTGCTCGTCCGAAAAGTTCCGCCATCAACCTTTTGGGATCTCCGCCGCGCGCAATCAAATGACCGTGTCCGCGATGGGTGGAAGTCATCGTATCCTGTGTGAGCATGGCCGCCGCAATGCCAACGGCAACGGCTTCCTGTCCGATGCAGGTATGTGCGGTTCCACCAATCTCTCCTTCTAGAAAAAGCTGTTCAACCTTTTCTTCGAAGAAACGAATACACCGCATCAGACGATAGGCTTGAATATCATTCATTTCCTGTCACTTTCAGTTGCAACGGGGGGACATTGCCATGCACGTGCGGGCTTGGCGTAAAATGGGTAGGCGGACGGTTCTTCACCAGGGATAAGATAGCGCCAGCGGCGATAGTTGATACACCATAACGACGGGTGCATCTTGATTACGCGTTGAAATTCCGCGATGATTGAGATTGTGCAGGCGGATACATCTACTGATTGTCCGGCGTCGAAAACTTTTCCCAGTTCGCAACGATAGCTGCCATCCTTGAGCGGGCGAGACCATCCGAAGACGATTGGACGTTTGAAGTGTCGGGCCAGTATCGCGGCACCTTGGGAGAAACATGCTTTGAGTCCGAAGAAATCAATCCATATCCCACCGTCGCGCATTTCGCTATGCTGATCGATAAGGAGGCCGACCGAGTACCCGTTTTTGATGGCTTTGAAAAGATGTTTAAGCGCACCTTCGGCGGGGACGATTTCCTGGCCTATTTTTCGTCGCGCGTCAAGGAGACGCTGGGTAAAGCCGGATCCTTTTACATTCTTGGCGACCGAAACCATGTGGAAGCCGTTGTTCTCACAGGCCTGGGTCAGAGTTTCCCAGTTTCCGAGATGGGCGCTCACGGTGACTGCCGGGTGCGCATTGGAAAGTTCTTTCAGAAGCGCGGGAGAGATTTTGACAATCTCGCTGGCGCGGGCGGCGGTGTCTTTCAGCATCCAGAAGATCATCAGCAGTACTCTTGTCATATTGCGATAGGCGCCGAGAATAAGAATTCGTTTTCTTTTTTTCGAAAGTCTTCGGCCCGCAATTATTTCAAGGTTTGCAGCAGCGACCCTGCATCCGTACCGGTCGACGAGGAAGGCCAATCCGGCAATAAAACGAGAAAGTCGCATAATGGATTTCAGCGAGAGTCGCGGTATCAGTGAACAAGCCAATGCGACTCCGGCTTTTTCGAACGGAGCGCGAAGCGCCCGACGGAATCTTTTCAACGATTGCTTTTTTTTCATCGGAAGCGGAAAGTTTTACCGGATCAGTTTTTTCCGAAGCTGCAGACAGAACAGTGGCGGCAATCCATGTCGAGCGGCAAAGGCTCCTTTTCGCCCCTTGCTCGGGCGGCGAGACTCTGGATGCGGTTGATGAATGCCAGAATCAATCCAAGCATGATGAATCCGCCGGCCGGCAGAATAAAAAGAATCATGGGGAAGGGTTGCGCCGATGAAACGGCAAAAGAGCCCCAGATGGTAATTGTACCGTTGCCGACAAATTCACGGAAAAATGCAAGTATGGCCAAGGCGACGGTAAAGCCTATACCGATGCCGATACCATCGGCGATAGACCAAATCACCGCGTTTTTCGCAGCAAACGCCTCGGCGCGGCCGAGAATAATGCAGTTTACCACAATCAACGGTATGAAGATGCCGAGACTCTTGTGAAGTGCTGGAAGATATGCCTGCATCAGCAAATCGACAATTGTTACGAACGAGGCAATGATAACAATGTAACAAGGAATGCGAACGGCATCGGGGATAAGTTTACGCAGAAGCGAAATCACGGTATTGGAACAAATCAGCACAAACGTCGCCGCTGCTCCCATGCCCAAGGCATTTTCAACTGAAGAAGTGGTTGCCAAGGTTGGACAAAGTCCGAGTACTAACCTGAAAATCGGGTTGTCCTTAAATATACCACGCGATATTTCCCGCAAAAAGCGCATTGCAACCCCCTTGGACGAGAAAATGGCGGAGAGGGAGGGATTCGAACCCCCGGTACCTTGCGGCACGCATGATTTCGAGTCATGTGCATTCAACCAGGCTCTGCCACCTCTCCTTATAATGAATGCGAAAAACGTTTAAGATGCTACCAAAATAATTATCTCGTGTCAACTTGAAGTTGTTGTTTTGTCGGTCGGGAATATTAATTTGTAGGGTGTGTCCCCAGTTTTTAACAATTGGAGAGGACATCGGACGTAAGACATCAGACTTCGGGGCGAGCGCGCGCAATTATTCTCTCTTCATCTATCATTTTTCATTAGATTTCGTTCATCCGCACCGTAATCTCGCGGGGAATGTTGCCAGTTGCCAATGTGTGGTATGCAGGGTGTGTCCCTAGTTTTAACTTTCCAAAAGATTTAATGGCGGCAAAAGTTTTTTTTTGCTATAATTATAAGCATAAATTGCTGGTTAAAGAGGAGCCTATATGTTGTTTTTCGTCCGTAACGCAGTCGCCTTCCAGATTTTGCTTTTGACAGTCGCCTTCAGTTGGATTCATGGTGGATCGAGACCTGATTTGCTTTTGCCCGTCATCCCTTGGCTTACGCTCTTGGTCTGGCAGATGGGACTGGTCTTCCCGCAAGCAAAAAGTTCAGAGACGCTTGCGCAGGCTAGAAGCAGGGTCGTTCATGGTTTGATCCGCGATCCGTCTACTTGGCTGTCTCTGATATGCTCGATTTATCTTTTTCTGCCACTCCTTAATGTCACTGGCGCTCCGGTCTACGACGCCGCGACTAAAAGCTGGGTACTTCCAGAAATTCCAATTCCATGGTTGCCGTCGTGCGTTGATTCGCGCGAACAGGCCTCAATGCTACTGTGGTTCCCTCCTGTTTTTTCAGCAGCCATCATAGCTAAACACGCTTTGCTTAAACGGGGAAAGCGAATCGTGATGCAAGGTTTTTGCTGGAACGCCGCGTGTCTTTCGGTCTTGGGACTTATCCAACTGTGGAAGGGTGCCAAAGGCGTTTATTGGCTTGGAGATGAGATGCCGGGATATTTCTTCTCGGCATTCGGCTACCCCAATTTTGCCGGGGCGTTTTTCACCTTTGCCTTTGTTCTCTCATTGGGGATTTGGACTGGAAAAATCAACTCGATTATCAACTGTTTTGGTCCCACCTCATTTAAACGGTCTGAGCTTGATGTCGAATCGATAACCTTCTTTTCCAAATACGGCATGATTATTCCAACGATTCTCAATCTTGCCGGAGCAATCTTTTCGTTGAGCCGCGCCTCCATTTTGCTTTGCGGCGTTTCAATTGTCGTATACGGGATTTACATGCTCGCCGGTTTCTGGCGCAAATCTTCGTCGTCCCGCCGTTTGATTACGCTTGCTGTTGCCGCAACAGTATTGCTTACCGGTGTACTCGGTTCCACAATCATGGCGCCGAAAGCCTATAAAGATGAAATATCGACGATAACTTTTGAATCGGTACTGGAACGAGTTTCCGGACACCGTTACCACAACCGCGTGGCAATGAACATTTTTTCCGATTACCCATTTTTCGGAAGCGGAGCGTGGGGTTATCCCCACTATCAGAAAATCTACATGGACGAAAAAGAAATTAGATCTATGCAGATTATCGGAGGAGCCAACGTCCACAACGACTATTGGCAGTTTTTGGCCGAGTTTGGCGCGGTTGGCTTCGGAATAATCCTTGCTACGGTGATGTGCTTCGTTGCGGTTGCAGTCGTCAAACTGCTAAAATATTCGCGCGCGGTGTCGACAAAGAATATCAACCTTTCGCCAAACTGGCTGTACCGTCTTCCACCGGAAGCGGTCGGCGTTTTTCTGGCGACCGCCTGTTCATTGATTCACGCATTGGGAGATATTCCGTTCCGCACTCCGGCGGTATTGATAATGTGGATTTGCGTCTGGGTATGCATCGACGGCTTCATTCCCGCGATAAACAGGAAATAAAACATGCTATTGGCTATTTCAAGTTATTCTTGGTACGATTTCAGTGATGCAACCGTCGGCTTGCTGTTCGGAATAGTTGGTGTCCTGTTTGGCTACGCATTGCGCGGACTAATCGGACGCTTTCAGGCGCAGGCAATCGAAAAACAAGCTGAAGGCAAACTGAACGATGCTGATATTGAGGTGAAAAACCGATTGAAGGAGGCTGATATTCTTGCTCGTGCGACCGTGGTCAAGGCACGAGAGGAGTTCGAAAAAAGCACCAAGGAGCAGAAGGCACAACTTGCCGATGAAAAAGCCCGTCTGGAACGCCGCGATCAAAGCTTGCAGGAGAAGTCGGACCAACTGGATCGTCGTGCCATCGCGCTCACCGAAAAACAAGAAGAGATTCAGCTCAATGCGGAAAAGGTCCGTCGCGATCAGATCGAGGTCGAAAACGCCCGAATCGAGGCCGAGCGTCGACTTACCGAATTGTCAGGCATGACCGGCGAAGAGGCCAAACGAGAGCGTTTTGCCGAGGCGGAGAATGAATTGCTCAAAGAGCAGGGGGTGCTTATCCGTAAGTGCCAGGAATTGGTTCGCGAAAATTGCGACCGTGAAGCGAAAGAAATCGTGGTTTCCGCAATTCAACGCTACAGCGTTGCGCATTCACACGAGGCAATGTCCTACACCTTCCCGATTGAAAACGATGCGGTTAAAGGTCGAATCGTCGGTCGCGAGGGGCGCAACATCCGCGCACTTGAATGCGCAACCGGCGTTAGTTTCTTGATCGATGAAAATCCCGGCGCGGTCATTCTATCCTCGTTCGACCCCATTCGCCGAGAAATCGCCAGAAAATCACTTGAAAAACTTATTGCCGATGGACGTATTCATCCCTCGCGTATTGAAGAGACGGTTGCAGAAACCGAGGTCGAGGTGCGTCAGGGAATATCGGAAGCGGGCGAACAAGCCGCTTTTCAGGCGCAGCTGATGAATGTGCAAAAACCGGTTATGGAGATGTTGGGGCGTCTTTCTTTCAGGACCAGTTTTTCGCAAAATGTTTTGCGGCACAGCATTGAAGTGGCCAATCTGATGGGAATGATGGCAGGAGAATTGGGATTGGATGTCGCAATCGCCCGACGCATCGGACTCTTTCACGATATCGGGAAAGCGCTTGATTATGAAAAACAGGGGAAGCATGCACAGTTGGGCGCAGACTATCTCCAGCAAAACGGCGAGGCTGAAGTCGTGGTCAATGCCGTAGCCGCGCACCATGAAGATGTTCCGGCGGAATCGGTTTATGCCGTCCTGTGCTCGGCTGCCGATGCAATTTCAAGTTCTCGCCCGGGAGCACGCGTCGAGTCGACAGAAATTTACATCGAGCGAGTCCGCAAACTTGAAGAGATTGCGATGAGCAAGCCCGGTGTGGTCAAGGCGTACGCATTGCAGGCTGGCCGCGAATTGCGCGTACTGGTCGATCCGGGCAAGGTGGATGACAATACGGCGACGATCATTGCTCGCGACATAGGACAGCAGATTGAGACGACAATGCGCTATCCCGGACAGATTCGCGTAATTGTAATCCGCGAAAAACGTTGCATTGAAGTGGCACGTTGATTGCAAATGATTAACCTAGATTCAGATAACAACGTCAAACAGAGCGAATCCGAAATCAGCGGTTCGGTTGAAAGTGTCGTTTATCACAATCCGGAAACCGGATATGCCGTATTCAGCGTTAAACTGTCGCTATCATCCCGAAAAAATGGCGGGCAGGTAGTCACCGTGGTCGGCAAGTGCGCTGCCATCTGGGAAGGTGAAGAGCTGTATGCAAAAGGGCAATGGCAGCAACATCCGCAGCACGGAATGCAATTCCGTGCGCAAAGCATCACCTGTGTAACCCCGACTTCCGCCGACGGCATTCGCAGATATCTCGCCAGCGGTTTGATAAAAGGTATCGGACCGAAATTTGCCGACCGCATAGTTGATCGTTTCGGCGATAAAACCATCGAAATCATCGATCGTCAATCCGAACGGCTTTGCGAGATTGATGGCATAGGACAATCGCGTCGATTAAAAATCAAAAAATCGTGGGCCGAACAGAAATCCATCCGCGACATTATGATTTTTCTGCAGTCTCTGCATATTGGAACCGCGAAAGCCGCACGGATTTACCGTTGCTACGGGAACGATGCCATCGCAATCATCAAACGCAATCCCTACCGTCTTTGCGCTGATGTCTGGGGCATCGGATTTAAATCCGCCGACGCCATTGCGCTTTCCATGGGTATTGAACGAGAGAGCATGATTAGAGCGAGGGCCGGATTGCAATATGTTCTGCGCAAAGAAGCGGAGGACGGCGGACATTGCTACACCTCGGACGCCGAGCTGATGCTGGTTGCACAAGAACACCTTGGCATTTCCACCGAGATACTTGATGAGGCACTAGGCATCGAATTGACGGAAGGGAGGCTCGTTTCCGATCACGGACGCATTTATCTCAGAGATTTATACAATGCCGAAGTCCGTGTCGCCGCCAGATTGCGCAAATTGATGAACAGTCAAACCTCATATCCGCCAATATTGGCCGACAAGGCAATCTCATGGGCTGAAACGAAAATCGGTATTACACTTGCCGCTTCGCAGGTTCAGGCTCTCGATAACGCTCTTAAATCCAAGTTGTCGATAATTACCGGTGGACCGGGTGTCGGAAAAACTACCATCATCAGAGCATTGACCGAGATATTTTCGGCACGGAAATTGAAAACTATCCTGGCGGCTCCAACCGGACGGGCGGCCAAACGGATGTCGGAATCGACCTCACGTCAAGCGCAAACCATTCACCGGCTTCTCAAATACAACCCACAGACCAACAGCTTCACCTGCAATGCCGAAAATCCGATGGATGGAGATTGCTTTATCCTTGACGAAACGTCAATGATGGACATCAGGTTGACCGACAATTTCCTTCAGGCGCTTCCGGATACCGCGACATTAATTCTGGTCGGCGATACCGATCAGCTGCCTAGCGTCGGACCAGGCAACATGCTGGGAGATTTAATCAAAAGCCGTGCCATACCGTTCTGTCGGCTTCAGACGATCTTCCGTCAGGATAATTCCGGATTGATCGTCAGAAACGCGCACCGTGTCAACCGCGGAGAAATGTTAGAACTTACAAACGAAAATTCGGATTTTTACTTTGTTGAAACGGACGATCAGGAAAAAATTATAGCCAGAGTGGTATCATTGATGACCGACCGTATCCCCCGAACCTTCGGTTTCGATCCTCTTAATGACATTCAGGTTCTTACGCCGATGCGCAAAAATTCACTTGGCTACGAGAATATGAATGCAATACTCCAAAAGCGATTGAATCCGGTCGGTGCGTCCATCCAGCGTGGTTCGGTCATATTCCGCGAACGCGACCGTGTAATGCAGATTCGCAACAACTACGACAAAGAGGTATTCAACGGCGATGTCGGCTTCATAAAAAAAGTTGATATCGAAGATCAGGAAATCATCGTATTGTTCGACGGACGCCCGGTTAAATATGGTGCTGGCGAATTGGACGAGTTGGTTCATTCTTACGCATGTTCGGTGCATAAATCGCAGGGCAGTGAATATCCGGCGGTCATCGTCATGCTTCATACCCAACATTATATGCTGCTGCAGCGCAACCTGCTCTACACCGCGATAACCCGCGGCAAAAAACTTTGCGTTGTGGTCGGATCCTCAACCGCGGTGAGAATGGCGGTTTCGTCGAATCAAGTCAAAGAGCGTCGAACCGCTTTGGCGGAACGAGTTGGAGATCAGTTTAATGTCTAAACGAAAGCTGTTTATTTTTTCTGCACTCGTCGTTCTAATTGTTTTAGCCGTGATCCTTAGCCGCACCCTGGCACAACAACGGCGCAATGGGCTTCCCGATGCTTATGCCGGGTATACCGCAACCGAACCTCCGGCACTTACCTTCATCCTTGCCGGGTTGGGGTGCGCTCGCGGAATAGCAAGCGAGATACTTTGGTTTAGAGCCAACCGACTTCAGGACGAAGGACGATACATGGAGTTGGTGCAGATTTCGGATTGGATTGCGAGACTTGATCCACGTGCCGCCGACGCCTGGATCTACAATGCCTGGAATCTGGCGTACAACATTAGCTCATTGCTCGACAATCACGAGGAGCGTCTCACCTGGGTGCAAAACGGATTCTCGCTTCTTCAAAATGACGCCTTGCGCTATAATCCGCGATCTGCTCGAATTTATCGGGAATTGGCGTGGATGTATTTGAACAAAATCGGCGACAACCTTGACGCAGCGCATTTGACTTATAAAATCGATCTCGCAAAAAAAATGGCGGAGATGGTTGACGGAAACGGACATATAAAAGAAAACGTGCAAACCCGTTCCAAACTCCATGAAATCGGTCTCGACTTTGGTTTTATTCAAGCAATTGAAAAATCATGCGGCAAACTTGATTGGCGCGCCGCAGAATCCCATGCGCTTTATTGGGCGATGCGAGGTCGGCCGTATGCAACGGGGCTTGAGGAGATGCAAATTCAACGCGTAATCTACCAAGCGTTGCTGCTGGGCTTTATCCGCGGTAAAATCGTGTCGGTTTCTCCATGGCGGCAGGATATGAACAAAGAGCTTGCCGCAGCGACGGAAAAGGAAATCAAGAGAATGCTCGACAAATTTCCGTCAAAGGATGTCAAGCGTCTATACAATCGCTTCCGCGCAAGATACTCATCAGAAAGCGCAACAGCTCCCAAGTCTCACGACAGACCCTAGAAGAAGCGCTTTCTCGCCAACAGGTAAACCGTGCCGCCGGCCAACATCAGCGATAACAGCATCAAAATGCTGAATATGTACTTTTCATGCTGGAATGGCAGTTCGATATTCATGCCGTAGATGCTGGCAACCAATGTCGGGACCATGATGATGATGGTAATGGAATTCATTCGCTTCATCATCTTGTTGAGGTTGTTCGACACGATGCTGGCAAATGTATCAAGCGTTCCGGAGAGAATGTTGCTGTGGATGGTAGCCATTTCCAGCGCCTGTTCGTACTCGACTTGAACGTCCTCAAGCACGTCAAGATCGCTCTCGGGAATTGCCATCTGACGCGAATGCTCGAGGCGTTGAATCAAAATGTTATTTGCCTTCAGCGAAGTTGTAAAGTAGACAAGACTCTTTTCGATGTTCATTAGACGCATCAATGCTTCGTTGGATACGGATTCGTGTAAATCCTGTTCCACTATATCCGCCCGCTGTCGCAAATCGCGCAAATAGCGGAGATACAGTACTGCCGAATGCCATAGAATTTGGAATACGAAACGGAACTGGCACTCCGGCGGGCAAACCCGGCGGATCTGGTCCAGAAAAGTACTGGTGACCGGAGTTTGCCGATTGCAGATGGTTAGAACATGCTGTTTGGTAAGAACAATACCCATAGGCAACGTATGAAACGGAGTATCGTTTTCAGTAGGATCGTAGCAGGGGACGTGCACGATGAACTGGGTTATTCCGTCATCCGTTTCGATACGCGGCCGTTCGTCCTTGTCGAGCGGGTCGGTGATAAACTCGCTGGGTGCGCCGGAAAGTTCGTGAATGCGCTGAATCTCCTGTGTTGAGGGATCGGAAAGGTTTATCCAGCATGAACCGACCAGCTTGTCGACTTCACGCAGCGCTCCGTTTTCCCAATGGTATATCGAAACCATTCTTCACCTCATTTCCGGCGGCAATAAATCAATTCCATTCCTTGATGCGAATGAAACGGAAATAGGGACAGGCCCCACCGTGCTTGCCCTGAAATCCGATATATCCTTCAGGCACAATCTGATTCCACGGCACCGGCAGCCACGACGGTATTTTGGACCCGTCGGGATTGTTCTTGCCATCCTTCCACGCGGAAAGGTCGGCATCAACGGTAAGCTCTCCGTTGACCGCAACCCTGATGCGCTTGCCAAAAGCCCATATCGTCATGCGATTCCATTCCCCGGCAGGCTTTACATTGTTGACCAATGGTGCATAATGACCATAGAGTCCTCCGTTTTTGCTGTGGGGGGGCTCCTTCTTCCAATGCTCATCGTTGTCGTCGAGCAGTTGGACTTCGATTGATCCGGGAATCCAGTTGTTGCGATCGGAGCAATAAATCACGCAACCGCTGTTGGCCTTTGGATCGAGCTTGTATTCAAAGTCGAGAATGAAGTTCTTGCATTTGCGTTTTGTCCAAATAGCAGAATCTTCGGTTGCAGTCAAGTCGCCTTGATCATTGATGCTCCAAACACCTTTTTTGTACTCGGCATCGGACAAATCCCAGGCGAAGAGGGGTTTCCAATTGCGCGAATCGGGATGGGCCTGCATCCTTGCTTTGCGTACCGGAGCAGACGATTCCATCAAAGGTTTATCCGCTCCCGGAGCATTATCAAAAACCTGGTTGCAAATTTCACAACCTGCGCATAATACCGCTACCGCAGCGACGATAAAAAGTCCATTGTCGAATTTCATAATAAAACCTAATTTCTGTTTAACGTTCAGGTGTTATTTTGGCCACAAAACCGCCGCCTGGAGCCAAAGAGATTTCGAATGTGTCGCGATTAGTCATCAGTCGATTTTCATGAACGTAATCTTCGGCATTTTGATCCGCGTTGATTCCATCGCGAAAGATCTCGGCATTGAATTTTTGGGGAAGGAAGGGCAGTTTGAAGGAAAGCTTCTGCGCGTCCCAGTTTCCAATGACGGAGATGTACCAAACGTCTCCTTTTCTGCGGGCGACCGCAGCATTTTTCTCCATCGTGCTTTCAAGCCCGATCGTTTCGTCCCACACCGTTGGAGTTGCGGCCATGAATTTGAAGCATTCGTCATTTTTGCTGTAGTTGGTGGGAGAGTCGCAAAGCATCTGCAGTGGGGATTCAAAAAGTGCCATCAACGCCATTTGATGCGCACGGGTTCCTTGCGAGCGCGGATGATTGAACACCGGCTTGAATTCATTTTTGGTGCAATTGATCATTGCGCCGGGAGTGTAATCCATGGGACCGGCCGCCATACGTGTAAAGGCGAGCACGCAATCGTTGCGCGGGAAGTCACTGTTACCCTCCCATTTGAGCTGCTCAAGTCCATGCACTCCTTCATAGTTGATGATGTTGGGATAGGTGCGGGACATGCCGGTGGGCTTGTACATTCCGTGATAGTCAACCAGCATCCGGTATTTTGCTGCAATGCCGGCAACCTTTTCAAGGAAGTTTACAACATAGGCATCGTCGCGATCCATGAAATCGATTTTCAGACCAACCGCACCTAGACGCGCAAACATCTTGCACGCATCCTCCTCGCGATCAATCAGTTGAGACCACGCGCACCACAAAATGATTCCAACTCCGCGCTCTTTTCCGTAGGCGATCAGTTCTTTGACATTTACCTCTTTGCGAATACGATAGATATTGAGATTCTCCGCCCATCCTTCATCAAGTATTACATAGGGGATTTTGTATTTGGACGCAAAGTCGATGTAGTGCTTGTAAGTTTCGGTATTGCAACCGGCTCGGAATTTCACTCCCGCAATATTCCAGTTGTTCCACCAATCCCATTGCACCATGCCAGGTTTGATCCATTTGGTGTCGTTGATGCGAGAAGGGGCAGCAAGAGCGTAAACACGATCGTTTTCAACCAACTTCCCGACATTGTCAGCGAGCATGAATACGCGCCAGGGATAAGTTCTCGTGCCGGCGGTTTCAACAATATAGCCTTCACGCTTAGTGACACGGGCGTATCGCCCGTCGCTTTTCTCCTCTTTCCGGACGGAGGCTTTTGCCATACGCGAGGACAGTGTGGCCGGATTTGCCGAGGCATGATCAAAGTTAAGACCGGCATAATCGCGCAAATCGCTTTCGGTTATCACCATGGCGCCGTTTTTATCGACCAAGGTCATCGGCAGGTATGTAATATGCTTGGCGTCCTTGCCGGTGCAGATGTTTTTTACCTTGCGCGCAAAATAGATGTTTTCCCATGCATTTTGCAGCGGGTCTTTCGGTTTTCCCCATTCATAGGCGGTGTAGACCTCGGTATCGGCGGAATTAAAGGTTAAATCGAATTTTTCATGAAGAACCTTGACTTTGCTGTCCTTGAGGGACGTTTCAAAGCGATAGGCTACACCATCGTCAGCCGCATGCAGTGTAATCGCGAAACCTCCTTCGAACGAAACGGTCCGTTCGTTCGCGCGATTGAAAATTTTGCTTTTTTTGTAGACGGGTGTAACAATGGTCTCGTTGATGGAGCGCGCCTTCTGCCCAGTACTTTTTGCGGATGGTCCGAATGCGGGATGACCGGCAATGCGCATGCCGATTTCGGAGGGGGCAATCATCGCTTTCCCGTTTCGAAAAACCTGTACCGCAAAAGATTTTTCATCTGCAATCAACTTGATCGAGTTTTTGCCGTCTGGAGAAACCGTACTCCAAATCTCACCAAAAGCAACAGTTGCCACAACTGCTATCGTACCGATGATAATCCGCTTCATAATTGTCTCCATTGTCTGTTTTCAATTGAACAGTCCAGAAGCACAACACGGCGTTATTCTTCACCGCCTGACGCTTCTGATGCCTGCTCGGCTTCCTCGCGTTTCTGTTTTTCTATTTCAGCTTTTGCCGCGGCTCTGACCAGCTCGCGAAGATGCTGTTTCTGTTTTTCGGCATCTTGTTCTTCGCGTTTTCGCCTGTCCGCCTCCCGTTTGCGTAAGCGTTCTACAAAAGATGACTTTTCTGAATTGCCTTGAGCATTGCTTTCCAGCGTCATCGGTTTGTTGATGCTCTGATTTGGTACAAAGTTTTGCGAGCGCGTTGCGGGAATTTGACGTTTGCCGGGAAGGTTTGATGTCGCGTTTGCCGCAACGTTGGTAAAGACGAATTTTTCACCGGCGGAACCCGGTGGCGTCTCGATTTTACCTTCGCCGAGTTTCAGCGTGACCATAATGCCGTCTTTGACAATCTGCGCCCATTCACGATCGTAGTCGGCATCTAAAATGCTGTATCCACGACGCGCATCTCCGATCGCCAAATAGTAGCGTGCCCCCTGGTCGGACTCATCGATGAATCCGACCATTACATCTCCGCATGGAGCGATGTTGACACATTGCAGCAACAGTTTGCGCGAAAGGTCTTCTTGCGCTGCCAGAACTTCCTCCGGGGCGGCAATTTTTACCTCTGCTTCAGCTCCGCCGGCTACACCATTGGCACCAGGTTCAACAAAGCCGGGGGGGAGGGGACCAAATGGTTGTTTGTCAACAATGACATCATACCTCTGGCGCGGAAACGACCGATAGGCGCTATCTGCTTCAAAAGCTACCGCCGTCGTCATGCAAAGCGCCATCAACGGTATGACAATTTTACGTTCCATTTATCTCCCATCCACCTTATCGTGTACATTCAAAATGGTGCGCCTGGCGGGGGTCGAACCCACGGCCTCCGGATTAGGAATCCAGCGCTCTGTCCTACTGAGCTACAGGCGCGCGTAATTGCACTAGAACATGATGTCTTTAAAGATCGTGGTGAACTTGGCTTCCTTTTTCAGCTTGTTAAAGAAGGCTTCAACCTGATTTGCGGTTTTGCTTTCTTTGGCAATTTCTTTCGCCTTTTCCTCGGTAGGAACTTCTTTGATTTTCTGAAGAGTAGGTGTCTTAATCAAAATATGAGACGCTTGAACCTGTTCAGGCTTGGCGGGCTGATCTCCCTTTGCCTCAACGGCCGCATTACGTGCGACGACCTTGATCAGATGGTATCCAAAATCGGTTTTGACGGGCTCGCCGACCTTGCCGATCTCCTGCGAAAAAGCCGCGTCTTCAAATGGCTTGACCATCATGCCACGGGAGAAGAATCCCAAATCGCCGCCTTTTTTTCCGCTTGGGCAGGCTGAAAATTCTTCAGCCAACTTGGCGAAATCGCCTCCTTTGGCAAGCTTATCGGCAATCTCTTTGATCTTGGCTTCGGCCGCCTTCACTTCGCCGTCAATTTTGGCATTTGCCTCTTCTGCCTTTTTGTTGGCTTCCTTGACATCATTGATTACCTTGTCGATTTCTTCCTTGGTAACTTCGATTTTGTCAATTACCGCGGTCTTGATGTATTTCTCAATCAGCATCATGTCGATAAACTGCTGCTTGGCTTTTTCAGCTCCAAGCGGCGAGCTCTCAAACGCCTTCTGCAGCGTCATGCCAGAGCGTTTTTTCATGCGCTCGTCAAACTCTTTGGTTTTAGCGGCGATTTCCTCATCGCTGATCTTGATACCATCCTTGGCGGCACTGTCTTTTATCATGTTGTTGAACAAAAATTCACGGACAATTCCTTTGCGGAAATAATCCTTGGCGGCATTCAGCTGCTCGGCCGGAATCGATTGTTTCTTAACAAACACATCGACCATCTCTTCCAAGTCTTTACGGATAAGCTTCTTGCCGTTCATTTCCGCAACAATCTCATCGGGGTCGATTGTTGCATTAGCAGCAGGGGCAACCTCGGGAACAGCAGGTGCGGTCTCAGGAACGGCAGCGGTTTTGTTTTCTGCAGCCTTCACGGTATCGGATTCGGTCTTGTCGCAACCTACGGCAATCGCCATTGTAACCGCGGTAATAACGGGAACTAAAAGCTTTTTCATATCAATTCGTCTCCTTGCTTGCAAACAGCATCTCCACCAGTACTCGACGTGCCGCTGGAGTTATGTCCAAATGGTATTGAATAAATATACCAAGAAATCGGCAAAAACCCAAGAACGAATTTCCTTCATTTTTTAGAGGACGACGAGGAGGGGAGTGCGCAAGTGAAAAACTGCGGTAAAGTTTATACACCGATTCGTTGACGGACACAATCCGATCGGCTGAATCGACAGTACTTTCCGGGGTGTGGGAACAGATGAATTTGCCGGAAGCGACTGAGAACCGAAACCATTGCATTCCCGGATGCTCCTCGATGCATCGTTTGCAAAGGCGCCAATCAGGTGACAATCCGCAGATGGATAGCAGTTTGGTCTCAAACCAGAGAACAACCGCAATCGGGTCGTCGGCACCTTCAGTTTCAAGTTTGGATAGAGTTGCTTCGGTCAATTTGAAAATCTTGGAGGATTCTTCTCGTGAAAAACCGATTGATGCTATCAGCGCACAAATGTAATCGGCGGCCAATGCGGTACGCCAATTGTCATGAAGCGGAATGCGCAACTTCAATGGTGTAGCTTCGCGAATGGCATGAAAGCCGGCGCGCTCTCGCCGGTAAAAAAGCAACTCGCAGTTGTATGCAATATCGTATTGCCCAAGATGCTGACTTTTGGGACGAACCGCACCTTTGACCGGCGTAACAATTTTACCGAAACCATCGGTCAACCACGTTACAATGTGAGACGTGTTCGACCAGGCGCGAATTTGCAGGCAGATAGCATCGGTTTTTTCAATAACAACAGAATTCATTACCTGAGAATCCTACGCTCTACGGCATGGATGCCATGTCGCATAATATAGATTATGGTAAGTTAAGGGTCTGGTAAACAACTTTTTTCGTGCGGCAATCGATAACACGCTTGTCAGTAACGATCCAAGAGAGCTTTTTATCGGCTATGTGCTGCGGAAGGCTTTCACCTTCTGGAAGTACCTGCCAATCATAGGCGACACCGACTGAAATAGTGCTTAATGGTGCCTTTGCAAGTATTTTATCGAAATATCCGCCGCCATATCCCAATCGTCCGCCGGTGATATCAAATGCCAACCCGGGAACGATGATCGCATTGATGTCCCAGATTTGCACTGGCACTTGAACTGCCGGTTCGCGGATATTGAATTTCCCCTTTATCATTTGCGTATTGGGAAGAAATTCAACCGGCCGGTAAGAATCACACCAATCTTCGTAGGCCGGCACACAGATTTTTTTCCCTCTGCGCCATGCGCGATCCATCAAAAATCGCATTGGTAGTTCGTGACCACCAGAAAGATACATCATCAGTGTTTGAGCTCGCTGAAAAAGATCTAGTGTGCCCTTGTCTGCATTTGCCGCCACCGCAATGGCCGCCATGTCGCGTTCTTCTGCAGACACCTCAGCACGCCTTTTACGCATCGCCTCGCGAATAACTCGTTTTTGTTCGTCTACGGATTTGCCGGACATATCAACCCAACGCTTCTATTGCCACCACAATCTCGTCGGGTTCTGCCATGCGCCCTTTTCCGCTGGTACCGCAAGCCAGCTCTCCGGTGCCGGCCTCGACGAATTTAACCCCGCGCGAACGAAGCAATTTTACATTCGATTTAGTAGCAGCGTTCTCCCACATTCCGGTATTCATCGCCGGCGCAATCATCAATGTCGCGGATGTCGCCAAACAGGTGGAGGTTAAAAGATCATCGGCAATCCCCACGGCGATTTTTGCGATTACATTTGCTGTGCACGGGGCAACCACAACAATATCTGCCAGATCGGCAAGCGAAATATGACCGGGTTCCCATCGGTCGGGATCGCTGAATAGACCAGTACGCACGCTGTTGCGCGACAGAGTCTTGAAAGTCAACGGAGTAACAAACTCCATGGCGTTTGCCGTCATCACTACGTGAACCTCGTGCCCTTTTTTTACCAGAAGTCGAACCAATTCGCAAGCTTTGTATGCGGCAATCGAACCGGTAACCCCAACTACAATCCGCTTGGAGCTAGAAGACTTTTTCATATTCGCCCTTCCCTATTTTTTTTAGCTTGGTGAAGCCTGCGGCTTTTGCGCGGTCGTCCAGCCTCGACTTTGAACGGCCGATGGCCGGAGCGCAAATTTTCCGCTGAACCGGTGTGCCGCACTTCGGACAGGTCGAAAGCCGTTCGTCGTTCATACGTTGCATAATCTCAAATCCATTGCAACAATAGGCGCATCCCATTCCGGGATGCGTCGGTTCGTAATCGTAAAAAGGCATTGATTCTATCCGTTTTTATTTGACACCGAACGCCGCCGCTTCCGGCTTGAGAATTTTGAGTGCTTCCTCGTCGTTTTCGGCAATCTTAAGCGCCTTGCGGTAGTAATCGCGCGCTTCGTTGAAAGCTTTGATCGCTTCATCGCCCTTACCGATCTGAAGATAGATTTTTCCGATGCGGCCGGCATTGTAACCCAGAATCCATTCTTTCGAATAGCAGATGCCTGAAACGGGATCGACCTCTTCCTGCTGGTCGCTCTTGAGCCAGACGTTCATGAAATCGCGGAAATAGGAAGCCGCCTGATCGAATTCGCCTTTGCGCTTCTCTTCGTCCTTTTCTTTCATGGCGCGATCCATTGCCCAATGGGCTTTGACCTTGGGTAGTGTCAATTCATGCCAGCTTTTATCCTTGCCGGGAACCCCCTTCTCGATCATTTCGATGGCGGAGGCATAATCACCGACGATAAACGCGCCATCGAGAATTCGCAAAGTTATGTTGTTGACGGTGTTGGTGTCAGATGTGCATTTTGCAATCAACTTACGTCCGAAATCGCACATTTTCCGCATCGCAGAGCTGTTTTTGGACAAATTGTAGAATTTATCCTCATAGAACATGCAAACCCGATCGGCGGGAATGTTGTTATCAATTAAAAATCCCAGTCGATCGGGCAACTGATCGGGATTGCTCTGCGTACATGAATCAATCCAATAGCGCGCAGCGAGCAAAGCTGAGCGGGCATACTCTTTTGATTTGCGGATAATACGCTCTGCGGTGCTTTCGATTTTAACCTTTTGGTCGTTTTTGGCCAACTGCGAGAAAATTTCACGGGACAAGCGAGCGAGACGTTCGTCGGAGAAAAGTCCAATCGCTTTATCCAAAGAGGCAAGTGCACCGCTCCAATCCTTTTTAGCGAGCGAAATCCAAGATTTAATGTGAATGAAATCAATTTCGTATTCTTTTGCGGAAAACGACTTATCCTTCTCGATGGCAGCTATGAACGCCTCGACGGTTTCAAGCTTGCCTTCCTGCAGCAAACGAGATGCGATGTACGAAAAAACTTCGCTAATCTGTTCATACTGAATATTTTGAGACATCAGTTGCGCAAAACCGCAAGCATCCTTCAAAAGGTCGGCGCGGAGCGCGGAGATAATTTTCCATCCGAAAATTTGTCCAAGCTGCGCGGTGGGCAGTTTTGGATTGATGGCAAGCAGCTTGTCGCACCATGCCTGAACGGCCGCATTGTCGGCATTGTCGCGATAGAAAACATAAACCTGACCGAATGCAGCCTCGGCAAGTCGGCGATCGCCCTTCCATGCGTTCACTATCTCCGAAGCGGCTTCCGTGACGTTGGAGACAGATAGCATGAAATTGATTTTCTGCGAGAAGAACTCGGGCTTGAACTCATCGTATTTGGGATTCAAAGAAGCACTGTCGGCAAGTTTAATCGCACCGGCAATGTCACCCTTTTCTTTCAGCTCCAAAATGCCGTTTCTCAAATTTTTCACCTCTGCCAGCAGCTTTTCGGCTTTGGCAGCCTTAACCTCCGGCAAATTCTGGTAAAGTAACCAACTGGCACCGATAAGCGCCAATGCAGCCACAACGGCCAAGGATAAAATCACGCATATGGTTTTTTTCATTGTGCTTCGCTCCTATTTGTTTGCGCTTGCGCATCTCCCATGGAAATTCGCCGACGCATTATGGTTTTGCTTAAAAAAGTGTATGCAACAATTAGTGCAACTCCTGACGTCAACACCCACGGCAGGTTTTCGTTCAGTTGCCTGCTTCCAAGTTCGACAAGCTCGGCATAACTGACGTCACCGACGGACTTGCCCAATCCCCAGCCCGCGGCGACCAGAATCGCAGTCCATATTCCAGCGCCCAAGCCGGTGAAAAAGGTAAAACGCCCCAACGGCATTCTCGCCAAACCCGCAGGAAGCGATATCAACTGCCGAATGACGGGAATCAATCGGCAGATGAACGTGGTGGAATCTCCGTACTTGACAAAAACCTCGGAAGCGCGATCAAGCGCTTCTGGTTTTATAAAGAAGTATTTGCCGAATTTTCTTAAAAACGGATCGCCGAGTTTGAGAGCAAGATAATAATTTGCGTATGCACCGGCCAAAGCACCTGCAGTGCCGCAGACGAATGCAATGGTCAAATCAAGAGCTGGGATTCCCGTGGTCAGTTCACCGCGTGCAGCAAGAAAACCGGCGGGTATCATCACCACTTCACTTGGGAATGGAATGAAGGAACTCTCAATCGTCATGAAGATAAATATCAGCAAAAACCCCCATGTCGGAGCCAATTGAACCGCCGATTCGATATGCTGTACAAGAAAATCAAGCATAGACGTTGCCTTTTACAATCCCTTCTTGCGATTGTCGATTACGCGATGGCTCTTGCCCTCGGAACGGGGAAGAGTATTGGGCTCGACCAACGTGATCTGGGGACTGAGGCCGATAACGCGATGCACAGCCTGAAACACTCGTTTACGAAGATTTTCAAGTGACCTGATATCGTCGCTGAAGCTTTCGGCAGAAACTTCCACCTGAATCTCAAGCAGATCGAGAGTTTCGGTCGGGGTGATGATAATCTGATAGTGCGGTTGCACTTCGTTGACCGAAAGCAATGCCGTTTCAATCTGCGACGGAAACACGTTAACGCCGTGAATAATCAGCATGTCATCACTGCGGGCGTGAATGCGCTGTATAGTGCGCACTGTGCGTCCGCATTTGCACGGTTCGGCATGAATGAACGTCAAGTCGCGCGTGCGATAACGCAACATTGGAGTGCCGGTCCTAGTCAGAGTCGTGAATACCAATTCGCCGACTTCGCCGTCTGGCAGCGGTTCCAATGTGTTTGGATCGACGATTTCAGGGTAGAAATGATCTTCGAAAATGTGCAAACCTCTGCGGCAATTGCATTCACCGCCGACGCCGGGGCCTGAGATTTCTGTCAGACCGTAGATGTCGTATGCCCGAATTCCGGTCATTTCCTCAATCTTGGCGCGCATCGCTTCGGTCCACGGTTCTGCACCGAAAAATCCGCGTTTCAGTTTCATGTCTTTTCTGAAGTCGATTCCGCGACGCTGTGCTTCCCCTATCATGTGCAAAAAATAACTTGGTGTGCAAGCGATCGATGTAACTCCCAAATCGTGCATCAGCATCAGCTGTCGCTCGGTATTGCCGGCAGATGTCGGCAACACTGCGCAACCGATTCCCTCGCCGCCATAATGAAGTCCCAGTCCGCCGGTGAAAAGACCGTAACCATAGGCGACCTGCAGCACGTCGTTGCTGCGAACACCGCCCATGGCCAAACAACGCATCACCGCCTCTTGCCAGATGCGGATGTCATTGTGGGTATTGGCAATAACAATCGGCTTGCCGGTTGTACCGCTAGAACAGTGGAAACGGGCAATTTCGCTGATTGGCGAAGCTGCCAATCCCAACGGGTATTCGTCACGAAGATCGGTTTTGACCGTAAACGGCAAATGCCTGATGTCGGCAAGAGATTTGATGTGTTCCGGTTTTACCCCGAGTTCATCCATCCGCTTCCGGGTCAAAGGCACGTTTTCGTAGCAACGTTTGACCATACCCTGAAGGCGATGCAGCTGCATAGCGCGCAACTGATCAATCGGCATATAGTCGGGAGCACTGACGGGATGTACCGGTGTGTTTACATCATAGGCATATTCATGCAAATACATTTAAAGCCTCATTATTGACGAATGTATACGTTATGCGCTTGTACTTGCTTAGTAATTTTCAGCCTCAAGCTGGAAGAAAGCCTTGGGGTGGAAGCAAACCGGGCAGACCTCAGGTGCTTTTTCGCCGATGTAGATGTGACCGCAGTTACGGCACTGCCAGCGGTTTTCACCGATGCGTTCGTATACCTCGCCCTTCTCCAGGTTTGCAAGCAGTTTGAGATAGCGTTCTTCGTGGTGTTTTTCAATGGCGGCGACACCTTCAAACTGCCGGGCAATCGCCTCAAAGCCCTCTTCACGTGCAACATCTGCGAACTTACGGTACATTTCGGTCCACTCTTCGTGTTCACCTGCTGCGGCTGCGGCGAGATTGGCCGCGGTATCGCTGATGCCTCCCAAATGTTTGAACCACAACTTTGCATGCTCTTTTTCGTTGTTTGCAGTTTCCTGGAAAAGCGCAGCGATCTGTTCATATCCGTCCTTTTTGGCACGGGACGCGAAATAATCATACTTGTTTCTGGCCTGAGACTCACCGGCGAAAGCATAGGCGAGGTTTTCTGCAGTTTTGGAATTTTTCAGTTCCATGATTATTCTCCTTGTTTAGGTTGCAAAAATCAATTAATCGTAAACCCATTGACGAAATTTTACCAAAACACGAAAACCATAACAAGTATCTAGCATTAAAAAGTTGCGCGTACGGTCAATTTTACTCGTAAAAGTTTACCGGAGCCCGGTTTTTCTTGATTTCAGATCGCTCATGCTTCGCGTCGAGCATCTTCTGCTTCTGACGACGCGATTTCCGGCGCTTGCGGCGGCGAATCTTTTCCGCTTCCTGACGCGCGGAACTCTTTATATTATGCTCCTTTTCCAAAATTTTCTCGGCCAGCGCACGCCGGGCAAGCCAGCGGTTGGTCTCTCGCGAGCGGGACTGCCCATATCTAATCTGCAAACCGGAGGGAGCGTGAACGAGTCGTACCACGCTGGAAGTCTTGTTTGTTTTCTGTCCGCCGGGCCCACCGCCGAGGATAAAGCTCTCTTCGATATCCTCTTCAAATACCGAAGCATCTTTCATCAGCTCTTTAATTCGTTGTATCGTATCTGACTCAATTATGCTCATAGTATCGACTCCCGCAGAAAGCGTCCGGTCTCGGACTCGGAACAGGCCGCCACATCTTCAGGCGTTCCGGCACAAACCACCGAACCGCCGCGACTTCCACCTCCTGGACCCATATCAATTATCCAATCGGCGCACTTTATCACATCGAGATTGTGCTCGATGACCACGACGCTGTTTCCGCTTTCACGAAGCTTGAGCAGAAGCCGCAGCAATTTGTTGACATCATCAAAATGAAGTCCAGTAGTCGGCTCGTCGAGCAAGTAGAGAGTCTTGCCGGTCGCACGCTTGGACAGTTCTGAGGCCAGCTTGATGCGCTGAGCCTCTCCCCCTGAAAGCGTGGTCGACGATTGGCCGAGCCCGATGTATCCGAGGCCTACCTTCTCCAGCGTCTCCAGTTTTCTGGCAATTGCCGGTACCGTCTTGAAAAATTCAGGCGCCTCGGAAACGGTCATATCCAGAACTTCGGCGATGTTGCGTCCTCCGTAGCGAACCTCCAGCGTCTCTTTGTTGTATCGCTTGCCGTTGCACTGTTCGCAGGTGACGTAAACGTCCGGCAGAAAGTTCATTTCAAGTTTGCGAACGCCGTCTCCGCAGCAAGTTTCGCATCTGCCCCCTTTAACATTGAAGCTGAACCGGCCTGCTCCGTATCCGCGCATTTTAGCTGCTGCGGTCGATGCGAAAAGCTCTCTTATTGCGGAAAATGCTCCGGTGTATGTGACCGGATTGCTGCGCGGGGTGCGGCCGATCGGGCTTTGATCGATTTCTATCACCTTGTCCAGATGCTCATCACCGGTAATGCGCTTAAATTTTCCGGGGATGTCCTTCGAACCGTAAAATTTTGCGAAAAGATATTTTTTTAGGATGTCTCCCACCAACGAGGATTTGCCGGATCCTGACACGCCGGTAACCACAGTCAGACAACCGAGCGGAATTTGAACGTCAATTGAGCGAAGATTGTTTTCCGCGGCGCCGACGATGTTGATTCTGTGAGGGCCGGGCTTGATGCGGTTTGCCGGTAGCTCGATCTTTTTTCGGCCGGAAAGATAATCGGCGGTAAGAGAATTTTTCGCATCGAGCAAGCCGGCAAATGATCCCTGATAGTTGACCTCACCTCCGCAAATTCCAGCCCCGGGACCGAGATCGACAATATGGTCGCAGCAACGCATAATTTCAGCGTCATGCTCAACCACCACCACCGTATTTCCTCGCAGCTGCAGTTCGCGCAACATTGTCAGCAGGCGCTCGTTGTCGCGCGGATGTAGACCGATGGTAGGTTCATCGAGCACATAGAGCACCCCGGTCAAACCGGAACCGATCTGGGTGGCCAGCCTGATGCGTTGCATTTCACCGCCGGACAGAGTTGAGCTTTCGCGATCGAGGGAAAGATAGTCAAGCCCCACCTTGAGCAAAAACCTGAGGCGAACCCTGATTTCCTTGAGCACCTCGCCAATTGCTTCTTCTTCGTGTGGCGTGATTTTAAGCGAATCAAAGAAAGCGGCACAATCGGAGATGCTCATTCGCATTACCTCGACGATCGTTTTTCCTCCGACCTTCGCAACGCGCGATTCTGGGCGCAATCTGGCACCTCCGCAATCGGGACAGGTTTTTCTCGACATGAATTGGGAAAGCTTCTCTCTGACCTCATCGCTTTCGTTTTGTTCGTAACGGCGGCGCAATGTTTCCAGTACCCCCTCAAAAGGTCGGTCATTGTTTCTCCAGTCCAACACGAGATTCTGCTTGTCACCGCCGTGCATGAGCATTTTTCTGAAAGAGGCAGGCAAATCGCAATACGGGGTGTCCAGCGAAACCGAATATTGACGGGCGATCGCCTCGAGCAAATATTTATAGTATATGATGGCATGATGTCCCGCCACCCGCCAAGCCTTTATTGCTTCGCACAGGGGTTTGGATTTATCAGGGACGACCAGCTCTTCGTCGAACACCAGCAGCACCCCCAATCCAGAGCAGCGCGGACAGGCGCCGAATGGGCTGTTGAACGAAAATGAGCGCGGTTTCAGCTCCTCAAAACTGACCGAACAGTCGGGGCAGGCGTTCTTTTCCGAGAACAGCAACTCGAACTGTGATTGATCCTCTCCCGTTCCGGCAAGTTTCTCCAAAGACGAGCGCTCCTCTTTTGGCGGCATTACTAGCACATTCATCAGCCCGCCTCCGCGCCGCAATGAGGTTTCAACCGAATCGGTAAGTCTGGTTGCAATCCCCTCACCAACCGCAAGTCGGTCAATAACAACATCGATCGAGTGGTTCCTATTCTTATCGAGTTTTGGAATGTCGTCCAAAGCGTAGAATTCGCCGTCGACCCTAACGCGCACGAAACCGTCCTTCCGGATTGACTCGAAAACATCTTCGTGCCTTCCTTTCCGTCCGCGAACCACCGGCGCCATTAGTACCAAGCGGGTGCGCGCAGGATAATCGAGAAGAAGATCGACGATTTCCTCAGCCGACTGGCGGCGTACGGGCTTGCCGCACTTCGGACAGTGAGCCTGCCCGATTGAACCGTAAAGAAGGCGCATGTAATCGTGGATCTCGGTGACCGTGGCGACGATTGAACGCGGATTTCCGCCGGAGGTGTGCTGTTCGATTGAAATCGACGGACTCAATCCATCTATCTTTTCTACATCGGGCTTGCCGAGTTGATCCAAAAACTGCCGCGCATAGGCCGAAAGCGATTGGACATATCTGCGCTGACCTTCGGCGTAGAGGGTATCGAAGGCAAGCGAGGACTTTCCGGAACCGCTCAATCCGGTGATCACAGTCAGCGCATTGTGCGGAATTCGCACGTTGATGTTTTTGAGATTGTGCTGTTTTGCACCGGTTATGACTATTTCTGACATGGCGCAATTCCCTTTTTAAATCTAGACGATGATTCCGCCGGATATAATCTCGTCGGAGTCAGCTCCGTAAAAGACCGCGGACTGACCGGGAGCAACTCCGAAAAGCCCTTTTTCAACAATACAGACATTGCCACAGAGAAACGCCGGTCCAATCGGTTCACCGGTAGAACGGATTTTGACGCGGCAAGGACCTTTATAGTCGCGGCCGACCATATCATCAACAGTCACCTCATGACTAACCGCATCTTCGCGGCGGGCCACTACAACTTCATTGCGCCCTGCGTTCAGCCCAACCACGTAATAAGGGATTCCTCCGCCGATGCCCAGACCCCGCCGCTTACCGATGGTATAGTTCCAAAATCCGCGATGGGTGCCAAGGTTTTTTCCATTGATGTCTACGATGTTGCCAACGCGATCCGGTTCGCCGATCAGTTCGTTTTTACCGCCTGCGTAAAAGTCCTGGCTATCCGCCTTGTCGGCAAGTTCAGGGAGTGCCGACCTAACGATTTCTCTTGCCTGGTTTTTGGTTAGGTCTCCAAGTGGAAACAGATGACGGGACAACTGCTCCTGATTCAGACGGTAGAGAAAGTAACTCTGGTCCTTTGCCCGATCAACCGCGCGAAGCAGAACGTGCCGTCCGTTGAGAAAAGCGGTTCTGGCGTAATGTCCTGTTGCAAATCGGTCGAACTTGATTCCACCCTCCCAAACAAGGCGCGGCAAGAGACCAAATTTGATAATTTCATTGCAGCGGACACACGGATTCGGTGTTTTACCGTCCAGATAAGCCGAACGGAAGTACTCGATTACCGAGCGTTCATATTCGCGACCGACATCGAAGAGGCGATATTCAATGTCGATGCGTCGTGCAACCTCCTCGGCGGCTGCGATGTTTTTCTCCTCTCCAGGTCCGAAGCAGCTACCCTCTCCCCCGCCGCGGTATTTCCCGGGCCGCCACATTCGCATGGTGACCCCGATTACCTCATGTCCCTGCTGTTTGAGCAGGATGGCGGCGGCAGCTGAATCCACACCGCCAGACATACCGATTGCAACTCGCATCCTCACTCCCTAAAATTCAATACATAAAACCCGGTCGCTGGCAAAAGAGCCGGACTTCGGCGATATCGCGTCTGCCGCTCAACACCATTGCCAAACGGTCAACTCCAAGTGCGATTCCGCCGCATGCCGGCATCCCCTGTTTAAGGTCGGCAAAAAACTCCTCGTCCATTGGATAGGCGTCCTTCCCGGCGTCACTACGCATGGCCGCCTCCATCTCGAATCGCTGACGCTGGATAGCAAAATCACATAGCTCGCTATACGCGTTGGCAAGTTCAATCCCGTCAATATACAGCTCCCAGCGTTCGGCTGCACTCGCATCCGGCTTGAGCCGGGCAAGCGAAGCGGCTTGAATAGGATAGTCTTTTAAAACGCACGGCCGGTCGCGCGGAAGATTTGGCTCCACCTTCAGCACCATATCAGTGCCGAATCGTTCTTGATCCCAATGCTTTAACGGATTCCAACCTGCATGTCTGAGGAAAGCGTCTTCAACGGTAATCTCATGCCAGTCGGCTTTGATGTAACTAGGATTGAATGAGCTATCCAGGGTATCGCAAAGGTGGGACAGAAGTTTTTTCGTATCATCGAGAATCGTCATGTAGTCGCCACCGGTCCGATACCACTCCAGCATGGTAAATTCAGGATTGTGGCGACTACCGCATTCCAAACTGCGAAAGCACGGTCCCATCTGATAAATCCGTTCATAACCGGCGACGAGAAGCCGCTTCATTTGAAGTTCGGGTGAAGCGCGCAGAAATGCATTCCCGCTTGGCGGGCAGTCGATGGCAAACTCCTGTGCGGGAGCGGGAATTCTCACGGGCGTTTCAACCTCGATGAAGTTGCGCCGGTCGAAGAAGGCGCGAATCTCACGAATCATCGCCGCTCTTGCTCTGGCATCTTTCGGAGTAAGGCCGGGTTTCATTCTTTCACCACGATTGTGTGCTTGCCGGGCTTAACTCCGGAAATCGCATATCTGCCATTTGATGGAGAAGCAGGAATTTCCTCATCGTCAAGAAAAACAGCAGCACCGCAGACGGGAACGGAAATTTCAGCAAGTGTGTTTGGGGGAACATCTACGGTAAGTCGATATTCGTGATGCGGAATGCGGCGAACACCGATTGAAACCCTTCCCCGTGCCGTCGGCACGATTCCTTCGACGGCGAGCAGCGGGCCAATTTGAGGTTTGATTGAGATTTTGCCGAATCCAGGTTCAAGCGGGGTGACCCCGAGCAGATAGCGTGGTATGATGTTGGCAGGTGCGCTTGCGAGCGCAGAGCCGATATCGCCAGTGGATTCTTCTATTGTCCAATGGTCGGTGGCGGTGTTTCCGAAATTTTTTTCTAGCTCCAGCCATGAGCGTTTTTCGTTGCGAACCATCAACAAAACAGCCTCCGTGTCAAAACCGGATTCCATAAGTGCCTCGAGCAGTAGCTGACTGCCAAAGAGGCCGGTATCCATTCCGCGGGAGATGCAGAATCCTGCGACACGATCTTTTTCTTCTTCAGGAACAAGGCCGAATGCCAATGCGAATGTGTTGGCGATCAATGAAGCGTGTGAAGTGGAAACGCCGTCGACGAAGCAGCCGCGATTATCCTTAAAGAATGTTTTGAAGAACAACTGCCGAAGTTTTTCCGCTTTTTGAGCAAAAAGTTTTTGATCATCGTCAAACCCCTCGACAGCGGCAAGCCGGCTCATGCAGACAAAAGCCTTGTAGATGGCCGCGTTGAAGGGAGACGAGATAGAGTCTTCCACAAAGTTTTCGTCAGGTGTTACGGGGTTGGAGGCATTCGCTTCGACTATGAAGAGCCCTTCTGCCGATGTTGGAATTTTAAGCAGATGCTCTTTGAAGGTCTGATAACAGAATGGGATGAACCTTCTATCGCCAGTATATTGATAGTCGCGATAAGCCATCATCACTGCAAAGGGGATGCCGAAAGGAGATTCGCTTGGCCTTTTCCTGAGGTATGCTTGAGAAAATCGTTGCAGCGTATAATCACCGTATAGCGCACAGTGTCCAGCCTGTTGCATCCATGCGTTCATCTCATTGGCGATACGCTGTCTTTCGCCATCGACGAATACGCCGGCGAAGGTCGCACTTTCAAGGGAGTTTTTGCTGAATTTCCAAACTTTTTCCAATTCCGGCCAGTCGCACACGAATGCCGCAGACTTCCGGTCAAGCGGATATGATATGGCGATTTTTCTAATGCGGTTTCTGGTCATGCGATAGGGACACGCCTCAACCTCGATGTAGCGAAAGGGTCTGATCACTCCGATTTCCGGAGCTAGTGCGGCCGATCCGTGTTTGCCGCGCAAGGTATTGGCGGGGTCTTCCATGAAAGGTATCCGGTAGATACCGGGCGTGGTAATTGCTCCTCGCACCCGAACATGGAAAGTTCCTTTAGAGTCAAGCGCGGAACCTTTGGGGTCGATGTCGGTGGAAAAAACGAATTTGAAATCTCCGCCCTTTGTCGACATTGGCGGCAAAAGCTCAGCCCATCCCCAAGAAATATTGCCGAAGTCAATGACCACTCTGCCGAGCGAGTTGGTGAAAAGTCTGACAGGCATTTGGTGTTTTTGCTCCTGAGGGTATCGGAGAGCGGCGTAAGACATCATGCGTGGAGCAGTGCGGAACGAGAGCGTTTCAGACCACGGGCCGATGGTTCCGGTTTCGTCCCATACCCGTACGCGCCAGCATATATTGCGGTCGGGGGGAAGCGCCGCGCCCTCGTAGCGTACACCCATTGACTTTGATCCATCGACCTTGCCTGAATCCCACAGGTCGGGTTTGCCGGCGCGGAATTTCACAGTGGCGGTGGCGACCTGAATTTGAAAGGCGCTTTGCATGGTGCCGCTGTCGCAGGTTGAGAATTTCCAAGAAAAAGCAGGGTTCAGGCTGGCGATAGGAACGATCCCGGGGCGGGTTGTAAGATCGACAGTCGGCTCAATGGGTGTCAATGCGGAAGCGGTGCATGCCAGCATGATGATTGATACCGGCAACAAAGCCGGAATTATGGGAAAGCGCATTTTACGGCTCCTTGTTTTGAATTGCCAGGCGCATATAGGGCAAATAGGCTATCGTATAGGAGACGAGAGACCATATAGTAATCAGAATAAGGTATCCTTCGACGGCAAATACCGACCATCCGGGAATGAAATCGAAATGAAAGGTCTGCTGGAGGTAGATGAATATGGCCGCGGGGAAGGTTGTTGCGGTACGGAGCTTTCCGATGAACATCGCGCCGCAATATGCATTGTAGAGCGATGCGACAGAACGGAGGAAAGTAACCCATTGGTCACGCAAAAGGTAGAGAATGGTCAAAGACAGCAGGATAGAACTGTGGAGGATCGCATTGTTGTCGTGGGAAACGATCCAAAGCAGGGTTGGAAAGACGAAGAGATAGAACACTTTGTCCATAAGGGGGTCGGCCATGGCACCGAATTTGCTGACAACTTTCCATTTTCTGGCAAGGTGTCCGTCAAAGAGATCGGTCAGAGAGGCGAGAATGAGACAGATGGCTGCAATCAGCGAAAATGCGCAATCATTTGCTATGTTTTGCGGATTGACGCATGCAACGTGCAAAACTGCAAAGATGGTAAACAACAACACGAGCGGTAGTCTACCCAATGTGAGCATATTAACAGCGATACGACGAAGATGTGTTTTCATGGCGAAATGATAGCAAAATTCTTGTCGCAAGTAAAACCGATTGCTGAAATGTTCTCCAACAGTTTCTATTTTCAACTGAGTAAAATCGCACCTGAATCGGGCCCAGACTATCTCAAAACCCGAATAAGCGTCATATAAAGGGCGGTTCCCGATAAAATTGATATGAGCGGGTTCCCTCGCCAAAGATGCAATATCACAGTAGCCGCTCCGCCTAGCCAAGCGGCGGCGTGTACGGGTGACAATGCTCCGCAGAATTGAAGATTCCCAGAAAAACAATATATGCACAGCATCGCAATTGCAGCTGGAGACAAAACGGCGCCGATGTAGCGGACAATCGCAGGCATTTTGCCTTTTGAACCGGCATAAAGCACGAATGGGAGGGCTCGCAGAGCAAAGGACAATGCACCAACTGCGGCAATCAATACCAGCAGATAGACAAAATTACCGCACATCAAGTTTCCTCCGCAAGGCTGCAAACGTAATAACGATTAAGATGATTGAAGGGATCAACATTCCGGTTCGACCGAACCAGCAGAAAGCGATGGTTGATGCTAGCGCACCGATCAAAGCGGGGATCCAGTTTAATTTATCACGACACTGATCGGTGAGGATGACGATAAAAAGCGCCGTCATCGCGAAATCAATACCTTCAGTAAATGCGCAAGCTTTTTCGTGTGAGAGCATACCTGTTGCAAACACGCCGGTTATAGTTCCTGAAGTCACGCCGGCGATCCAGTACAGATGATCCAAAGCGGTCAGGAAAAAACAATAGCGCAAATATGCCTTGCCTTGAAGTTTGCAGGAACTTTCCAACGCATATGTTTCGTCGGTTATTCCAAAAATCAGATAGAACCGCAGCAGGCGTCCTGCCTTTGAAAACCGCTCCATCAGAGACAGACCGTAAAAGGAATAACGGAAATTCACGCATGCCACGATTAGTAGAACACTTCCGATCGACATTGAAGACCGAACCCAATCAACGAAAAGGTATTGCAACGGACCTGAGACGAAAACCGCGCTGGACACCCCCGCCCACAATGGTGAGAACGTTAAACCTCCATCGACGGCGAGTAGCACTCCGGCGGCAAACCCCATTGCGGAATATCCCATCAGCACTGGCAAGGAGTCGGCAAATGCTTTGCGAAAAATCATGGGGCGACCTCGGATAGCTGGCGATAGCACTCGTATGCGGCAATAGAAGCGGCATTGGCGAGATTGATGGAACGGGCGTAATCGCCTGGCATCGGAATTTTAAAGAGGTCGTCTTGATAGCGGCGGTAAAAATCCTCGGGCAGGCCATGTCCCTCGTTGCCAAAAACCAGTGCGTCACCGGATTGGAAGTGGCATTGGTAAAGGGATTTGGTGCCGCGGGTTGAGAGGAAGAATAATCGTCGAGGAGCGGCCTGAAGAAGATAGTCATCCCAGGTATCGTGTACCGAAATCTTCAAATGTGGCCAGTAGTCCAATCCGGCACGCGCAACGGATTTTTCATCGAGGTGAAATCCGAGCGGACGGATCAGGTGCAAACCGATGCCGAGACCTACGCACAGCCGACCGATCGCACCGGTGTTGTGCGGAATCTCTGGACGGACTAAAACAATTGAGAAATTCATTAATTCTCCTTGTGACGCTTTTTGATATACGGCGTCTCAACAGCTAACTGGCACGAATATCCCCTGCTGAAATATGCGAAAGAATTTAGCAAAAACGCCATCAAAAGTACACCGAAAATTGGCACCGAAAAAACACCAAGTTATCTACATAGTGTCTTTTCTATTTGACAAACCGGGCCACCGAAAATCACCGGCCGGTATTACGCAAGTTAAAGTATTTAACGAAGTAAGGCCACTTCTAAACGACTTCCGCAATTCATCCGCACCGTAATCTCATTTTCTCCTTGCGCCCTGCATCCCGCTTTGATACACTTCTCTTCGATGCGCGCACCATCCCATAGTTTCTCCCCTCAAGTCGAGGCCGTACACAAGGCCTGGTTGGCAAAATACACCCCTTTCGCCCAGAAAGTCTTTGCCGTCCGCGCCCATCGCATCGACTCCCGCAGACGCAACGCCAAATTGCGCAGGCCTCCCCCGCACAACTCATATCGTCCCGACTCACCCTCGCTCTCGAGCCCCGATTTTATTTTGGACCTCC